>JAUHXR010000095.1 GCA_030426845.1 Polyangia bacterium | reverse complement strand
CCCCGGGGCTCAGCGTGACCGGCGGCCCGAGGGCCTCGAAGGCCTCCGCCGCGAGGGTCGCCCCGACCTCCTCGAGCGCCTCGCGCGCGGCGCACCGTCGCGCCCCCTCGGGGCCTCGCTCCTCCGGCTCGATGAGCCCGGCCGGGATCTCCCACTGCACGCCGGAGGTCGCGTCGTCGCGCAGCGCGAGCGGCGGACGCAGCGCGGTGCGGAGACAGACCTCGACGCCCTCGGGGCCGCGGGCGAACAGGACGATCGCGACCGCGTCGAGCGCGTCGCGATCGACCAGGTCGTAGCGATAGGGCGCGCTCCGTGAGCCGTCGGGGTAGCGGTTCTCGAGGGTGAGGCGCCGCAGCTTGAGGAAGCCCTCGTCGCAGCGGGCGGTCGCGGTGTCGTCCGCGACCACCGCGACCTCGATCGCGGGGCCGCGGCCGAGCTCGGAGCTCACTCGCTCGGCTCCACGGGCTCGGGCGGGGCGGGCGACCAGCTGAGGCCGGCGCCGGGCGCGATGAGCGCGGTCTCCCCGTCCCCGAACAGCCCCCAGACGTCGAGCCCCAGGCTGATGCCGACGCCGGGCCCGAGCGCGATGAGGAGGTAGGCGCCGCCGCCGACGAAGCCGCCCGCGGTGAGCTTCACTTCCTGCGTCGCGCCGCCCCAGAGCCCGCCGCGCGCGCGCAGCGAGAAGCCCACGACGTCTCCGAGCAGCTCGATGCCCAGCGAAGCCGCGAGCGGCATGAAGATGCGGTTGCGCGTGTCCTCGTCGCTCGGCACGGCGACCACGCCGAAGAAGCCGCCGAGGCGGAAGATGTCCATCGCGTAGGCGATGTCCGCGCTCAGACCGCCGCCGATGTCGCCCTGAGGAGAGGCGACGAAGTGCGCGTGCGCGGCGCCGGCCGGCTGATCGAGCTGGGCACGCGCCGGCGAGGCGCCGAGCGCGACGGACACGGCGACGGCGGCGAGCGCCGCGGCGAGGAGGCGAGCGCTCACGTCGGCGGGATCTTGGCCGCGTCGGCGAGGAACTTCGCGAGCCCCGCGTCGGTCAGCGGGTGCTTGGCGAGCTGGAGGATGACCTTGTGCGGCATCGTGCCCACGTCGGCGCCGATCAGCGCGCACTCGACGACGTGCTTGGGGTGCCGGATCGACGCCGCGAGGATCTGCGTGTCGAAGCCGTAGTTGTCGTAGATGGTCCGGAGCTGACCGATCAGCTCCATGCCGTCCCAGCTGATGTCGTCGATGCGGCCGAGGAACGGGCTGATGTACGTCGCCCCGGCCTTCGCCGCGAGCATCCCCTGGGTCGGGCTGAAGCAGAGGGTCACGTTCGTCTTGATGCCCTCGTCGGTCAGCGTGCGGACGACCTTCAGCCCGTCCGGGATGAGGGGGATCTTCACGACCACGTTCGGGTGCCAGGTCGCGACGTCGCGCGCCTCCTTGAGCATCCCCTCGAGGTCGGTCGAGAGGACCTCGGCGCTGATCGGGCCGTCGATGATCTCGCAGATCTCCTCGATCACCGAGCGGTACGAGCGTCCGGTCTGCGCGACGAGGGACGGATTGGTGGTGACGCCGTCGACGACGCCCATGGCGGCCGCGTCGCGGATCTCGGCCACGTCCGCGGTGTCGATGAAGATCTTCATGGGGCCCTGGTGTAGCAGAGGGCGGCCCGCGCATCGACGATTGACTATCCCCGGGGTGTCCCTCGTCACATGCATCGTGCGCCTGCTTGCCCCCGCTCGCGCGGCCCTCGCCGGGCTCGCGCTCTCCCTCGCCTTCGGCGCGTCCTCGGCTGCGGCCCAGCCCGAGGCGCCGCCCCCCCACGACGCCCTCGTCGCCCCGCTGCGCGGCTTCACGCGCGCGGAGATGACGCGGGTCGAGCCGCTCCTCGGCTACGGCCCAGTCGGGCTGATCGAGCTGCCGACGCCGCCGACCCTCCCCGCGGTGCACCTGCTCGCGGACGTGGAGGCCCCGGCGCGCGTGGTGGCGGAGGTGCTCTCTCACCCCACGCGCTACCCGGAGTTCATGCCGGCGATCTCGAGCGTGAACGTGCGCGAGCGGAGCGGCGACACGATGGCCTACGAGTGGCAGTGGCGGACCAGCCTCTTCACCCTCGGCGGGCAGGCGATGCTGACGCTGTTCGCGCCGCCGCCGGGCCAGGAGCGGCGGGGCTACCGCATGGTGGTCGAGCAGAACGGCGGCGACCTCGGCCACGGCCGGCAGGTGTGGCGCGTCATCCCGCTCGGGCCCGATCGGTGCCGGCTCGCGCTGTCAGCGCGGATCGATCTGCGCGGCGCGAACGCGGTCACCCGGCAGATGGAGAACGTCGGCCGCAGCCTCAGCCGCTCGATCACCCTCGCCACCGGCCTCGCCGCGCTCACCCGCACCCAGGCCGAAGCGGAGCGCCGGGTCGGGCACACGCGGCCCCCGGCCAGCGAGGGGATGCACCGGCCGAACATCGAGGTCCGCGCGCTCGAGCCGCTCCTGCGCCGCGGCGACCTGGTGGTCATCGAGTCGTCGGGCGCGTCGCTCCGCCAGTCGGTGGTGCTCACGCGCTACAACCGCACCGAGGCGCAGGTCCGCGGCATCATGCTGAACCCCGAGGCCTTCGCCCAGGCGCTCATCCAGGGGAGCACCGCGACGCTCACCGGCGAGCCGACCACCGACGGGGTCGAGTTCGACTGGAACGTCGACCGGCCGCTCGTCGGCACCGGCGGGCACATGATCCTGCGTGAGCGCGGCCCGCACCTCGTCGAGCTCGAGGCGCTCGAGGGGGCGATGGACGGCGGGCGCTGGCTCTTCGAGACGGGGATGCTGCCGAGCCGCGCGACCTACGTGCTGGGCTGGGCGGAGTTCGACGTCGGCGACGCGAACTTCCTCCTCCGCGCGATGCTCGACGCGGACGAGAGCTTCCGCGGCGGGCTCAGCTCCGCCGCGGTCGTGATGCTCGCCCGCGCGCTCCGCAACCGGGTGAACCGCGAGCCCCCCACCGGCGTCCACCTGCACATGCAGTGAGCCGCCGGCGGGTCGGCTCAGCTCACATGCACATGTTGGCGGTGCAGGTGCCGCTCGTGCAGACGTCGCCGCTCGTGCAGCCGGTGGGCGCCGGGCAGTCCCGGCCCGCGCCGCCGGTCATGCCGGTGACCGTGAAGCCGCCCGCGGCCACCGTCTCGGTGATCGCGACGTTGCCGGCCGAGCCGTTGTTGTCGTTGGTCAGCGTCACCACCGCGGCGGTGACGGACGCCGTGATGTTGATCGCGGCCGCGTTGACCGCGTCGCGGATCGCGGTGGCGACCACGGTGTCGGCGTCCGCGGCTCCGAACGTCACCGCCACGTTCGTCCCCCCCGCGCCGTTCGCCGCAGGGTCGAGCTCGAAGACTACGCTGGTCACGCCGTCGTTGAGGGTGAAGGTCTCGCCGTCGGCGAGGCTCCCGGCCGCGATCGCGGTGATGCTCCCGGTGGCCGGGGCGAGGGTGATCGCCGCGCTGCAGTCCGCGTTGCAGAGGCCGCAGGCGCTCGTGTTGCCGTCGTCGCAGGCCTCGCCCCCGACGACCATGCGGTCGCCGCAGGTCTCGGTACACGCCGAGGGCGCGGTCCCCGTGCAGGTCCAGCCCGTCTCCACGGTGCACGTCGCCGAGCAGCCGTCGCCCGCGGTGGTGTCGCCGTCGTCGCAGCCCTCGTTGGCCACGTCGCGGTTGCCGTCGCCGCAGACGTTGCCCGTGAGGGGCGATTCCACCGTGCACGTCGCGTTGCAGCCCATGCAGGACGCCGTGCCGTAGGGGCAGGCCGTCTCGGTCACGGTGTTGCCGTCGTCACACGCCTCGGGGCCGACCGTCATCCCGTCGCCGCAGACGGGCGCGCAGGTCGAGAGCGTCGTGCCGGTGCAGGTCCAGCCGGTCTCCACCGTGCAGGTCGCCGAGCAGCCGTCGCCGGCCGTGGTGTTGTTGTCGTCGCAGCCCTCGTTGACCATGTCGAGCGCGCCGTCGCCGCAGGTGTTCCCCGTGAGGGGGAGCGGCATCGAGCAGTCGGCGTTGCACGTCGTGCAGCTCGCGGTGCCGTAGGGGCACGCGGTCTCGGAGACCGTGTTGCCGTCGTCGCACATCTCGCCGCCCACGGTCATGTTGTCGCCGCAGACCTCCATGCAGGTGGAGGGCATGTTGACGCAGCTCCAGCCGGCCTCGACCGCGCACATCGCGTCGCAGCCGTCGCCCGCGGTGGTGCCGCCGTCGTCGCACATCTCGGTGCCGACGACCATCGAGTCGCCGCAGACCGTCGCGCAGGTGGAGGGCGTCCCGCTGCACATGTAGCCGCTGTCGATCTGGCAGTTCGTGCACCCGGTCACGGGCGTCGCCCCCGGATCGCACGTCTCGCCCGCGTCGAGCGTCCCGTTGCCGCAGGTCTCGGCGCAGACCGAGGGCTCGCCGGTGCAGACGAAGCCCATCTCGATCTCGCAGACGTCGTCGCAGCCGTCGCCGGTGGCGGTGCCGCTGTCGTCGCACTCCTCGGCCTCGGCGCAGACCGCGCCGTCGCCGCAGGTCGCCCCCGCGCCGGCCGCGGTGCAGTCGGCGTTGCAGGTCCCGCAGGCGTCGGTGAAGCCGTCGTCGCAGAACTCGCCGCCGACCATCATGCCGTCGCCGCAGGTCTCGACGCAGGCCGCGCCCTCCGTGGGGCAGGTCCAGCCGGCCTCGACGTCGCACGCGGCGCTGCAGCCGTCGCCGGCCGTCGCGTTGCCGTCGTCGCAGCCCTCGCCGGTGTCGAGCATGGCGTTGCCGCAGCGCGGGCCGCCGTCGTCGTCGGGCCCGGCGTCACCGGGGCCCGCGTCGCCGGGGCCGGCGTCCATCGGGTCACCCGCGTCGCCCGCGTCCACGATGCGATCGCGGTCGAAGCCAACCACGAGCTGGCAGCCGAGGAGGGAGCTCGCCACGAGGGCGAAGGAGATGATGCTGAGCGCGCGTTCAATGCGGGTCACGATCCGGCCTCCTAGAAGCGAAGCTGCGCGGCCGCGCCGCCGCCCTGGGGTGAAGCGAAGGGGGCGACGGTGAGGCGCGGGCCCTCGTCGTTCGAGGCCGAGTCCGACTCGCCGCTGTCGCCGCTCTCGACGATGTAGAGGACGATCGAGGTGATCGCGAGGGCCGCCGCGACGCCGAAGCTGATGTCGGCGACGAGCGCGAACACCTCGCCGCGATCGGCGATCTCGTGGTTGGGGGTGGAGTCGAAGTTGCTCTGCTCGCTCAGCGCGAGGAAGCCGAACACCGTGCCGCTCACCAGCGCCGCGGCCGCGATCCCGGCCGTCACCCACACGCCCACCGAGGGGTCGCCGCTGTTGCCGCCGTCGCCGCCATCGTCGCCGCCCGACGCTCCCTGGCCGTCGCCGCCGTTCGCGCCGAGGGGGTCTCCCTCGCCCGGCGTCAGGCTCAGCTCGAGGCGGACCCGGGTGGCCGCCTGGGCGGTGAACGTCTGGCTCGCGCTGGAGTAGCCGTTGAGGCGCAGCTCCACCGCGTGCTCGCCCGGCGCCATCTCGACCTCGGACGGCGTGACGCGGCCGGTGTCTCGGCCGTCGACCACGATCTGCGCGCCCGGTGGGGTGCTCGTCACCGTGACGGTGGCCGGCCGCGACCGGAGCTGGGTGAGCCTCGCCTCCACCTCCGCGCGATCCGAGGCGTTGGGCGACTCCGCGAGGTAGCGCTCGAAGGTCTCGATCGCGCCCGGGATGTTGCCCTGCTGCTCCTGCGCGGCCGCGATCGCGCGGAGCACGACCGGGTTCGGCATCGCCTGATAGGCCGCCCGGAAGGACGCCTCGGCCTGGGCGTACTGCCCCGACTCGAACAGCGCCTGGGCCTCGTTGTAGAGGGACCGCGCGCGGTTTCGATCTTGCGCGTGGGCCGCGCCCGGCGACATCGCCGCGAGCGCGAGCAGGGTGGGGACGACGAGGGCGGCGATCCGCGCGCCCGTACCGCGGTGTCGTTGGATTCTGAGCACGCGGAACGGTAGTCAGATGCGGCCTTGACCGTCAACTGCGTGCGCGCCTCGCGGGCCGGATTGCGCGCGAGGCGCGGGCGCGCGCCAGTCGGATCGCGCCCGAGGCGGGAGCGCGCCAGTCGGATCGCGCCCGAGGCAGGAGCGCGCGGGCGCGGAACGCGCGCGTCAGCTCGCGCCGGCGGGGGAAGCCCCACCCTCGCTGCGCCCGGTCGCCGGCCACCGCTCGCGCAGGTAGCGCTCGACCTCCTCGAGGGGGCGCCGCAGGCCGTTCGCGGTGGACTCGAGCCGGAGCATCTGGGCGTCGAGGACGCGGACGAGCTGGGAGCGCTCCTTCTCGAGCCCTTCGCCGTTGGACGTGAGCTCGGAGGTGAGCTCCGCGAGGCGCGCCTCGAGGGCGTCGCAGGCCTGGCCGACCCCGCGCAGCTCCTCCTCGACCGCGGCGAGCTCCCAGAGGAGCGCGTCGGCCTCGCCCTCGGAGCCTGCGCCGCGGCGCAGGCGGACGCGCGCGGCCTCCCGCTGGGACCGCAGGGTGTTCCGGCGCGCGGCCAGGGCCTCGAACACGCCGCGCTCGGCCGAGAGGCGCCCGGCCACGTCGTCGATCGCCCGACCGAGCGTCGCCTTGAAGTCGCGCGCCCGCTCGTGGAGCGCCTCCACCGCCTCCTGATACGCGCCCGCGCTCTTGACCGCGTCCTCGAGCTCCTCGAGGGAGCGAGACGCGAAGCGGAGCGCGTGATCGATCTCGGGCGGGGCCTCGCCCCCGAGCTTCTCGAGGTGGGCCACGATCGCGTCGAACCGGCGCCGCCAGCGGTGGGCGCCGAGCAGGCCGTCGCGGTTGATCGTCACCGGGGTCGGCTCGAGCTGGAGGACCGGCGGGACGATCGAGGCCGGGGTGAGGTCGCCGTCGATCGCGGGCGGGACGGGGATCGAAGGCTCCTCGTCGGGGCCCGCGACGACCGGGTGCTCGCCCGAGCTGCGGAGGCCGTCGATCAGCGTGTCGCGCCCGACCTCGATCCCGTCGGGGCTCGTGGGCTCGCGCTCGTCCGCGGCCGGCTCGAGCGCCCGCGCCAGCGAGTCGAAGAGGGCCTCGGTGTCGCGCGCCTCCGCGGTGGCGGGCGGGACCATGGTGTCGTGCGCCTCGTCGAGGCCGCCCCAGCTCTCGTCCGGCCCGAGGCGCTCGCGGACGGCGGCGAGCTCGGCGAGGAAGTGGTAGGCGTCGCGGAAGCGCTCGGCGGGGTCCTTCTCGAGGCAGCGGAGGATGAACGCCTCCATCGGCGGATCGACGCTCGCGAGGCGCTCGCTCGGCAGGACCGGGGGCTCGGTGACGTGCTTCACGAGCAGGTCGCCCGGGTACTCGTAGTCGAACGGGAGCGCGCCGGTGACCAGCTCGTAGAGGATGCAGCCGAGCGAGTAGAGGTCGGCGCGGCCGTCGATGTCGGTGCTCTGGATGTACTCGGGCGCGATGTAGCCGGGCGTGCCGAAGATCTGCTGGCTGCCGGTGAGCGAGGGCGCGTCCAGGATCTTCGCGATGCCGAAGTCGAGCAGCTTCACGAAGTCGCGGCGGTCGCGACGCTGGACGATGAGGATGTTCTCGGGCTTGAGATCGCGGTGGATGACGCCCATCTGGTGGGCGCGCGCGAGGGCGTTGGCGCACTGCTCGATGACGTCGAGCGCGCGGAGCGACGAGAACGGCCCCTCGGTGCCCATCACCTTGAGGAGCGGGTCGCCCGGCACGTACTCCATCACGAGGTAGACGAGGCCGTCCTCGGTCTCGCCGAAGTCGCTGATCTCCACGATGTTGTCGTGGTTGATGCGATTGACCGCGCGCGCCTCGCGCAGGAAGCGGTCGCGCTGGATCGGGTCACGGGCGAGATCGCGGCGCAGCGTCTTGATCGCCATCAGGCGATCGATGAGGACGTGGCGCGCGAGATAGACGCTGCTCATCCCGCCCGATCCGAGGCGCTGGATGAGGCGGAAGCGCCCGCCGACCGTCTTGCCGATCAGCGGGTCGAGGACCTTGCGCAGCGGCGTGCCGTCCTTGGGGCACTGCCCGGCTTCGTCGGGATACAGCTCCGAGCAGCGCGGGCAAACCTTCACACGGCACCTCGGAGCACAGACGCCGTCATGCCCCGGATGGTAGCAGCGTCACGTGGGGGAGGCCCCGACGGATCCGCGGGTCAGCCCCCGTCGGTGCCCGCGTCGCCAGGGCCCGCGTCGCCAGGGCCCGCGTCGCCAGGGCCCGCGTCGCCGGGGCCCGCGTCGCCGGGACCCGCGTCGCCCGGGCCGGCGTCCTCGTCGGGACCCGCGTCGACCTCGCCGGCGTCGACTTCGCCCGCGTCGACCTCACCCGCGTCCGGCCCTGCGTCGACGACGCTCGCGTCAGGGCCCGCGTCCGGCCCCGCGTCCGTCCCCGCGTCCGGCATGGGACAGGTACCGGTGGGCATGCACCGCCCTCGGACCCCGTCCCTGGCCCCGCAGCACTGCAGCCCCTCGTCGCAGTCACCCTGCCCGCCGCTGTAACTCTCGCAGACATCTCCCTCCTGCTGGCGGCATCCCAGGCCGAGCAGGCACACGAGCGAGAGCGGGATCATGAAGCGAAGCGTCTGCAAATCCGGGCCTCCGAGGCGGCGCAGGATAGCGGACGCCCCCGCGCGGTCAACGTCGGGCGGTCAGCGCGGGCGATCGTAGGCGCAGCGGAAGCCGAGATCGCTCCGCTGCTCGTGCGCCCCGATCCAGACGCGGTGGGTCACCCGCATCGCCTCGGCCGGCTGCATCCACGAGCCGCCGCGGATGACCCGGTAGACGGACCGGTCGGAGCCCGGGCCGACGTCCTCCGCGCGGGGCGCGCTCGTGGTCCACTCCCAGGCGTTGCCCGCCACGTCGAGCAGCCCGTACGCGCTCGCGCCGGCCGGGAACGAGCCGACGGGGGCCGCGGTCGCGAAGCCGTCGGAGCCGTCCATCCCCTCCGGCGAGACGCCGTGGTTGGCCACGCTCGGGTTGTACTGGCGCCCCCACGGGAAGCGATCGCTGCGCCGCCCGCGCGCCGCGCGCTCCCACTCGACCTCGGTCGGGAGGCGGCCGCCGGCGAAGGCGCAGTAGGCGCTCGCCTCGGCGAAGGTGATCCCGGTCACCGGCATGCGCGGGCCCGCGAGGGGCGAGGCGTCGCCGATGCGCGACGGAGGGCAGCGGCCGACCGTCACGCAGGCGCGCCACGCCGCGTTCGTCACCTCCTCGCGGTCGATGCCGTAGGCGCCCGTCCACTCCCAGCGCCGCGGCGCCTCGGCGAGGAAGCGGCGCTCGCTGCACGCGCCGTCGGACGAGGGGCCGAGGGACTCGATCGGCAGCGGGCGCTCCGCCATGCAGAGCTCGACCGCGTAGGCGATGTCGGCCTCGCCCGCGCCCATCACGAAGGCGCCCGCGTCGAGCCAGACGATGGGCGACGGCTCGAGCCGCAGGCCGCGCACCGGATCGCCGGGGCCGCCGAGCTGCCCCGCCACCAGCGGCGCGAGCAGGCCGAGGACCGCGACGAGAGGCCAGCGCATCACTCGACTTGTAGCAACCCGCGGGTGCGTCGCCACAGCGCGAGGGCCGCGATCAGGCAGGCCGCCGCGATCCACTGGGACGTCGAGAGGCCGAAGAACACGCCGCGCACCGCGTCGCCCCGCAGGCCCTCGAGCGCGAATCGGATGGCCGAGTAGCCGGCGAGCCACGCGAGGGCGCGCCTCCCCGAGCCGGGCCGCGCCGGCGGACGCGCGGCGAAGAGCGCGGCGAGCGCGAGGAGCGCGACGGCCTCGTAGAGCGGGCTCGGGTGACGTCCGACGGGGCTCGCGCCGGCGAGGGAGCGCTCGTAGACCACGGCCCACGGCCCGTCGAAGGGCCGGCCGTAGCAGCAGCCGCCGAAGAAGCAGCCGAGCCGACCGATCGCGTGGGCGGCCAGGGTCGTGGGCGCGCTCAGCTCGGCGATCTTGAGGACGTCGAGGCCGAACCAGCGCCGGGCGAGCCAGAGGCCGAGGGCCGCGCCGGGGACGCTCCCGAAGAAGACGAGGCCGCCGCCCTGCCACATCGCGGCGGGCGAGCCGGTCCGCACCCACTCGACCGCGCCAAAGGTCAGCCACGCGCCGAGGCCGCCACCGAGGACCGCGAGGGCGAGGGCCGCGAGGGTCAGCGCCTCGTCCTCACCGCACCTCCGGGCGGCGCGCCACGCGCCGGCTCCGGCGACGAGGATCGCGACCGCGGCGAGGGCGCCGTAGCTCCCGATCGGGCGCGCGACCCCGCCGACCTCGAGCACGAACAGGACGGGGTGCATGCCTCAGGGGTCGTCGAACGCGGGCGGCGGCGGCACACCCTGCCCGGCCCCCTCCGCGGCGGGGTTGCCGGGGAGATCGCCGGCCGGCACCCGCTCGATCCCCTGGGTCGGGTCGGCCGAGGGGTCGGCCGGCGGCGCGGCCGGGGCGGGAGTCGGCGCGGCGGGAGTCGGCGCGGCGGGCGCGACCGGAGCGGGAGCGGGGCCGGCCGGGGCCGCGGGGATCGGGCCCGTCCCGACGCCGAGGCCGGGGCTCGGACCGGCGCCGCCGTCTTGGAAGTAGGACGGGGTGGGCCGCGAGCCCGGGGGAGGCGCCGAGATGTGGGCGCCGGCGCAGAGGACGTCGCAGATGCCGCAGGTCAGCGCGACCAGCAGCGCGGGGAAGAACGAGATCCCCGAGACGATCAGGCCCGCCGTCGGGACGCCGGTCTCGAGGTTGTCCGCCTTGGCGCGGCTGAGCGAGACGCCCCCCAGGATCACGCCGATCAGCGCGAGCACCGGGGCGCCGAACGACAGCAGCGCGCCCACATAGGACCCGACGACTGGGATCCACGAGACGAAGAACCCCGCGACCGTGAAGAGCAGCGACAGCACGCCGAGCACGATCGAGGCGATGCCCATGGGGGGAGGTTCGCAAGCGCGGTGCCCCGGCGCAACGCGCCCGTGTCGACGCGTGCCAACGCGCCCGTGTGGCCCCCCGGCCCGGGCCGGGCTATCTCCCCGCTCCGATGAGCACCCAGGAGCCCAGGGCCGGTCGCGTCGCGATCGTCGGCCGCCCCAACGTGGGCAAGAGCACGCTGCTGAACGCGCTGCTCGGGCAGAAGCTCGCGATCGTCACCGACCGGCCCGGGACCACGCGGACCTGCCTGCTCGGGGTGTACGCGTCCGAGTCGCCGCCGACCCAGATCGCCTTCGTCGACACGCCCGGCATGGAGCGACCACGCTCGGTGCTCGGGCGGGTCCTCCACGAGGAGGCCCAGGGCTCGCTCGAGGACGTGGACGCCACCCTCGTGGTGGTCGACGCGACCCGGCGCGGGGCCGGCAACGACCCGATCCACGCGGCCGACGCCCAGATCGTCGAGCAGGCCCTCGCGGTGGGCAAGCCGGTGATCCTCGCGCTCAACAAGGTCGACCTGGTCAAGCAGAAGCCGGAGCTGCTGCCCAAGCTCGCCGCGTGGTCCGAGCGCTTCAGCCTCGCCGCGATGGTCCCGCTGAGCGCGCTCGGCTCGGACAACCTGCAGCCGCTGCTCGACGAGCTGCGCGCGCACCTGCCCGAGGGCGTGCTCTATCCGCCGGACTTCCTCACCGACCGGCCGACCCGCTTCCTCGCGGCCGAGCTCGTGCGCGAGTCGCTGATGCGGCACACCCGCGAGGAGGTGCCCTACGCGGTCGCGGTGCAGATCGAGCGCTTCGCCGAGGACACCAAGGTCACCCGCATCGAGGCCACGGTCGTGGTCGACAAGCGCTCGCACAAGGGCATCGTCATCGGCGCCGGCGGCGAGCGGCTCAAGCGCATCGGCTCGGACGCGCGCAAGGAGCTCGAGGAGCTGCTCCAGCGCAAGGTCTTCCTCAAGCTGTTCGTGAAGGTGGAAGAGGACTGGACGCGTGACCCGAACAAGGCGCGCCGCCTCACGCGGGAGAGCTCGGGGTGAGCGGCCGTCAGCGAGGCAGGCCCCAGCCCCTGCCGGCCAACGCCGCGCGGCACCTGCCGATCGTGGCCATCGTCGGGCGCCCGAACGTCGGCAAGAGCACGCTCTTCAACCGGCTCGTGCGGCAGCGCCTCGCGATCGTGGAGGACGTGCCCGGGGTGACGCGCGACCGGCACTACGCCGACGCGAGCATGCTCGGGCGCGACTGCGTGGTCATCGACACCGGCGGCTTCGACCCCGAGAGCGATGACCCGATGAAGGCCGGCATCACGCACCACGTGAAGCTCGCGCTCAGCGAGGCCGACGTCGTCATCTGCGTGCTCGACGCCACCAGCGGCCCGATGCCCGCCGACCGCGAGGCGATGGCGCTCCTGCGCGACACGGAGAAGCCGGTCATCTACGCCGCCAACAAGGCGGACTCCCCCAGCCGCGCGAACGAGGCGATGAGCCTCTACGAGCTGGGCATGGACACGCTGATCCCGATCAGCGCCCAGCACGCCCTCGGGCTCGGCGATCTCGAAGAGGCGGTCGTCGCGGTCCTCCCCGACGCGCGGGAGCCGGGGACCCAGCTGCCGGGCAACGTGCCGCGCCTCGCGATCGTGGGGCGCCCCAACGCGGGCAAGTCGTCGCTCACCAACCGGCTCCTCGGCGAGGACCGCCAGCTCGTCGACGATCGACCCGGGACGACCATCGACAGCATCGACACGCTCATCGAGGTCGACGGCGATCGCTACGTGCTCATCGACACCGCGGGCATCCGCCGCAAGCGCGCGGTGCGCAAGGAGCGCGGGGTCGAGGGCCTCAGCGTGATGAAGGCGATCCGCGCGATGGAGCGCGCCGACGCGGTGGTCTTCATGATCGACGCAGACGAGGGCGTCGCCGAGCAGGACGCGCGCCTCGCGGGGCTCGCGGTCGACCGCGGGCGCGCCCTGGTGATCGGCCTCAACAAGACCGACCTCCTCGACGCCGAGCGGCGCAAGCGCGCGATCACGCGCACCCGCGAGATCCTCGCCTTCGCCCCCTGGGCGCCCATCGTCCCGGTGAGCGCGAAGACGGGGCGCGGGACGCACAAGCTGATCCGTCAGGTGAAGGCCGCGCTCGCCGAGCACGAGAAGCGGGTGCCCACCGCCGAGATCAACCGCTTCTTCGAGGAGGTCCTCGAGCGTCACCCGCCGCCGACCATGAAGGGGCGCCCGGTCCGGCTGTACTTCGTGACCCAGGCGGCGACCCGGCCTCCGACCTTCATCGCGGTGACCAACGAGCCGAAGAACGTGCACTTCAGCTATCAGCGCTACGTGATCAACTCGATCCGCGAGCGCTTCGGCTTCGAGGGCACGCCCGTCCGGGTGTATTACCGCCCGCGCCGCCAGCGCCCCAAGGGCTGAGCGGCCACCGGTCGGGTCTCGAGGCAGCGTCAGACCGGGGGCGGCGTCGCGTCGGGAAGGGAGATGCTGCCACCGTCGGTCGCCCCACCCGCGTCCAGGCCCCCGTCGGGAGTCAGCGGTCCGCCGGCGTCCATGGCGCCAGCGTCCGTGCCTGCGTCGCGCGGGCCCGCGTCCATCCGCCCGGCGTCGCGCGGCACGCAGGCCGAGCCCGAGCACATGAACATGCCGCTCGCGGTGTCGCAGCAGGTCATGCCCCCGCAGCAGGTGAGCCCGGCGCACGCCGCGCAGGGTCCCCCGCCGTCCACGCCGCCGGCGTCCACGCGGCCGGCGTCCCGTCGCCCGGCGTCCGGGACGCCCGCGTCCATCACGCACGTCTGGGGCACGCAGGCGCCCGCCGCGCAGCGGTTGCGGCAGGGCATCGGCGGACCGCAGACCGTGCCGTCGGGCTGGTCCATGAGGGTGCAGCCGTCCGGCCCGCACAGCCCCACCTCGCAGGGGCCTGCCTGCATCGCGCAGTCCCGCCCACCGCCGCACGCGCCGGTGGTGTCGCAGACCGTGTTGAAGGTGCAGGCGTCGCCGTCGTCGCAGGACATGCCCACACGGGGCGCGGGGTCGTGCTCGCACCCCCCGGCGCCGCACGCGTCGAGCGTGCAGTCGAGCCCGTCGTCGCACCGGTCGGCGACACACGCCCCGGCGCAGCACATCTCGGTCGCGGTGCAGATCGAGGGACGACGGCAGGTGTTTCCGTCGCAGACGCCGTCGAGGCAGCCCTGCGGGAAGCACGTCGTCGTGTCGCAGGTGTCGTACTGGCAGCCGTCGGTCGCGTCGCACACGCCGCCCGAGGCCGCGGTGCAGCGCGCGTTGTCGGGGGTGGCCCCGCAGGTTCCGTCCGCGCGGCACGCGTCGACCGTGCAGTCGAGGCCGTCGTCGCAGTCCGCGTCGCGCGGGGTGATCTCGCAGATGCCCGCGTTGCAAGACGCCGAGCCGCACGCCGGCGTCGGGCAGAGCGCGTCGCTCTCGCGGTGGAGGCAGAGGCCGCCCGCGCAGAGATCCACCGTGCACTCGAGATCGTCGTCGCAGTCCGCGTCCGACATGCAGGCGTCGCGCTCGCCCGCGTCGTAGGTGCCGCCGTCCTGGTAGGGCCGCCGCTCGCCGTCCGCGAGGGTCGCGTCCATGCACCCGAGTGAGATCGGGTCGCAGGTGCTGTTGAGGTCCGCCTCGCAGAGCCGGTCGATGCAGCTGTCGCGCAGGAACAAGACCACTTGCTCCGTCTCGCCCTCGGTGTAGCCGCTGATGGCGCGCGTGATCACGAACGCGTCGGCGCCGTCGAGCGCGGTCGCCTCGAAGCGCCAGAGGCGCGACGGGTCTCGATCCTGGGGGGCGATCGCGTACCGGACCGGCCACCCGTTCAGCCTCACCTCGTCGCTCCGCTCGAGCACGCCCACGCTCGGGAAGCCGTCGTCGCCCCGGGCGCGCCCCCAGATGCGCACACGAAGGCCGCGCGCGCGTGCCCGCACGAGCGGGTCAGCGTCCACGATCACGAGGAGCTGGGTCGGGGGCGACTCGCACGCGGAGAGGACCGCGAGGAGCGAGAGCGCGACGGCGAGTCCGCGGACGAGCCTCATCAGAACTCCAGCAGGGTGCTGTGGATCAACCGGTCGTCGCCGCGCAGGGTCGGCGCCGCGGGGCCCGACAGGACGGTCGCGAGGATCGCCGCGGTCACGCCCCCGACCACCACCGCCCCGAGGAGAGTCCAGAACCACCACTGCGATTCGATGCCACCGCCATCGTCGTCCCCCCCCACGAAGGGCGCGTGACCGTCCGCCATCAGGGACAGCTCCTCGTCGCTCGGCGGCGGAGCGACGAGGCGGATCTCGGTCGTCTGTCCGGTGCTCACCGCGGCCTCCGCGGTGGCGAGCTCCCGGTCGAGGCGGAGGACCGCGACGCGGTGGATCCCGGGATCCGCCGGCTGCTCGACCCCGACGAGGGCCTCGGGCATCACGTTCCCGTCGACCTCTGTGACCACGCCGTCGCGCGAGCCGTCGATCATCACGCGCAGCCGTCCGAGCTGACCTTCGGCGTGGCGGAGCCGTTCGGTGGCGGCCGTGGCGAGCTCGCCCCCTCCCTCCTCACGCCGGATCACCAGCCGGAGGTGCTCGGTCGCCTCGAGGTAGCCGCCCGTCTCGAGGAGGGCGAGGGCCAGGTTGAACCGCACCACCTGGGACTCGCGGAGGGTCACCGAGCGGCGCAGGCGATCGACCGCCGTCTCGAAGTCCTGCGCATCGACCGCGGCCATCCCCTCCTGGAACAGCGCCCGCGCGGCCGCGGTGGTCTGCTCCTCCGACTGCGCCTGCGCGGGCGCAGCGGCCAAGGAAGCAAAAAGCGCGACGGTCAGTGAGATCCTGCCCACCCAGAGACTCCAAGTTATGATGGAGCATACATGGCCGAGCTGACTCCAGGAACGGTCGTCGGCGGTAAGTACCGCCTGGAGGCGCCCATCGGCCAGGGCGGGATGGCGAGCGTCTGGCGCGCGACCCACACCGCGCTCGGCTCATCCGTCGCGGTGAAGCTGCTCGAATCGTTCGGCGCGGGGCGGGCGCGCATGAAGCGCCGGTTCGTGCGCGAGGCCAAGCTCGCGGCGAACCTCACGCACCGCAACGTGGTCCACATCCTCGACTACGGGATGATGGAGGACGGCCAGCCGTTCATGGTCATGGAGCTGCTCGAAGGTCAGAGCCTCGCGGAGCGCTTCGAGAGCGAGGGCCCGGCGCTGACCGACCTCGAGGTGCTCGACATCGGGGCCGAGCTGCTCGGCGGGCTCGCGGCCGTGCACGACGCGGGGATCGTCCACCGCGACGTCAAACCGGAGAACGTCTTCCTCGTGCGCGACGCGGACGGCGTCTACCCGAAGCTCCTCGACTTCGGCATCAGCCGGAGCCTCGCCGACGGCGACGAGGCGCGCATGACGAACACGGGGATGGTGGTCGGAACGCCGCTCTACATGTCGCCCGAGCAGGCGCGCGGGCTCAAGGACATCGACCCGCTCACCGACCTGTGGAGCGTGGGCATCATCCTCTACGAGGCGCTCACCGGAGGCGTGCCCTTCGAGTCCGAGAACATGGGCGACATCCTGATCAAGGTCGCCACCGAGACGGTCCCGCCGCTCCAGGCCGAGCGCCCCGACCTCCCCGAGGTACTGGTGAACGCGGTCATGCGTGCGCTCGAGAAGGACCGGAGCAAGCGCTGGCAGGACGCGCGCGCCATGCGCGACGCGCTCGTGATGGCCGCCGACCAGCTCGCCCGGGGCCAGACCGTGGTCCCGCGGATCGGGCGCCGCTCCGCCTCCTCGCAGAAGGTGCCGCTCGCGATGAGCACGTCCGGGGCGCCGTGGGAGGAAGCCGACACGGCGATCGACCCGGAGGCGGTGGCGCAGGCGCCGCTCCCCGAGGCGGCCCACCCGACTGAACAGGTCCGCAAGCCCCCAGCGGGCGCGCAGCGGTGGTGGCCGGTCCTCGCGGCGGCGGCGGTGCTCGGGCTCGGAGCGATCGGGTTCGTGGCCCTCGGCGGCGAGATCCGCTTCCGCGCGCCCTCCGGGGCCGAGCCGGAGACCGAGTCGACCCCGACGCCGGCCGCGGCGCGCGCGCCCGCGCCGGTCGAGGAGGCCGGCGGAGCGGTCGCCTCCGACGCGCTCCCGGTCGGGGCCGAAGACCCGGTGGCGGACGCTCCCAACGCGGGCGGGCTCGAGGCGTCCGGGGGCGGCACCGGCTCCCCGCCGCAGGAGCGGCCCGCGGAGCCGACGCAGGAGCCGCCCGCCGCGGCGGCCCGGCCCAACGAGCGCCGGGGGTCGGCCGGCGCGCCTCCCGCCGAGGCCGATCCTGCCGCCGAGGAGCCGACCGAGGTCGCACCGGCGGAGCTCCTCGGCCACGCGACCGAGGTCGGCCGTGCGGCGACGGGCGAGCTGCTCGACGCGCCGCGCTCCAGCCGGCGACGCCGCGCCGCGCCCGCGCCCAGCCCGACCGTCGAGCCGCTCGAGCCGCTGCGCCAGGCCGGCGACGGGTTCCGCCGCACGCTCGACTACTGAGCGACCGTCCGCGAGCACCGTTCGCGAATGGAGAGCGCGACCGCCGCCTCGCGCCAGGCTTCTGGGCGGTCGGACGCTCCGCTACCCTGAGGGCATGCGGACGAACCCCTCTCCGGCGACTCCGTGCGCCGCACCGCGAGGCTCGGGGCCTCGCGCGCGACGCGCGAGGGCCGGCCTGCTCGTCGCGGTCCCCGCCGTGGCGATGCTGCTCGCGACCCCGGCCGCGGCGGATCTGCCGAGCGCCGATCGGATCGCCGCGGCGCGCGCCGAGCTCGCCTCGCGCCCCGCCGACCCGCTCCCGCACCTGCGGCTGCTGCGGCTCCTGGTCGAGGGCGCCGCGCCGGCCGAGGCGCTCGCGGAGGCCGACTCCTTTTGCGCTCTCCATCCGGAGGACACGCGCGTCGAGGAGTGGCGCGCGCGGGCGCTCGTCGCGCTGAGCCGCCCCGACGAGGCAGAGGCGGCGCTCGACCGTCGCGTCGCGCACGAGCCGCTCGACGCGGGGGCGCTCGGCCTGCGCGCGGGACTCCGCGCCGAGCGAGGCGACTACGAGGGCGCGGCGCTCGACTGGGACGCGGCCCTCGCGAGGGGGCCGTGGGTGGACGCCTACCTCGGGCGAGCCCACGCGCTCGCGCGGATCGGCGAGGTGGAGCTCGCGCGGGTCGGCCTCGCGGAGGGCCTGCGTCGGACGGGCGGCGCCGCGGTGCTGCGCGAAGAGGCGGTCGCGCTCGCTCGACGGACCGGGGCCTATGACGAGGCGCTCGCCCTGATCGACACGCTCCTCGCGCGCCACGCCGCCGCGTCGCGCTGGCGGGTGCTGCGCGCGGCGGTGCTCCACGACGCCGGTCGCGAGGCCGAGGCGCACCGCGAGCTGACGCGCGCGCTCGCCGACGCGGAGGCGCAGGTCCGCCGGAGGCGCACCCCGCTCGCGCTGCTCGAGCGCGGGCGCGCCCTCCTCGCGCTCGGGCGGCGAGACGAAGCGCGCGCCGACCTGCGTCAGGCCGCCCTGCGCGCTCCCGCGCTCACCGACGCGCGCCGGCTGCTCGCCGCGGCGGAGGCCGACCGATGAGGCGCGCTCACGGCTCGATCACCGCGCTCCTCACCCTGGCGGTGGCGGCGCCGGCCGCCGCGCAGCTGCCCCGGCGGCCCTACCTCCAGCTCGGAACCGAGGACGGCGTCACGATCGTGTGGCGCACGGACGCGGACGTCCCGAGCGCGGTCTGCTACGGCGCGTCGGTCGACGCGCTCGACACACCGGTCGTGGGCACGCGGACGGACGTCGGCGGCGGCTTCGGTCAACACGAGGTGCGCGTGAGCGGTTTGTCGCCAGCGACCACCTACTACTACGCGGTCGGCGAGGGGAGCTGCCCGCCCGCCTCCGCGGGCGACCCCAACCAGCACTTCACCACCTCGCCTCTGCCGGGGCTCCCGACTCCGTTCCGGTTCTGGGTCGTCGGCGACTCCGGCAACGGGAGCCCGGGCCAGTACGCGGTCTTCGACGCGATGCGCGCGGAGGTCGGCGACGAGCCCCCGGACCTCTTCGTGCACGTGGGCGACATGGCCTACAACGACGGCACCACGGGTCAGTTCGATGTGCGGTTCTACGGCGTCTATGCCGACCTGCTCGAGAACACCGTCGCCTGGCCAGCGATCGGAAACCACGAGGGCCACACCAGCGACTCCGGCACCGAGAGCGGGCCCTACTACGAGGGCTACGTCCTGCCCCGCGCCGGCGAGGCGGGCGGGATCCCCTCGGGGACCGAGGCCTACTACTCGTTCGACTACGCGAACGTGCACTTCATCGTCCTGGACTCCTACGACTCCCCCCGCGACCCCACGGGGCCGATGGTGCGCTGGCTCGAGATGGATCTGGCGGCGGCGACCGCGGACTGGATCGTCGCCTACTGGCATCACCCGCCCTACACGGACGGTAGCCACGTAGACAGCGAGAACGAGCAGCAGGGCATGCGCCGGTTCGTCCTCCCCGTGCTCGAGGCGGGCGGGGTCGACCTCGTCTTCGGCGGGCACTCGCACATCTACGAGCGGAGCTACCTGCTGCACGGCGGCTACCACGTCGGCCTGCCGGGCCCGACCGCGACCGACGCAATCGTCGACATGGGCGACGGTCGGGTCGCGGGCGACGGCCCCTACCAGGCGGTGGGCGACGGCGCGGTCTACGTCGTCGCCGGCCACGGAGGCGCCGGCGTGAGCGGCGGGGCCTCGCACCCCCTGATGTACTTCTCCGAGGTCGCCAACGGTTCGGTCCTGGTCGACGTCTCCGGTGACTCGCTCACCCTCCGCAACGTTCGCTCCGACGGGGTGATCACCGACGAGGCGACGATCGTGCGGGGCGATGGCGTGTTCGTGACCCGCCCCTCCGGCCGCAGCTACCTCGCGGGATCCGACGTCGAGGTCACCTGGAGCTCGTCGGGGACGAGCGGGCAGGTGCGGATCGAGTACTCCCTCGACGACGGCGCCAGCTGGACGCTCGTGACGGCCTCGACCGACGACGACGGCACGTTCACGTGGACCGCTCCGCGCCGCGCGACGACCGCAGGGCGCGTGCGGATCACGGACGTCGCCGCCCCGGCGCTCTCCGGGACGAGCCCGCGCCCGTTCACCCTCGCGGCGGAGGCGGACGTCACGCTCGTCCCCGCGGGATCGACCTGGGAGTACCACGACGACGGCACCGCGCCGCCGGCCGACTGGGCGACGGACGCGGCGGGCGGCTGGCCGACCGGGCCCGCGCAGCTCGGCTACGGCGACGGCGACGAGGCGACGGTGCTGCTCGACGCGGATCCGAACGTCCCGAGCGTCTACTTCCGCCGCGTGCTCGACCTCGCCGCCCCGCCGATCGACGTCGCCGCCGACGTGACGTTCGACGACGGCTTCGCGCTCTACGTCAACGGCGTCCTCGCGGGCTCGCGCAACGCGGACGACCTCGCGCACGACGCCTACGCGACCGGGATGTCGAGCGACAACGAACGGGTCACCCTCGACCTCGATCCGAGCGCGTTCGTGACGGGCGCCAACGTGATCGCGGTGGTCGTGAAGCAGACGAGCGCGACCTCCTCGGACCTCTCCTTCGACCTCGCGCTCGCCGGCCGCGTGCGGGTCCCCCTCGACCCGACGCCCGAGGACGCGGGCGTGCCCGACCTCGACGCCGGCGCGCCGCGCCCCGGCGAGGACGCGGGACCCAGCGGCGGCGGCACCGAGGACGCGGGCCCCGACGGCGGCGGCGAGGACGGCTGCGGCTGCCGCGCGGCCGGCGGAGCACCGGGCGGGCTCCCGGGTTGGCTCGCGGCGCTCGGCCTCGCGGTCACCCTCCGGCGACGGCGGAGCGCGGGTGGCCGCCGGTCCCGTCTGGTAGGCTGAGGCCCATGGCGGGGTCTTCCAAGCCGAACGGGAGGCGGCGCCGGCCCAAGCAGGGTCGGTCGCGCGCGCTGGTCGACGCGGTGATCGAGGCGAGCCTCGACCTGCTGAAGCGACGCGACGAGGGCGAGCCGCCGGTCCGGACGATCGCCGACCGGGCGGGGGTCGGCGTCGGCTCGATCTACGAGTACTTCTCCGATCGCGACGGCCTCATGGACGCGGTCACCCAGCGCCTCACGTCCGAGAACTTCCGGCAGATGGAGCGCGTGCTCGACGCGCACCGTGACGATCCGCTCGACGCCTTGATCGACGCGGTGCTGGGCGAGACCTGGTCGCTCTACGTCGAGCAAAGTGCGCTGACGCGGGCCGCGATCCGGACGATCCTGCGGTTCGGCAAGCTCGACGCGATCACGGCCGAGCGCGACCGGTTCGTGAAGAAGCTGGCCGCCGCGATCCACGCCCGCCTGCCGAACGCGCCGCGCGACGAGGTCGACGCGAGCACCCGCGCGGTGACCGACATGACGATGGGCGTCGCGGTGAGCGAGCTCTACCGCGACTCGAGCGACGAGGATCGGCGCGCCCAGCTCGGCGCGGTGCGCCGCATGATGCAGCGCGAGCTCGCCCACGTCCGCGCCCTGCACGAGGCCGCCGCGGCCGAGCGGGCGCCGGACGAGAGCGCGGCCTGAGCCGCGGGCGCGCCCGTCAGTCGGCCGGCTCGAGGAGCGACGTCATCGCGGCGAGGTGACCGGGCACGCCGACGCGGCCGTGGTCCCGGGCCAGCGCGCCGGCCGCGCGAGCGAGCAGCAGGCGGACGAGCGCGCCGGCGTCCGGATGCCGGCCACCGACCGCCTCGGTGACCGCGGAGACGGCCGGGTGAAGGCCGGCGAAGACGAGGCAGCCGTCCTCGAGCGTCGCGAGGGGGCGCTTGCGCGAGGCGTCGACGCGCGCGCTCTCTGCCCCCGCGAGCCGAAGCGCCCCGAGCCGTTCGGCGAGCGCGGCCTCCAGCGGGCTCTCAGGCGCGCGGACTTCGAGGTCGGCCCGGGCGATCGCGCGGGGGACGGGCGGCGCGGCGCGGCGCGGGCGCATCGCCTCGTCCGACCCGAGCACGGCCTCCGCGAGCCGCTCCGACCAGTGGACCGCGCGCCCCTCGAAGGCGCGCAGGACGGCCTCGCTCACGGGGCCCTCGTCGTGCACGAGGAGCGGGCCGCCGCCCGCCACCTCCGACGCCCTCGCCTCCTCACCGGGCGCGCAGACCGCGATCGTGCCTCCGTTGCGCGCGTCGGCGAGGACCTGACCGAGCGAGCGCGGCGGGTGGAACACGGTGAGCTCGATCGACTCGACCACGGGGCCGGTCAGCTCCACCGCGCGCCGCGCCGCGCCGAGCAACGCCGCGAGGACCCGCTCCGGGTCGGCGAGCGTCCCCGCGCGGACGCGATCGGCCGCCCGCGAGAGGAGGTGCCGATAGGCGCCGCGCACGGCCGCCCGGACCACGTCGTCGGAGGCCGGCTCCGGGAACCAGAGCGTCGCCGACACCGGCAGGCCCTCCGTCGGGCCGCGCCGCGCGCCGCGCGCGTCGACGACGTCGACCTCGCCCGCCTCGCCCGTGAGCTCGAGCCAGGCGACGCCCTCGGCGGCGGGCGTCCGCGCCTGGCCGCTCGTCCCGGGGCGCACGCGCACCGAGATCGTCGCGCCCTTCGGGTACGGGAGGAGCTGCGCCAGGGCCCGCCACACCTCGCTGCGCACGCGCGCCTCCACCGCCTCGAGCGCGGGGTTGCGCGACGGACCCGCCCAGGTCCGATCGGGCGCGAGCCCCGGGTGCTCGAGGCGGGCCACGCAGGGCCAGCTCGAGGGGTCGGGCTGCACATCGAAGGGGTGCAGCCCGACCGAGAGGTAGAGCCCCCGCAGGCGAGCTCGACCTGGCGCGAGCACCGTGATCGTGCCCTCGAGCGGATCGTCCTCGGTCGCGCGGAGCCGCACGACCTCGAGCGCCGCCCCCCGCTCCTCCTCGGTCGGCTCGCGCGACTCCGCCGGCGGCCGCTGTCGGTTGGCGCGGCGCGCCTCGTCCAGCTCGAGCTCCTCGGTCGCGTCCACCGCGGGCGCCCACACGCTCAGGCGCTCACGCTCGTCCGCGCTGAGCCGGACCGCGAGCCGATCCCGATCGGGGCGGAGCGGGCGCGGGTCGGGCGTCGTCCAGACCTGGCCGTGGCGCGTCGCCTCCTCGCGGAGCTGGGCCGGGGTCACCCACTCGCCGACCGTCGTCTCGAACATCGGTACGTCCAGCAGCCGCTCGAGGAACTCGCCGCCGCCGCGCAGCGAGCTCTCGCGCAGCGCGCCGCGGACCCACCGCGGGAGCTCGGCCGGCGGCGTGTCGTCGACCACCCGCCGCAGCACCTTGCCCGTGACCACCTTCACCGCGCGCTCGACGCGCTCGCGCGCCTCGTCGTCGAGGGTCGCGCGCCGCCGCAGCAGCGGGGTCAGGGCGATCAGGTGGATCCGCGGGATGAGGTTCAGCTCGAGCACGACCGGGTTCTTGGCGCGCCCGAGCAGCGAGACCCGCGTGCGCTCGTCGTCGGCCAGCGCTGCCTCCCCGACCCCGAGGTCGGTCCTCGCCGCCGCCGACCCCGCGTCGGCGAGGAGGTCGTCGAGCGCGTAGCGGAACCGCCGGTCGGCGACCTCGGCGAGGCGCGGCACCTCGGCCAGCCCGTGGGACACGCGTCGGCTCGTCTGCAGCCGCTCGAGCGCCGGCGTCACGTCGACCACGCGGCCGCGGAACAGGCCCCCGAGCGCGGCCCGCAGCTCCTCGCGCTGCGACGCGACCGACGGGAGCGACAGGACGGGCCGATCGTAGGCCGACGGGCGCTCGCCCTCGGCCGGCCCGAGCCACGCCTCGTCCCACCGCGCCACGCGCAGGGTCGATCCGGACGCCGCCTCCGCGATCGAGGTGCGGCCGCCCTGTACCGCGACGAACGCGGGGGCCGCGGCGATCGCGTCGAGGATCTTCTGCTCGCGCGCGCGGACCTGCCGCAGACCGGTCGCCCAGTGATGGAGGAGGCGGAACACCTCCGGCGATCCGAGGAGCGCACCGGGCTCGTTCACCGCGAAGTACATCAGCAAGACGCGCTGCGCTTCGGCGAGCGCGAAGGTCGCGCTGCGCTCCCCGATCGTCGAGAGGCCCACCAGGCTGTCGTCCGCCGCGTCGAGGCCGCGGTCGAAGCACACCCGCACCGGCGGGCCGTCGGGCTCCGCGCGCGTGAGGTAGTGGCGCCCCTCGATCAGCACGGTCACCTCGCCCGGCGACCGCCGCGGAGGCAGCGCCGCGCGCCCGAACGTGAAGCTGCGCCCCTTCACCTCCACGATCGTGCCCCGCCACTCCGTCGTGGGATCGACGGGAGCGTTCGCGCGGAGACGCCGGACGAGCACCTCGCGGCGGGCGTCCCTGCGACGCTCCTCGACCTCGGGGGTCACGTCCACGAGCGGGCGCCCGGTGAGGCGCGCGAGGGCGTCGCGCTCGTCGGGGTGCGCGCGGACCGGGTGGAAGCCAGCCCCGGCGCTGCCGGTCTGGAGCGCGGGCACCCAGCGGATCGGCCCGTCCTCGCGCGTGAGCTCCGCCACGCTGATCAGCTCGGTCGTACCGAGCCGCTCGAAGAGCGGGACGCGCGTCAGGTCCCGCAGCCGCTTGCGCCCGAGCCAGGCCTCGAGGTTCTCCACCCGCGCGATGGCCGACAGGAGCGCGCCCCGCGCGTCGCGCGCGTCCCCTGGCGGCCCGCCCAGCGCGAGGCCCTCGGGCGCGGCTCCGCTCAGCGCGTCGACGTAGGCCCGCGCGAGCTGTCGGATCCAGCCGTCGAGATCGTAGTCGTCCGGCGCCGGCCGGGCGAGGCCTCGAAACGTCGGGTCCGGGACGAGCCGCCCGTCCTCGATCACGATCTGCGTCGCGACCACCGCCTCGTGATCCATCTTCTCGATCACGCAACCCCAGTGGACGAGCGAGACCGCGCCGGCGGGCTTACCCCACGCGAGCGCGACCCGGACGTCCGGCGAGGGCCGCAGCTCGAGGGCGACGCCATGCGTGGGCCGGAGGCGCTCCGCGGAGGCGCGGTCGCCGTGGCCTCGCCCTACCGCCGTCGCGCCGGGCCGGTAATCCATCAGCGCGTCCGGCCCGACCAGCGCCCGAGCGAGGGCGAGCTCCTGCGCGCCCATCCAGAGCACCGGCGGACCGAGCGGGAGCCACCGCAGGGTGATCCGGGGATCGAGGTAGCCGACCGGCCGCGTGGAGGCGGCCTTGATCAGCGTCCGGGTGTCGGTGGCGTCGCCGCGCGCGGTCGGCCAGATCGGCGCGCGCGCGAGCGGGCTCCGGCTCGCGCCGAGCGTCTTCGCCGCGTCCTCACCGAGGATCGCGTGGGCGAGGGAGAGCGCGCGTCGGAGCACCCGCGCGACCGCCTCGCGCGTCCGTGGATCGTCGAGCGCGTCGGGCGCGAACCCCAGGACCGCGCGATCGTCCCACGGCTCGTCGGGTCCGAGCATCCGCGCGGCCAGCGACTCGGCGGCCCGGAGCGCGGCGTCCTCCACCGCCCGCAGCAGCTCGGCGAAGACGTGGTCGCGCCGCACCGCGCGGAAGTCGTAGCGAGGGGTGAGACCTTCGCAGCTCGCGACCGCGGTGAACGCGAGCGGTGAAGAGAGCGCGACGCGCTCGATCTCGCGCCCCTCGACCAACACGGTGAGCGTGGCGCCCTCGCCGTCGGCCGGCCCCAGCGCCAGCTCACCGGTCAGCCCCGGGGGCTCGGCGCGCGCCTTCCATAGCAGGCTCCGCCGCGAGCGGCGGAGCCGACCGATGGGGCCCACGATCCACGCGTGCCGCGTCGCGGCCAGCGACGCCTCGCGCGGTGGGCTGGCCCAGAACCGCGCGCGGCGATCCTGGTAGCGCCGCGCCTGCTTGGCGAGCTTCTCCGCCGGACGCGGCGACCAGCGCGCGCCGAGGAGATAGCGGGCCGGATCGCCCGGCGGGATCCAGAGCGCGTCGCCGAGCCATGGCTCGAGCCAGTCCTCGACCGGGTCGGCGCCGAAGTGAACCAGCTCCTCCTCCGCGCCGAGCGGCGCGAAGCTGCGAGCGCTGCGCGGTCGACCGAGCGCGTCGCGGAGGAGCGGCTCCTCGGCGAGCGGGGCGAGCCACCGGGGGAGGGGAGCGTCCGCCGCGTCGCCGCGCGCGCCCGCTCGCCATCCCCGGCCCGCGCAGCGCGCGGCGAGCAGCGCGATGGAGGCCGCCCTCAGCCGCTCGCGCGCGACGCCCTCCCACGCGTGCTCGGCGTCGTCCGAGAGCTCCCGGCGCACCCGGGCGATCAGCTCCGGCAGGAGCTCCGCGGCGCGCTCGAGCGCCTGGGCGACCGGGGCCTCGTCGACGCGGACCCCGGAGCGGGACGCGTTGGTCGGCATGCGCGCCGAGCTCACGTAGAGGCGGAGCGGCACCGGGCCGAGCGCGCCCTCGAGGCCCGCGATCGGCCAGGTGTAGCGGGCGAGGACCACGCCGTGCTCCGCGACGTCGAGGGTGGCCTCGGCGCGCGCCGCGCTCGGCTCCATCAGGGCGACGAAGCCGTCGAGGCCCTCGCCGAGCCGGAGCCGGAGCAGGTCGGCGTGGGACCGCTCGATGCCGAGCCGCGCCTGGCCCACCGTGATCGGGACCGGGAGATCATCGCAGCACCGCCGGGCGATCGTGAGCTCGCGCGGCTCGCCATAGCCGACGAGCAGCGGGATCGCGTCCCACTGCGGGAGGCGGCGCAGGTGAACGAGCCCGCCCGACGCCGGCGCCTCCGAGGGCGGGGTGACCCGCTCGGCGGCGAGGGCCCGCAGCCGCTCGCTCGCCCCCTCCGCGCCGACCTCGAGGAGCCGCGCGGTGAACCGGACCCGTGACGCGCCGCCCTCGCCGTCGAGCGCGAACACGTCGACCCATCGCGGGTCGAGCGCGAGCGCCGTGTTGACGCCCGTGCCGAGGAGCCGGAGGTGGCGGCGGTCCGCCCGCGGCGCGGGATCGACCAGCTCGTCGAAGAGGCGTGGCAGCTCGTGTGCGTCGAGGGGAGGCCCCGTCCACGCGACGCGCACGTCGTCCGCGTCACCGCTCACGTGGACCTCGCGCGCGCCCGCCGCGACCGCCGCACGCACCACCTCGAGCACCCAGAGCCGCGGGTCGGGGAGCTGGTACTCCCGCAGCTTGTCGACCGCGCGCGCGGCGTCCACGCGCAGCCGGCCCGCGGCGACCCGCTCGCCCGCGCTCACCGCATCACCCGGGTGAGCGCGCGCTCGAGCCACGCGTCGTCCGCACCCTCGTCGAGCCGCCCGCGGCTGACGAGCACCGCGCGGGCCAGCATCGCCCCCGCGAACGCAGGCCGCTCGACGGCGACCCGACGCGCGGCCGCCACCAGCTCGTGGGAGGCGTTCAGGAGCAGCGGGGGCCGCAGGAGGAGGCGGAACGGATCGGACGACGCCTCCTCCTCGGTGAGCGCGCGGGGCGCGTCCTCGAGCGCGCCCGCGACGGAGAGGGACATCCCGCGACGACCCTCGAGCACGGCGAGCCGCACCGCCGACGGGCGACGCGCGCAGTCGGCGAGGAGCTCCTCCACCGCCGCGAGGAGCGCGAGATCGGACGAGGACGGCTCGACCGGGGTCGCGAGGGTGAGCTCGGACTCGACCCGCGGCGGGGCGCGGCGCAGCAGGTGCTGCAGCGCCTGGAGGTAGGCGCCCTCGCTGCGCGCGATCGACAGATCGACCACGGGGATCCCCTGGGCCGCGAGCGCGCGGGGCAGCGGGCCGTCTCCGCTCGCGACGTAGCCCTCCCCGAGCGCGCTCACCCGGGCGCGGCCGACGCCCCCCACCGGCGACGCGAGCGGCAGCTCGAGCGCGTCGTAGTCGAGCGCCAGTCCGGCCTCGAGCGCGGCCACGAGGAGCGCGTCGAGCGAGCCCTCCCCCGGCGCGGCCGCGAGCTCACCCAGGCGCCGCTGGACCGCGGCGGTGAGGTCGCGCTCCACCGCGCGCTTGGCGAGCTTCATCGCGCGGTCGTAGTGCGCGTCGCGACGGAC
>JAUHXR010000094.1 GCA_030426845.1 Polyangia bacterium | reverse complement strand
GCAACCGGCGCGACCGGCGCGCGAGGTGCGCGTCCGGATGCAGACCGCCACCCCGCGGGTCAGCGGCTACCTGTCGCCCGAGCAGATCATGCGGGTCGTCCGGCGCAACCAGGCCGCGGTCCGCTACTGCTACGAGAACGAGCTCCAGCGCCAGCCCAACCTCAGCGGGCGCATCGAGATCCGCTGGCGCATCGCCCGCAACGGCAGCGTCACCACCTCGCGCGTCGGCAGCAGCACGATGCACAACGCCCGGGTCGAGGGCTGCATCGTCCGGCAGGTCCGCCGCTGGCGCTTCCCCGAGCCCGACGGCGGCGAGGTCGACGTCAACTTCCCGTTCATCTTCGGAACGGGGAGCTGACTCGATCGAGCGGCTGACTCGGTCGAGCGGCTGAGGCCCCCGCGCGCGCCGCGGCGCGCCGCGCGGGCTACTCCTCTTCGTCGTGGTGGTGGTGGCCGCCCGGACCGTGGGGATGGCCGTGGGCCTTCTCCTCGTCGGTCGCGTCGCGGATCTCGCCCACCTTCACCTCGAAGCAGAGCGTGACCCCGGCGAGCGGGTGCTCCGGCGTGATGTGGACCTCCTTGCCCATCACCTTCACGACGTAGATGGGGAAGGGGCGCCCCTCGGGGTCGGCCATCAGGAAGCGCGCGCCCTTCTTGATCTCCGCCTCGGCGGGGAAGTGCGAGCGCAGGACCCGCTGCGGCTTGATCTTGCGCTTCTCGCCGTAGCCCTGGGCCGGCGGGACCTTCACCGACACCTCGTCGCCGGTGGCCTTGCCGACGAGCGCCGCCTCGAGGCCGGGCACGATGTTGTGCGCGCCGTGCAGGTAGACGAGCGGGTGGCCGTCCTTCGAGCGGTCGAGCTCCTCGCCCTTCGGGTTGGTGAGCACGTACTCGAGGCTCACGACTTTGCCGGCTTCGATGGTCATTTGGTCGGTCACGGGGGCCGACTCTACTCGATCGACGGCCCCTGGCTACTCGACCGTGTCGACGCGCGGCGCGCTACAGTTCGGCGGTGCGCGCCACCCTCGCCGCGCTCCTCTTGCTGGGCTGCTCCTCCGGCGCCGCGCCCACCGCGGCCGACCCGGAGCCTGCGGCCGAGCTGCCCGAGCCCACCCCGGAGGCGCGGCCCGCCGAGGCCCCGCTCGACCCCGACTCGAGCTGCGGCCGCGCCCGCGCGTGCTGCGAGGCCTTCGCCGACGCGATCCCCAACGTGCGCTCGGCCAGCGCCTGCGCCGGCCCGGGCGAGGCGGCGAGCGCGCCCGACGGGGACGCGCGCTGCGAGCGGATGCGCGACGGCTGGCGGGCGGCGCTCGAGCACCACCCGCGCGTCGACCCGCCTCAGCCCTGCCAGTAGAGCGAGCCCCAGGTCTCGAGCGCCCACTGGCGATCGGACGGCTCGACGAACACCAGCGTCCCGAGCGCGGCCTCGGGGCCCTGCGCGGCCTGGGCCTCGAGCCGGTAGACCGGCGCGCCCTCGACCTCCTCCTCGTGGAACGCGGCGATCCCCCGCAGCGGCCCCGCCTCGAGCTCGAGGACCTCGTCCGACGTCAGCGCGGGCAGCTCGGCCAGCGTCGCCTCGGTGGACGCGCTCGGCCGTCCGTCCGGCCCGGAGACCGAGAGCGAGGTGAACCAGATCGAGCGCGACTCGTCCCACGCGACCCACGTGCCGCGCTCGTCCCAGCGCTCGGCCAGCGCGCCATCGATCTCGAGGCTCCAGCCGCCGCTCAGCCGCGCGCGCACCGGGTGGCGCCGGTAGCCGACGCGCGGGTCGCGGCCAAGCGCCTCGGCCTTCATCCGCGCCCGGGTCGCCCGGAGCGACTCCTCCTCGAGGTAGCCCAGCAGCTCGGCCTGCTCCGGCCAGGGCAGGTCGATCGACGGGTCGAGCCCGTGCGCCCGCTCGACCCAGGTGGCGACCCGGTCGAGGCGCGCGCGCTCCGCGTCGTCGAGCGGCGGCCGCCAGCGGACCTCGGTCCACATCTCGGCGAGCGCGAGCCCGCGGAAGTAGCCCGCGTCCTGACCCTCGCCCCACCAGACGAAGGCGTCGACGCCCGCGCTCGCGTCGGCGCGCACCGCCCGGAGCCACGCCTCGCTCCGCGGCCCGAGGATCGTCGCGACCGGCTCGTCGTGGCGGTAGCGGTGCCCCTCGGGGAGCCCGAGGCCGAGCTTGGTCGCGCCGTCGTCGAGGAGCTCGAGGACCTGAGCCGCGGTCGCGCCGAGCCAGTCGAGGCAGTAGTCCTCGAGCCGCGCGCGGGTGCGGTCCGCGTAGTAGCCCGACGCGTCCTCGACCCGCTCCCAGCGCACTGGCAGCGCGTCGAGGAGCGAGACGAGGTGCGCGTGGTAGCCGGGCCCCGCCCCGGCGGTGCGGGCCTCGAAGCTCACGCCGCGCCCCTGGGCGACGATCCGCGCGGGCTCGATGCCGGGGTGCAGCTCGAGGTAGAGCGCGCCGTCGTGCGCGGTCACGATCGGGGCGGGGTCGCCCGCGAGCTGCTCGAGCCGCGCACGCAGGGCGGCCGCGTCCACCCCGTCGAGGCTCCCCTCCGCCCGCAGCGACCCGGTCGAGCGCGTCTCACTCACGCGCCTCGTGTGGCGCCCGCGCCCTCGCCACGCAACCCGAAGCGCCTTACCTTCTGGGGCGTGCGCCGCGCCTGGCCGTTCGTCCTCCTCGCCGTGATCGCGGCGCCCCTCGTCGCCCTCGGCCAGGCGCGCCTCGTGACCGGCGGCGACCGCGCGGGCTTCGGCGTCCACGCGCGCACCGGGATGAGCGACACCCTCCAGCTGCTCGTCGTGAGCGGCGGGAGCTACGACGTCCGCACCCTCGACACCGCGCCGAGCTGCCGGGGCAACGTGATGCTCGAGCCCGACCTGATCCTGCGCCTCACCGATCCCCCGCCCACCCTGCGGCTCGGCGTCGAGGCGGCGGGCGACACCACGCTCGTCGTCCACACCCCCGACGGCCGCTGGCTCTGCGACGACGACAGCGGCTCGAGCACCAACCCGCGCCTCGTGATCACCGGCCCGCTCGAGGGGCAATACGACGTGTGGGTCGGCAGCTACCGCCCCGAGCAGAACCTCCGCGCCCGGGTCACGGTCGAGTAGACCCAGAGGCGGCGCAGCCAGCCCACCGTACACGTCCTCGTCCTCGTCCTCGTGCACGTGGTCGTTGACGTCCTCGTCGCTCGATCGCCCTCGCACGAGCGCGCCCAGCCCGCGGCCCCGACAGACCCGCTCGCTCAGAGCCCGAGGGTGCCGCTGACCCCGAGCGTGCCCTGGATCACCGGGCCGTCGACGAGCTGCTCGATCGAGACGAACAGCTCCGGGCCGACGGTGATCACGTCCTCGGCGATCACCTCGACGTACAGGCGGTTCGACGCGGTGACCCCGGCCACGAGGTCGTCGAAGACCTGCATCGGCTCGAGGGCGAGCTCGAGGCTCAGCTCGGGCGGGACGGTCATCCCGTGGACCGCGATCCGCAGCTCGTCGCGGACCGGGCCGAAGTGGATCCGCCCGGTGACCCCCGCGTAGGCCCCGTAGGCCTCGGTGAGCGGGCGCTCGACCCCGTCGTATCCGCCGAAGCGGGTCATCGCGAAGCCGACGTTCAGCATCAGGTGCCCGAAGTCGTCGGGCAGGTCGATCTCGCCGCCGAGCCCCGCGAAGAGCCGCAGCAGCTCGCCGTCCGCGGTGCGTCGCCAGGTCACGTCGTGGACCGTGACGAAGAGCAGGCGCGCGTCGCCGCGCAGGTCGAACCAGTCGGGGCGCGACGGGTCGAGCATCAGGTAGCGCGCGTCGAGGCGCGCGTGGGTCACGTCGACCATCGCGCGCGCGCTGAGCTGGCCGCCGGGCGCGACGTCCATCCGCGTGGGATCGGCAGACTGCCAGCTCATCCCGCCGCCCACCGCGACCTCGAGGAGGTGACGCTCGCCGTCGGCCTGCGCACGCGCGGGCGCGCTCAGCGAGACGCCCAGGGCAAGAGAGAGGACGAGCAGAGCGGGTCGGGCCACGCAAGGTCGAACGGCGACCCCGCGCGCGCCTTGATCGGGCGTCTCGCATTGAGTCAGGCGGTCAGGTCATCCGCGAGCGGACGAAGAGCCGCCCCACGATCGCGCCCGCGCCGAGCCCGATCACCGCGTAGGTGGCGTTGGGTCCCCAGCCCATCAGCGGCCCGAGGCTCCAGATCGCGAGGCCCCCTGCGATCGCCGCGGCCGCGCTGACGATCGCCTCGCTCTCGTGGATGACCGCGCGCGTCCGGGGGCTGAGCATGAGCGGCACGAGGCCCGCGACGAGCATCGGCAGCGCCACCACGGTCAAGATCCCCTCGAGCCCGCGCGCCAAGGGGCTCGCGTCCGGGCGCGGGACGAGCACCGACGCGAGGCCGCGCGGCCGATCGTCGGCGGCCGCGACGCCCTGGGTCGCGAAGAGCGCCCGCGTCTCCTCCGGCGACAGCTCGAGCTTGGGCCGCGCCGGCGGCGCCTCGCCGGCGCCCTCGTCGTCCCCTGCCTGCGGCCCGGAGGACTGCCCGCCGGTGGACTTCTGCGCGGAGCGGAACGGGCCCGCCTCGCGCGCCTGCGGGACCGGATCGCGGTCCGACTGGCGGCGCCCGCAGTGCGGACAGACGACCGCCTTGGCGCTCATCATCTCGTCGCAGCTCTCGCAGGGCACCGAGATCACAGGCTCACTATACGGTTGAGGCGGCCGACTTCATCCCGCGGTAACCTCGAGCCCGCGATGGCGGACGACCCCGAGGCTCGGCTCGCGCGCTGCGCGCGGCTCGACCGGCTGATGGACGCGGTGGACGACCGCCTCGAGCTCGCCCTGCGCGAGCGCCAGCCCCTCGAGCGCGCTCTCCCCGACCTGCTCGACCTCCTCCTCGAGCATGCTGGTGGTCGCGCGGCCGCGGTGCGGACCCTCGACGAGTCGCTGTCGCAGCGCGTGTTCGCGCGGGGCGCGGCGATCGACGAGGCCTGGCTCGCGCACCCGGGCGGCGAGGTGGACGGCCCGGACGGCGCGGCGATCGTGTGCCCGATCGACGTGGCCGGGGAGGACTTCGGCCGCGCGGTGCTCGCGCTGGACGGCCCCGCGACCGAAGACGCGCGGCAGCTCCTCGGGCGCTTCGTCGAGCTGCTCGACAACCACCTCGCGGCGATCGCCCAGGCGCGGCGCCGCTTCGAGATCATCCGCGCGCTGAGCGACGCGCTGAAGGAGCCGGTCCTCGACCGCGGCATCCAGGAGGCGATCGCGATCCTCGCGCGCCACGTCCCCTTCGCCGACCTCGTGCTCGTGTTCCGCCACGAGGACTCGCTCGAGTCGGGCGCCCTGCGCTACGTCGTCTACAAGGACGGCGCGCTCGCCCACGCCTCGAGCGGCCCCCTCGACGCCGACCTCCACGGCTTCATGCTCGCGCAGGCGGCGGCGTTCCTCGACGGCGACGACGCGGCGGTGCGCGCCCGCTTCGGGATCACCCGCTACCGCGAGGAGGTCCTCATCACCGGCGTCCGGACCGCGCGCGTGGTCGGCCGCATCGTCGTCACGAGCCCGCAGGGCGACTTCCACACCTACGACCGTGAGCTGCTCGACCGCTTCGCCGACTACCTGCGCCAGCGGATCGTCGACTTCAACCGCGAGTGGAAGCACCTCACGCGCATGTTCCCCGCCTCGGTCTGCGACCGCCTCCTGCGCGAGGAGGGTTACGCGGAGCAGTATCTGACGCCGCGCGACCGGCAGATCGCGATCCTCTACTGCGACATCGCCGGCTTCACGCGGATCAGCGAGACCGTGCTGCGCACCCCCGACTCGATCGGGCGGCTCATCGACACCTGGTCCGATCAGGTCGTGCAGGCGATCTGGGAGCGCGACGGGGTGTTCGACAAGATGGTCGGCGACTGCGTGATCGGCCTGTTCGGCCCGCCGTTCTTCGAGCGCAGCCCGGAGGAGCTCTGCGCCCAGGCGCTGGGCGCGGCCGAGCGCATCCGCGAGCTCACCCGCGCCCTCCAGAGCGACCCGCGCCTTCCCGAGCTGGCCGGACTGAAGGAGCCCCTCGACGTCGCGACCGGCGTCCACTTCTGCCCGGTGTCGGTGGGCCTCTTCGGCCCCGACGAGAGCTACACCGCGTTCAGCTCCGGGATGAACAACGCGGCCCGGCTCCAGGGGATCGCCGAGGCGGGCGAGATCCTCTGCATGGAGCCGCTGGTCGAGGCCCTCGGCGCGCCCGCGCGCTTCGGGCCGGTGCGCGAGGCAGCGGCGAAGAACGTCGCCGAGCCGCTCCGCTTCCGCGCCCTCGAGGGGTGAGCCCCGTCGTTCGGCGCTCCGTCGGTCGTCGTGGGCCGGTCGCGCTCAGCCGGTCGCGCTCAGCCGGTCGCGCTCAGCCGATCGCGCTCAGCCGATCGCGTCGAGCACGCCGGACAGCCGCGTCGAGAAGGTGCCGCCCATCCCGGCGCAGGCGTCGCGCTCCCACCGCGGGGTGCGGTCGCGGCCGACGAGGTGCACGCGCGCGCCGAGGGTCGCCGGAAGCGCGAGGTCGAGCTCGAAGATGTCGCCCGCGACGAGCGTCTGGGCCGGCTCGACGCCGAGCTCCGTCCACAGCTCGCGCAGCCGCTCGTAGTAGCGGCCGCGCCGCAGGTAGAGCGGCCGGTCGAGCCCGTCGACCTGGACGTGGTCGGGCACCGCGTCGAAGCGGGCGTCGGGCGGGCTCGGCTCGACGAGGTGGAACTTGCGCGCGTTGCCCGTGACCGGCGCGCGCTCGACCGCGTCGGGCCGCAGCTTCCCGAGCTTGGCGATGACGCTGTCGGTGTGCGAGTTGCTCACCACGCGGACCGGGATCCCGAGCCCGAGGAGCGCGTCGAGGACCTCGCCGGCGTCCGGCCGGAAGACCGTGTCCGACGTGGCGTAGGCGCGGCGGAAGAGCCCCTCGAGCTCGCCCGCGAGCCCGAGCGCGTCGCGCTCCGCGAGGACCAGGTGGGCGACCGAGGTGGCCAGGATGTACGGGTCGGCGTGGGAGGGCGCGACGATCTTGCCGTCGAACTCGAAGCCGTGAGCGTCCGGGTGGCGCTGGACCTCCTCCACCGCGCGCGGCCAGACCTCGTCGATCGACGCGTCCAGCAGCTCGGCCAGACCCTCGCGGTAGGTCCGGAGGAAGGGGACCGCCTCGGCGTCCACGTCGGTGAAGGTGCCGTCGAAGTCGAGGATCAGGAGCTCGGGTCTGCCGCTCACGGTCGAGGGGCATAGCACACCCGCGCGGCCCGCGATCAACCGGCCCCGGTGAACCCGCGCGCGAGCTGGGGTACGATGGCGAGCGGAGGTTGGGGATGGATGCAGGACGTGACGCCACGCTGAGGGCCGCGCTCATCGCGCTCGCCGCGGTCGCGCTCGCGACGGGCTGCCTCGACGAGACGCGCTACTTCGGCCCGGGAGAGAACGACGAGGGCGTCTGGGCGATGGCGATCGACGAGACGACGCCCGCGTTCTTCGAGTCGGAGGACGGCTCGCTCTACCTGATCGAGCAGCGCGTGGAGTTTGACTTCCGCGAGCCGACCGACGACGAGCTGATGGAGATGTCGACGGTCGGCGACCTCGCGGTCCCCTACGCCACGCTGCCGTTCGTGCGGCGCGGCGACATCGAGATCCAGATCGACTACACGATCGCGAACCTCGGCGACTCCTCGGTGGTGGCCGGCATCCGCGTCAACGGGATCAACGAGTTCCACGAGTACGAGCCCGGAGTGCAGGTGATCGACGAGGAGGTCGTGGTCGAGTTCTCCGGCTGGGAGCACAGCGTGCGCCTCGGGCCCGGCGAGCGCGAGACGGGGACGATCCGCGAGGAGGAGATCGACGAGGTGGCGGTGGACCTCGCGACGGTCGTCAACGGCGCCCCCAACGCCAACCAGATCGTCTACTTCCTCAACCAGTCGGCCAACGACCGCCGCTCGCAGATGTTCATCCCCGACCTCATCCCCGCCCTCACCGGCGTGCGGGTGGGGCTTCAGAGCGACGCCAACGACGTGCCCCTCGTGCTCGAGTTCAGCGTGCGGGTGCGCGACACGCGGCGCGTGCTCGTCCAGGGCGCGGACGACCCGTGGCCGCTCCCGGCCCCGACGATCGTCAGCCCCACCTCGCTGGCGCCGCCGCCCATGATGTAGCCGCCGCGGCGGCCGGTCTGGCCGCAAGCGGGCCCGCGCCCCAGGATCACCCAGTGAGCCTCCACGCCCGGCTGGACGACACCCTCGCGCGCCTGACCATGCCCCTCGCGCGGCTCTACCCCGACGGGTTCGGCGCCGACCTCGAGGCCCGCGTCGCCGGGGTGCGCGACTACATGGGCCCCGCGCCGCGGCTCGCGCTGCGGTGGGGCCCGACCCAGCGCCGGCTCGGCGTGCAGGTGCGCGCGGGCCGCTTCGAGTCGCCAGCCCGCGCCTATCTCCCGCCGGAGTCCCGCGCGGCGCTCGTCGAGCAGTGGCTCCCGAGCCGCCTGGGCCCCGTCTGCCTGGTGCTCGCAGCGACCGCGGAGGAGGGCTTCGCCCGGCGCCGCCCGCTCGCCCGCTGGCTGTCGCACCACGGCATCAGCGCGCTGCTCCTCGAGAACCCGTTCTACGGCCGCCGCCGCCCGCGCGGCCAGCGCGGTCCGGTGCTGCGGACGGTCGCCGACCAGTTCGCGATGAACCTCGCGACGGTCGAGGAGGCGGCGGGACTCCTGCGCACGTTCCACGAGGACGGCCACCGCGTGGGCGTGACGGGCTACAGCCAGGGCGGGGTGATGAGCGCCTTCGCGGCCGCGCTCAGCGACTTCCCGGTCAGCGTCGTCCCGCGCGGCGCGGCGCGCTCCGCCCGGCCGATCTTCACCACGTCCGCGCTCAGCCTCGCGATGCGCTGGGACGTCCTCGCGGCGGAGGCGGGCGGGCTCGAGGCAGCCCAGGCGCGCTTCGGGGAGGCGCTCGAGCCGGTGCGCGTCGACCGCTACCCCGCGCCACGCGACCCCGGCCGCGCGGTCGTCGTCGCGTGCCGCCACGACGGCTTCATCCCCCGCGAAGAGGCCGAGGCGCTGCACGCCCACTGGCCCGGCTCCGAGCTGCGCTGGGTCGAGGGCGGCCACCTGACGGGGCTGGTCCTCCACCACCACGCGCACCGTCGCGCGCTCCTCGACGCGTTCGGGCGCTGACGCGTGGGCGAGGTCATCGGCGGGCGCTATCGGGTCGAGGCCGAGCTAGGCCAGGGGGGGATGGGGGCGGTCTACTGGGCCGTCGACGAGGCGAGCGGCGACCCGATCGCGCTCAAGCGGATGCTCGACCCACGGCGCTCCCGGCGCGCCGAGCTGCGCTTCCAGCGCGAGTTCCACACCCTCGCCTCGCTGCGTCACCCGCGCGTGGTGGAGGTCTACGACTACGGCGTCGACGAGGTCGGGCCCTACTACACGATGGAGCTGCTCGAGGGCGACGACCTGCGCGACATCATGGCCGCCGAGGGCTCGCTCGAGCCGGCGCGGGTGTGCGCGCTGCTGCGCGACGTGGCGAGCGCGCTCGCGCTCCTCCACGCCCGCGGCCTCGTCCACCGCGACCTGAGCCCGCGCAACATCCGGGTGGTCGACGGCCGCGCCAAGCTCTTCGACTTCGGCGTGCTCGTGAACGCGGGCTGGGTCGGCGACGTCGCGGGGACCCCCGCCTACGTCGCACCCGAGATGGTGCGCGGCATGCCGATCGACGGCCGCGCCGACCTGTTCAGCCTCGGGGTGCTCGCCTACGCGATGCTCACCGGCGCGCGCCCCTACGACGCGCGCTCGATGGTGGAGCTCGAGTCGGCGTGGGAGCGCCCGGTCGTCCCGCCGTCGGCCCACGCGCCGGTCCCCGAGGCGCTCGAGGACCTCGTGCTGGACCTGCTCAGCCTCGAGCCGCTCGCGCGCCCGCCGAGCGCGGCGGTGCTGATCGATCGCCTCACCGCGCTCGGCGACCTCGCGCCCGACCCCGAGCTGCGCGTCGCCCCGGGCTACGTCGAGTCGGCCGCGATGGTCGGCCGCGACGCGGAGCTCGCCGAGCTCGGCGGGCTCGTCGAGGAGGTGCGCCTCACCGAGGGGCGCGCGTTCTACCTCGAGGCGGAGAGCGGCGCGGGCAAGAGCCGGCTCCTCGCCGAGGTCGCGCTCCGCAGCAAGCTCGCCGGGCTGACCGTGGCCGAGGTGTCCTGCGAGACGGCCGAGGGCGGGCCCTACGCCGCGCTCACCACCCTCCTCGAGGCGCTCTTCGTGCGCGCCCCCGAGGACGCCACCCTCGCCTCGCGCGACGAGGCGCCGGCGCTCGGTCGGGTCTTCGCGCGGGTCCGCGAGGCGCACCCCACCGCGCGGCCGCGCCCCGAGTCTGGCGAGCCGGCCGAGGACCGGATGCGGCTCCACGCGGCGGTGAACCGCTTCGTGACCGACCTCGCCGCGCGACGCCCGATCGCGCTCTTCGTCGACGACGTGCAGCGCTGCGACGAGGCCTCGGCCGCGGCCCTCGCGAGCCTCGCCCGCGCGCGCCCGCACGGCCTCCTCCTCGGCTTCACCCGGCGGCTGGGCGAGCCGGTCCGCGCGCCGATGGCGATCGGGGCCCTCGGCGATCTGTCGCCCAAGCTGCGCCTCGCCGGTCTCTCGACCCAGGGGGTCGAGGCGCTGCTGCGCTCGGTGTTCGGCGACGTCGCCCACCTCGGGCGCCTCGCGCGGTGGATGAGCGAGCGCACCGGCGGCAGCCCGCTCTTCTGCACCGAGCTCGCCAAGAGCCTGATCGACGAAGAGGTGATCCGCTACGCCGACGGCGCCTGGATCGTCCCGGACGACGTGGGCCTGCGGGAGCTGCCGGACGGGCTCGCGGCGGCGATGCGGCGGCGCGTCGCGGGGCTCGGGGACGCCGCGCGCGCGCTCGGCGAGCGGCTCGCGGTCCACGGCGGCGAGCTGTCCCTCGACCGCGTGCTCGCCCTCGCCGAGGCGGACCGCGAGGGCGACGGCGGTCCCGGCGCCGCCGGCCCCGAGGCGGTGTTCGCCGCGCTCGGCGAGCTGTCGCGCGAGGGCATCTTCCTCGACCACGGCGATCGCCTCCGCTTCCGGCACGACTCGTTGCGCGAGGCGCTCCTCGCGGGCATCGACCCCGAGCGGCGCCGCGGCCTGCACCGGCACGTCGGCGAGGTGATGGAGCGCGCCGGGGTCGCGGACGACGCGACGGCCCTCGCGGAGGTGGGCTGGCACCTCGCGCGCGGCGGCGACGAGGCGCGCGGCGCGCAGATGCTCGAGCGGGCGGGGCGCGACCTCTACGCGGCCCAGGCCCTCGCCGACTGCGTCGCCCCGCTCGAGGTCGCGCTCGAGGCGCGCCAGCGGCAAGGGGCGCCGCCCGCGGTGATCGCCGACCTGACGCACATGCTCCTCGGCGCCGGCTGGGTGTCCAACCGCGAGGTCGGCGCGCGGCACGCCGAGACGCCGGTGGACCTCTACGCGGACATGGCCGGCCTCAAAGACGCCGCGCGCTGGCGCCGCTGGCTCGGCTGGCGGGTCGCGTTCCTGTTCGCGCTCGCCTGGGCCTTCGCGCGGTGGGCCTTCCGCTTCGGCGAGGCGCGCGGGCCGCACCCGATCCGCGCGCTCAGCTTCTTCGCGCTCGACCTCAGCTACGCCACCGCCCTCGCCTACGCGGCCAACCAGCGCGCGGTCGTCGCGTCCTTCATCGAGCGCGCCGAGCCGTTCCGCGCGTTCGAGGGCCAGCCGCCCTACGCCGCCTACCTGACGCTCGTCGGGATGACCGACATCCTCGAGGGGCGGCTGCACGACGCGTCACGGCGGCTCACCGAGGCGCGCCGGATCGCCACGCGCCGGCACCTCAACCCGCTCACCCCGGCCGAGCGCGTGCTCGTGGACGCGGGCTGCCGATCGATCCGCGCGATCGTCGACGTCAACCAGTTCGAGCCACGGCTCTTCGACGACCTCGACGCGATGGATCGCTGCGGGCTCGCCTACTACGCGCACACCGCCGACAGCATCCGCATCGTGCGCCACCGCTACCGCGGCGAGGAGCAGCGCGCCCGCGCGCTCGAGGAGGCGATCGAGGGGACGTCGATCGCGCTCGGGTCGTGGTCGACCGATCTGCAGCGGCTGCTCTTCGCGCACCCGGCCTACGCGTTCTGCCACGACATCGCCGGGCTCAAGCGGAGCCTCGACGCGCTCGAGCGGCGGGTGGCCGAGGGGATGGAGCTGGGGACGCGGGTGACGATCACGCGGGCCGAGATCCTGCGCGAGCGCGGCGAGCCCGAGGCGGCGCTCGAGCTGCTCGAGCCGCTCCTCGCGTCGCTCGACCCGGCGGACAACCTCTTCGCGCAGCACGCGGGCTGCGCCGCGGCCCAGGCCGCGCTCGAGGCCTACGACTACGACGCGGCCATCCGCCTCGCGCGCCAGTGCGTCCAGCGCGGGGCCGATCCGAAGCTGCGCGTGCTGTTGCCGTGGCTGCGCGCGAGCCGTGTCCTCGCGCTCGCCGACGACGCGCTCGGCCGGACCGAGGCGGCGGTGGAGCGGCTCGAGGAGGCGATCGCGATCGCCGAGGAGCGCGACTGCCCGGTGATGGCCGGCGAGCTGCACGAGGCGCGGGCGCGGGTCGCCTTCGCGAGCCAGGACCGCCTGCTCTTCGAGCTCCACCGAGCCGAGGCCGCGCGGTGGCTGCGTCCGACCGAGAACCCGGGCCTCTTGAAGATCGCCGAGCGCCTCTACGAGCTCGACCGCGAGGGCGAGGCGCGCGAGATCGACGTCCGGCGCCGCCGCCCCGGCCCGACCTCGACGGAGACGAGCGCCGAGCGCTCGGTGAGCAAGAGCGACGAGCCCCAGGCCACGGTGATCGAGCACCCCTCGCGCCGCCCCCCGCGCCGGAGCTCACAGGACGAGCAGACCGTCCCCGCGTCGGCGCCCCCGCCCCGCCCGGAGGAGCGCACCGTGCCGTCGAGGCCGGTGTCCAGCCGCCGCGGACGCGACGACTGAGCGGCAAGGCCGGACACGTTGGATTCGTGCGCTACGGGACCTCGCCGAAGCTGCCCACTGCCTCCAGCCCGCCCGCGAACGGGGTGAAGGTCGGCGTCACCGTCCCGAGCACCGTCCCGGTCGCGAAGCCGTAGGGCGCGAGCTCCGCCGTCGTCTCGACCGACGCGAGCGGCATCGTCGGGCCGCCCTCGTTGAGCGCGAAGGTCGTCACCCGCCACGCGATCACCGCCGCGAGCGCGTAGGCGTACTCGCGCTGGGTCGCGCTGAGCGTCGCGTCCGCGCCGAACGCGAGCTCCGTCAGGGCGACGTCGCCCCACGCCGGGTCGTCGCCGTTCGCCACGATCGCCCCCGTCGCCGTCGCGGCCACCGTCAGCTCGAGCCCGTCGGGGAACAGCCCGCCCTCGAGCGCCGGCACCGACACGTGGATCTCGCCGAGGGTCACCTCGAGCGACCCGCCGTCCTGGGTGCGCGCGATCGGCGGCAGCGCGCTGTCGACCCGGATCATGTCGGGGGCGACGATCATGTCCGGCGCGACGATCATGTCGGGGGCCACGATCATGTCCGGCGCGACGATCATGTCGGGGGCCACGATCCCGCGGAGCGACAGCTCGCCGTCGAGGCCTCCCGCCCGCCACTCGTGGTGGAGCACCGTGTTGGCCACCCGCTCGGAGACGAGGTTCGCCACCGGCATCGCGCTCGACGCGCCGCCGAGCGCCCCCGGCAGCGTCGCGACCCCCAGCGTCGTCTCGGGGGACGACCCGAGGCTCGTCGCGTAGCTCGTGTCGAGCACGAACCCGAGCCCGCTCGTGGTCGCGCTCACCGACGCGTAGCTCGAGCCGAACGTGTAGCTCGTCGTCCCACCGCCGAGCGCCGGCAGGTCGAACGACGGCGGCAGCGTCCGCACCGCGATGGTCGACAGCAGCGTGTCGAGCACCGCGCCGAGCCGCTCGCCGAGGAAGTCGCTGATGTTGCGCCGCACCGAGTCGCCGCTCGCGCCCGTGATGTGCCGCGCGATCCCCGCCTCGACCTGCGACCGCAGGGTCGAGCCGTCGAGCCCCGGGTAGATCGGGTGCGCGCTGATCGTCGTCGTGTCGAGCCCCGCGAACACCGCGGTCACCGCCCCGCTCGTCACGCTGTTCACCTGGGTCACCTCGGCCGTCAGCTCACCGGTGGTGGCGTCCGTGAAGACGCGCAGGTCGATGTCGATCGTGACGTCGTTGATCGTGATCGTCCCCGGAGACGACATGCTCACGCTCGCGCCGAACGCCGGCGGGATGGTGGTCCAGTTCGTGGTCGTGACCCGCTCGGTCCCTCGCACCTCGACGCTCAGGGTGACCGAGCGCGCCGTGCCGACGAAGTTGAGGCCCCCGTCGATCGGGGTCAGCGCGGTGGTGAACGAGCTGGAGGGCATGTTGTCGAGGTAGACGATCTCGGAAGAGACGATGCACTGCGCGTTGATCTCGAGGTCGCAGCTGAGCGTCTTGATGTCCGCGCCGCCGGTCGTGTACTGCGTGTGGATCGTCTCGCGGAGCAGCCCGCCCGCGAGCGCCGCGGTGAAGACGTCGTTGAGGCTGTCGAGCCCGTCGGTCGCGACCCCGTCGTCGATCGCCTCGGGGTTGAGCTGCATCGCGACCACCCCGTCGAGCGCCGCGCTCTCGTCCGCGTAGCTCGGGCTCACGACGAAGCTGCAGACCTGCTCGGTGCTCGCGCCCGCCTCGTTGGTCGCGCGGACCGCGAGGGTGTTCACCCCGAAGCGGCTCGCGTGGCTCAGCCGGACCAGCCCCGCCGCGTCGACCGCGACCCGGACCCCGTTGACCGTCACCTCGTCGATCGGCGAGCCCTCGCTCCGCACCACGAGGGCCGCGTCGATCGGGTCGCCCGGCTCGGCCACGATCATCCGGCCCGGCACCGGCGCCGCGCAGCGCACGATGGGCCCGTCCACCGGCCCCGGCTCCATCCCCGCGTCCGGCGGCCCCGCGTCCACCCGCGGCCCCGCGTCGGGCACCGGCACGAACATCGGCTCCCCGTCGTCGCACCCGAGGGCGCCCAGAAGGGTGCCCGTCAGGGCGATCGTCAACCATCGTGCCATCTCTGCGCGCCTCCGCGGAGAGGATAGCCCGACCTCCGGCGCCCCCGCAGCGATGGAACCCCGGCGTAAGGGTCGTCGCCGTCGTATCTACAGCGCTACCCTCCCGCTTGCCGGGGGCCCCGCAGTGATCTACGCCGTGAGGTCCCCGCCCGCCCTCGGGAATGGTCTCTCGGGCGCCCGGGGTTCTGCCCGCCGCGAGTCAGCCCAGCTGCGAGTCCACGCATGAGCTCCTTCAAGCGCTTCCGCGACGCGGCGATCTGCGTGGCCCTCCTGGCCATCCCGTTCTTCTTCCTGAACGCGAACCTCAAGGACCCGGAGAGCACCAACGCGCTCGACCGCGCGGTCCTCACCGTGAGCGCGCCGGTCCAGGTCGCCGCGACCTCCACCGCGCGCTGGTTCTCGGGCGTCTGGCAGGACTACGTCTACCTCGTCGACGTGAAGGCGGAGAACGACCGCCTCCGCTCCGAGAACGCGCGCCTCACCGAGGAGAACCGGCGCCTGCGCTACGAAGCGCTCGAGAACCGGCGCCTGCGCTCGCTCCTGCAGCTCCGCGAGCGGATCGGGGGCGAGCTGATCGGCGCGCAGGTCATCGGCCGCGACGTCTCGCGCTTCTTCCGCGTCACCCGCGTCCGCCTCGACCGGGGCGAGCGCGACCGCATCCGCGCGGGCATGCCCGTCATCACGAGCGAGGGCCTGGTCGGCCAGGTCCGCCGGAGCTGGGGCCGCTACAGCGACGTGCTGCTCACCGTCGACCAGACGAGCGCGATCGACGTGGTCATCCAGCGCACCGGCGCCCGCGGCATGCTCCGCGGCACGGGCGAGGACGACCAGTACCTCGCGCAGATCCAGTACCTGCGCCGTGAGGACGACATCCGGGTCGGCGACCTGGTTCACACCTCGGGCCTCGGCCAGCGCTTCCCCGCGTCGATCCTCGTCGGCCGGGTCACGCGCATCGTCCGCCGCGAGTTCGGCCTCTACCAGGAGGCGGAGGTCACCCCGGCGGTGAACTTCTCGAGCCTCGACGAGGTGCTGATCCTCACCGAGGGCTCGCGCGAGCGCTCGCTCGTCGAGCGCACCGGCGGCGAGCTGAGCGAGGACGAGGAGCCGTGAGGACGCTGTCCTTCGTGGGCCTCGGCTTCGGCCTCCTCGTCGCGCAGGCCGCGATCGGGGTGCTCGTCCCGCTCGGCGGCCTGGCGCCGAACCTGCTGCTGCCGATCGTCATCTACCTCGGCGTCGCGAGCGACCTGCACATCGTGCGCGGCGCGCTCCTCGCGTTCGTCCTCGGCTACCTCCTCGACTCGTTCTGCGGCAGCCCGATGGGCCTGCAGACCTTCGTGATGGTCGCCACCTTCCTCATCACCCGCGGCGCGGGCCTCAACCTCTTCATGCGCGGCCCGGTCCTGCAGGCCGTGATCAGCTTCGGCTTCGCGGTGGTCGCCGGCGGCAGCATCCTCGCCCTCCGCGCGATCTTCGAGCCGCCCGCCCCCTTCCCCCTCGAGTCGATCACCGACACCGTGGTCGCGCTCCTCGTCGGGGCGGCGGTCACCGGCGCGGCGGCCCCCGCGCTCTTCTTCGCGATCCGCCGGCTCGACGGCCTCTTCACCCGGCGCCGCGAGGAGGTCGCGACCGCGTGAGCAGCCTCCTCAGCGTCCGCCGCGAGGTCGGCGAGTTCAAGAAGCGCTACAAGTGGATGGCGCTCGTCGTCTTGCTCACCTTCGCGGTGCTGCTCGGGCGGATGATCCAGCTCCAGATCGTGGAGTACGCGCGCTACGACGCCATCGCGCGGGAGAACATCACCCGCACCGTGACGCTGCCGGCGACGCGCGGGGTGGTGCGCGACACCAACGGCAACGTCGTCGCGACGAACCGCGCCGCCTACAACCTCTACCTCATCCCGCAGTACCTCGCGCCGAACGACGTGGCGCGCATCGGCGAGCTGATGGGCCTCGACCCGGAGGAGCGCGAGCGCCTGCGCGAGCGGGTCGAGGGCGTCCCGGCCCAGCGGCGCGCGCACCAGATCCGCGTGCACACCGACATCTCGCGCGACCAGCTCGCGGCGCTCGAGACCCACCAGCAGGACCTCTGCGCGCGCACCGGCAACCGCGACAACCCCGTGCGCCTGCCGTGCATGCACCTCCTCGCCGAGCCGATCCGCACCTACCCCTACGGCACCCTCGCGGCCCACGCGGTCGGCTACCTCAACGAGATGAACGGCGACGAGCTCGACCGCCTGCGCGACGCGGGCTACCGGCTCGGCGACCGCATCGGCCGCACCGGCGTCGAGCGCGCGTGGGAGAGCTACCTGCGCGGCCGCCGCGGCTACCGCCGGGTGTTCGTCGACGTGCGCGGCCGCGAGGTCGACGGCGCGGCCCCCGAGGACGGCCGCCCCACCCGCCGCGAGCCCGTCCCCGGGCGCGACCTGACGCTCTCGCTCGACATGGACCTGATGCGCATCATCGACCGCGCGTTCGTCGGGCGCCCGTCCGGCGGGGTGGTGGTGGTCGACGTGCGGACGGGCGCGGTGCGCGCGCTCTACTCCAAGCCGAGCTACGACCTGTCGATGTTCACGCGCGGGCTCACCTTCGCCGAGTACGGCGAGCTGCGCGACGACCCCTTCCGCCCGCTGATCGACAAGACGATCTACGAGTCGTGGTTCCCGGGCTCGACCTTCAAGCCCTTCGCCGCGCTCGCCGCGCTCGAGGGCGGGATGCTCGACCCCGAGGCGACGGTGAACTGCGAGGGCAGCCTCGAGCTCGGCGGCCGGCGGTTCCACTGCACGAACTCCCACGGCGACGTGAACCTGCGTCAAGCGCTCGTGCAGTCGTGCAACGTCTATTTCTACGACCTCGCCCAGCACGTCGGCCAGGACCAGCTCGCGCGCGTGGCCGGCCTCTTCGGCATCGGGCGCCGCTCGGGCATCGGGATCAACGCGGAGGCGTCCGGCTTCGTGCCGACCCGCGCGTTCTACGAGGCCGCGGGGCGTCGCTTCCGGCTGGGCTACACGCTCAACACGGCGATCGGCCAGGGCGACACGCGCGCCAACCTCGTCCAGCTCGCGATGGCCTACGCGGCGATGGCGAACGGCGGGACGCTCTACGTGCCGCAGCTCGTCGAGCGCGTGACGAGCCCGGACGGCTCGACGGTCGAGGAGTTCCAGCCCCGCGTCCGCCGCCGGGTCTCGGTCACCCAGGACCACCTCGCGATGGTGATCGACGGGATGTACGGCGCGGTCAACGACCAGAACGGCACCGCCTACGAGGCGTTCACCGACTACGGCGGCGACGTCTCGATCGCGGGCAAGACGGGCACCGCGCAGGTCTCCGCCCGCGTCCGCCCCGGCGACCCGACCCGCGGCGCGTGGACCCGGCGCGCGCACGCGTGGTTCGCGGGCTTCGCGCCGGCCGAGGACCCGGAGGTCGCGATCGTGGTGCTCGTCGAGCACGGCGGCGGCGGCGGCACGAACGCGGCGCCGATCGCGATCGGGGTGCTCAACGAGTACCTCACCGCGCGCGCCACCACCGCGAGCGCCGGCGCCCCCGCGCCCGGCGGCCGCCTGGCGAGGAGGCCGTAATGGCGACGATGGTCGGCAAGGGCCTGCGCGACAACTTCGACTGGCCGCTCTTCGTGACGGTCGCGACGATCGCGGTGATCGGCGTCACCAACCTCTACTCCGCGACGAGCGCGACCACGAGCGCGCTGAGCGAGCTCTACATCCAGCAGATCTACTGGCTCACGCTCGGCGCGGGCGCGGCGGTGCTCGTCGTCGCGATCGACTACAGGCACTACGAGCGCCTCGGCTGGTGGGCCTACGGCATCGGCATCGCGCTCTTGATGCTGGTGTTCCTCCTCGCGCCCGAGATCCGCGGCTCGCAGCGGTGGATCCGCATCGGCAGCTTCTCGCTCCAGCCGAGCGAGGTGATGAAGCTGATCATCATCGTCGCGCTCGCGAAGTACCTCCACAACGACCCGAAGACCGACGGCCGCACGCTCAAGGACCTGGTGATCCCGGGCCTGATCCTGGCGCTGCCGATGACGCTGATCCTCCTGCAGCCCGACCTCGGGACCGCGCTGATCCTCGCGTTCATCTTCGGCTCGATCATGCTCCTGACGCACCTGAAGCTGCGCTCGGTGATCACCCTCGCGGTGGTGTTCATCGTGAGCGCGCCGCTGACCTGGACGTACCTGCTGAAGACCTACCAGCAGCGCCGGCTGACCGCGTTCCTCAACCCGGAGGAGGACCTGCTCGGCAGCGGCTGGCACGCGCACCAGTCGATCGTGGCGATCGGCTCGGGGGGCATCTTCGGCAAGGGCTTCATGCAGGGCACCCAGAACCAGCACCGGTTCCTGCCCGACCAGCACACCGACTTCCCGTTCCCGGTGTGGGCCGAGGAGCAGGGCTTCCTCGGCGTGGCGCTGCTGTTCTTCCTCTACGTGTTCCTGATCCTGTGGGGCCTGAAGATCGCCTCGCAGGCGAAGGACCGCTTCGGCGCCGTCGTCGCGGTGGGGGTCAGCGCGTTCTTCTTCTGGCACACGATCATCAACCTCGCGATGGTCTCGGGGCTCGCGCCCGTGGTCGGGGTGACGCTGCCGCTGTTCAGCTACGGTGGCTCGAGCGTGCTCACGTCGATGGTGGGCATCGGCCTGTTGATGAACGTCTCGATCCGGCGCTTCAGCTTCTAGGCGCACCAAACGACGTGCACGTGCACGTCCTCGTGGACGTGCACGTACTCTTGCACCTCTACGTACACGCCTGCGGGTCCGGCGGCCTGATCGTCGCGAAGAGGAGCGCGACAACTTACGTAGCTTCGCCGGAGTCGCGCGCGCCTCCGGCTCCGGCCCCGGCTCCGGCCCCGGCTCCGGCTCCGGCTCCCGCCCCGGCTCCGGCCTCCGGCCCCCGCTCCTGCCGCGTCAGCCGCCCGCGGCGCGCCCGTCTCCCCGTCGCGGCTCGCGAAACCACACCCTCGGCTCCCGACGACGCACCCGGGCGACTCGGCGATGCGCCCGAGCTGGGACCTCATGCTCTGAAGCCGAGTGCGTGAACCCGGCTCGGACGAGCGCGGCCCCCCGCGCGGGGTGTCGGGAGCGGCCTCGCGAGCGCACACGGCCTCGCGCGCGGGGCAGCGGGCCGACTCGGCCAGCGCTCCAACGAAGAGCGCCGCCCCCGGAGACCCGGAGACGGCGCTCGATTCGCGTCGGGAGACGCGCTCAGCAGCGACGGCCGCGGCCGGCCGGGTCCGCGTAGCGGCCGCCGTCCGAGTCGCTGCAGTTGCGCGGGCCGCCGCAGCGGCGTCCGCCGCCCGCCGGGTCCGCGTAGCGACCCCCGTCCGAGTCGCTGCACCCGCTCCGACGGCCGCAGCGGCGACCGCCGCCCGCCGGGTCCGCGTAGCGGCCGCCGTCCGAGTCGCTGCACCCGCTGCCGCGACCGCAGCGCCGGCCGCCACCTGCGGGGTCCGCGTAGCGGCCACCGTCCGAGTCGCTGCAGCCCTGGGCCTCCGCGTCCTCGGTCGCCCCGAGCACCACGCCCGCGGCCGCCACCGAAGCGCCGATGATCCCAATCGCCGAACGTCTACTCACCCCGCGCTCCACCTCGATGTCGTCGTCGGTGAGCGTCTTCTTCACATCGGTCATCCCAGTTCCCCTTCCACCGGCGGGAGCCACCCTGAGCCGGCGCCCTGCGCCGCTTCGACGTGGCACGGAGCACCGCATTCACTTGCTACGACAGGAGACCACGAATTCTTCGTCCCGTGGAGATTTTCCGGCCTCACGGTGAGCATCCGCCATCCCCGGATCGGGTGGTTTCACGTGGGATTCCAGGCGCTTGGGTCGCCGTGGGGCTGCGCCTGGCGGCGTGCCTCCGGGTTGGGTAGCGTCGACCCATGCGAACCAAGGTCTCGGTCGCCCAGATGACCTCGACGGACTCGGTCGAGGCGAACCTCACGGCGGCGGAGCGCTGCGTCCGGGCCGCGGCCGAGGACCGCAGCCGGCTCTGCGTTCTCCCGGAGTGCTTCGCCTACCTCGGCCCCGAGGACGGCAAGCTCGCGATCGCCGAGCCGCTGCCCGGCGGCGGTCCGATCCTCGCGCGGATGCAGGGTCTGGCCCGCGAGCTCGGCATCGAGCTGGTGCTCGGCGGCTTCTGGGAGACGGGCGAGACGCCGACGCGCGTCAAGAACGCGTGCGTGCACCTCGACGCGAGCGGCGAGGTCCGCGCGGTGTACCGCAAGATCCACCTCTTCGACGTGGACCTCCCGGACGGCACCAAGCTCATGGAGTCCGAGACGGTGGAGCCGGGGACCGAGACCGTCGTCACCGACGCGTGCTTCGGCCGGCTTGGCCTGAGCGTCTGCTACGACCTCCGCTTCCCCGAGCTGTACCGCCGGCTCACCGACGAGGGCGCGATCGCTTTCGCGATCCCGGCCGCGTTCACCCTCACCACGGGCAAGGACCACTGGCATGTGCTCCTGCGGGCCCGCGCGATCGAGGCCCAGAGCTACGTGCTCGCGGCCGCGCAGACGGGGCACCACTACGGGCGGCGCTTCTCGTACGGCCACGCGCTGATCGCCGACCCGTGGGGCGTGGTCCTCGCCGAAGCGCCCGAGGGCGAAGGCGTCGCGAGCGCGTGGATCGACCCGGAGTCGCTCCAGCGCGTCCGCGCTGGACTGCCGAGCCTGCGTCATCAACGCTTGCGTTGATCTAGGCCGGGACGGTCCGAGCTTCTCGCGACAGGAGACGGGGACGGTCGGGCGCGACTCGTCAGCTGCCGCTCCACGCAGCGAAGTGGCCGAGGACGTGCACGTCGTAGCCGCGCGCGCGAAGGAACAGGTCGGCCTCTTCGGTGTGCGCGCCGTCGCGCGAGTAGATGACGAGCGGACGATCGCGCGGCAGCTCGTCGTGCCGCTGCTCGAGCTCGTCCCAGGGGACGTTGTAGGCGCCGCGCAGGTGCCGGCCGTAGAACTCGATCTCCGCGCTCACGTCGACGAGGAGGGCGCCGTGGAGCACGAGCTGGATCGCCTGCCGGCCGGAGACCGGGTGGCTGGCGGGGAGGGGGTCGTGTCCGGTCATCCGCATCGCGGGGTCACCCCCGCAGCCGAGCAGCGCCCAGCCGAGGAGGAGCCCCCCGATCACGGCCCGGATCCTCGGTGCGAGGTCCGTCACGTGGGGTTCGAACGACACCCCCGATCGGGACTGAACCCGTGTCTCGAGGCCGCTACCTCACGCGCGCTCGGTGCCCGCGCGATCGCACGCCTCGGCCTCGAATTTCTAGATCGTGGGGCGGGCGCGCGGCGATCCGTCGCGCAGGCGATCGACGCTCGCCTATTGGAGGCGCGCGCGGAGGGCGGCGAAGTCGGCGAGGGCGCGCACGCTCGCCAGGTCCTCGTCCGCCTCGAGGTGGGGCAGGTCGCGGTAGCCCGCGTCGATCGCGCGCTCCAGCCAGCCGAGCCCCTCCTCGGGGCGGCCGCCGCGCGCGTGGGAGCACGCCGCGTTGTAGGCGTCCTCCGCCTCGCCGAAGCGATCGAACAGGAGCGCCGCGAGCTGGGCCGCGGCGTCGTACTCGCCCGCGTGGAAGAGCGCCGCGTCGACCAGCGCGCCCACCGCGCGATCGGCGCCGATCGGGGCCATCGCGCTCTCGGGGCGCCCGTGCGCGGCCAGCGCGTAGGCCTCGACGAGGCGCGCGCCTTCGCGCTCCTCGGGGTGGATCGCCTCGACCCGATCGAGCGCCTCCGCGTAGCGGCCCGCGGTGAGCGCGACGGTCGCGCCGAGGATCGGCGACGGATCGTGCGTCGCGCGCATCGCCTCGACCGCCCGCGCCGCGCGGTCCGGTTGGCCCGCGAGGAGGTGCGCCCAGGCGGCGAGCTCGAGCGCGACCGCGCGCTGGCTCGGCGAGACGACCTTCACCGCGACGCGCTCCTCGAGGTCGAGGCCCAGCGCGGCCCAGGACTCGCTGCGCGCGCCCATGAGGATCGCAGACACGAGGCGCTCCGGCGGACCCGCCTGCTCGAGCGCCTGGCGCGTGCGGCCGATCGCCTCGAGCGGATCGAGGCGCACCGTCGCGGCGGGGGCCGGCTTGGCGCGCAGCAGGCGGAGGCCGACCGAGAAGGACAGCGCGCAGAGGAACAGCAGCCAGACCCGCGTGAAGCCGAGCTGCCAGACGATCACCGCGGCGAGGGTGAGCGAGAGCGCGATCGTGACGAGCGCGGCGGGCTTGCGCCCCTTGCCGCCGGTGACGAGATCGAGAACGCCGTAGAGCACGCCGCCGCCGTCCCACGGGAGCATCGGCACGAGGTTCAGCAGGCCCCAGCCGACGTTGACCCAGAGCAGAAGCTCGATCGCGTAGGCGAGCGCCCAGTGCTGCGGCCCGAGGCCGAGCTCCGCCGCGAGGTAGACCACGCCGCCGAGGGCGAGCCCGAAGCCCGGCCCCGCGAGGCTCACCGCGACACGCTGGCCCGGGGTCGGGCGCGTGGGGCCGCCGCCCCAGATCGTGAGCCCGCCCATCCCGTTGAGCTCGATCGCCGGGGTGAAGCCGAACGCGCGGGCCACGAAGGCGTGGCCGAGCTCGTGCCAGAGGATCGACACGAAGACGATGACGACCCAGAGGAGCACGCGGGCGAGCGACTCGGGCGAGTAGTCGGTCGCGCCCTGCCCGTTGTCGAGCGAGAGCGCGCCGAACATGCCTGCGACGAGCCAGAACATCGGGTTCACCCGGATGGGGAATCCGAAGACGCGCAGGTGCGGCGATCGGGGGCTCGCGCTCACCCGTGCAGCATACGATCAGACGCGAGAGGAGCCACCAGGCGTGCAATTCCGGGGGCTTGGCGCGCGATCGGACGCCCGGAGAATGAGGGGAAGATCTCGGAGCCGAAATCGGTATACTCGCCCGGCCTATTGGAGCAGCATCTCGCGTGCACCTGACGGAGGATTCATGAAGAAGCTCGGAATGTTCATCATCGGTACTGCCCTCGCGCTCTGCTTCGCGGGCTGCTCCGACCCGGAGCCGGTGGACGAGACGGTCAACGGTGAGCTGACCGACGACGACCCGCGCGTCCCGGACGACGACTCCCCCTACGACGAGTTCTCGTTCGAGGCGGGTGAGGGCTGGACGATCACCGGCGATCTCCAGAGCACCGCGTTCGACACCTACCTGTGGCTCGTCGGCCCCGACGGCGCCTCGATCGTCCAGGACGACGACGGCGGCGACGGCACCAACAGCCGCTTCAGCTACACCACCACCGCGAGCGGGACGTACACGATCCGCGCGAACAGCTACGACGGCGCGGGCCGCGGGGCGTACACGCTCCACTACACCGCGAACTCGGGCAACTGAGGCCACCGCGAGACGCGCAGCTCCTCGAGCGGCGCTGAAGACGACCCGCTCCCTCTTGGGGGGCGGGTCGTTTCGCGTTTGGAGCTCGGCGACACGGTGAGAGGGGACGGACCCCGCATGCACCTGGACGACACCTGGACGAGGACGCGCAGGTGAGCGCGGGGAGGTGGGCTCGCTCAGCGGCGGCGGGCGCGGATGACGTACTGGCGGGGCAGCTCCTCGGTGAGCTGCTCGACCTCGAGGGCGGCGCCGAGCTCCTCCGCGACCTGCTCGGGGCGCAGGCGCATGGCGGGCGGCGGGCCCTCGGGCGCGTCCATGGTGAAGTCGACCACGAGCACGAAGCCGCCGGGGCGCAGCGCCTCGGCGAGCCGGGCGGCGTAGGCGGGGCGATCCTCGATGTGGTGCCAGGTGTCGACGATCAGGACGCGATCGACCGAGCCCGGCGCGAGGCCCGGGTCGGCCGGGTCGACGACCCGCGCGGTGACGTTGGTGAGGCCGGCCTCCGCGGCGCGCGCGCGCATGTGCTCGACCATGTTCGGCTCGACGTCGAGCGCGAGGACCGCGCCCTCGTCGCCGACCGCGGGCGAGAGGTGCGGCAGGAAGTAGCCCGTCCCCGCGCCGATGTCGGCCACGGTGAGGCCGGGCGACAGCTCGAGCATCGCGGCCACGTCGGCGGGGCGCTGCCACGCGTCGCGCGCGGGGTCGTCGAAGATCGCGGCGAACCGCTCGACGTCGGCGAACGAGTGGTGGTGCCCGGCCTGGTGACCGTGGTGGGGGTGGACGTGCGCGGGCGCCTCGTCGTTCGACGCCGGGGCCGCGGGCTCCTCCGCCTGCGAGGAGGTCCCGCCACAGGCGAGGAGGAGGAGGCTGGCGCCGAGGGCGCCGGCCGCGTGAAGCGAGTGAAGTCGGGTCATTGGACGAGCGAGAGGTGGGGCCGCGGCGCCATCGCCGCAAGGTGACCGCTCTCCTCGGCGACGTAGATCCAGCCGCGCTCGTCGACCCGCGTCCAGTCCGGCACGAGCTCGCAGGGCACCTGCTCGCCGATCGACGTGCCGTCGTGGGGGCGCAGGACGTGGACGCTCGCGGACGGGACGAAGAGCGCGCCGCCGCGCAGGACCGGCTCGAGGCGCCGCGGCACGTCGTCGGCCACCGGGTGCGCGAGCGTGCGCTCCCACGCGAGGTGACCGTCGTCGAGGCCGAGCGCGGCCACCCGGCCGCTCGGCGCGTTGACCACGAGGAAGCGATCGACCGCGAGGCCGCTGCCGCCTGCGCCGAGGCCGGGATCGGGGACCATCCAGCGGAGGTCGCCGCACCGCGGGTCGAAGGCGGCGAGGCTCGCGCCGTCGGCGCCGCCGATCGCCATCACCGCGACGTCACCCGCCGGCAGCGGGGCCCCGAGCGCCGGCGTCTCGAGCGGACGGCTGAACAGCTCGCGGCCGCTGAAGAGATCGAGGCCGTGGAGGGTCGCCTGGCCGCGGCCGGGCGCGCCCCGCACCGCGAGGACGACGTCACCCGCGACCGCGGGCGGCAGGCGGAAGCAGCCGTCGACCGCGAAGCGCCACAGCAGCTCGCCGTGGGCCACGTCGAGCGCGGAGACCGTTCCGTCGCCGCCCGTCACGAGGAGGATCCGGCCGACGCGCCGCAGGCCCCAGCTCCCCGTCGCCGCGCCCTGGTGACGCCAGCGCTTGTCGCCGGTGCGCAGGTCCACCGCGACGAGGCGATCGGCCCCCTCGCTGAGCACCGCCACCGGGGGCAGGTTGCCGCCGCCCGCGAGGATGCCGGCCGGGGGGCCACCCACGCGCGGGGCGAGCTGCTGCACCGCGAAGTCGTCGCCGTCGATCACGTTGGTGAGCGACAGCTCTCCGTCGCTCGCGAGGCGCGCGAGGACCGTGCCGGTCATGAAAGACGCGGACGCGCTCGACTCGCGCGCCCAGAGCACCGCGCCGTCGTCGCGCGCGAGCGCCACCGTGAAGCGCGGGGTCGCGACGATCAGGCGATCGCCGCAGAGGAACGTGGACGCCGCGTCGAGGCCCTCGACCTCGCTCTCCCAGCGGGTGTCGAAGCGGAGGGTCCGCGGCGACGGGCCGCAGGGGGCGACCGCGGCCTCGGGGCGGGGGGAGGCGGCGCGCAGGCGCTCCGGGTCGTCGTGCACGAGCGAGCGGGCGCGCGGCGCGCTCTCCTTGCGGCGCACCCGGCGGCGCAGACCGCGGACCTCCTCGCGCAGCGAGCTGACGCGGAGGTTGCGCGACTGGCTGCGGTCGGTGGAGACGAGCGCGCGGAGCAGGTCGCTCGCGAGCCTCAAGATAGGCAACACGACCTGACGCACGGTGAGCGCGGGGACGGTGACCTTGCCGTACTCGTCGGAGCCGATCGTGAGCTGCACCGGCTCTTCGCCGCGGCGCGACAGGCGCACGCCGATCGCGAAGGAGCCGGCCCGGAGACGGACGTTGGCCGCGCGCTGCTCCTCGCTCGCCTCGACGAGCGCGCGCACCGCCGCGACCATGCGGGTCACCGGCAGCATGATCGGCCCGCGCGACAGCGTGATGCGGCGCCCGCGCGCCCACATCCAGAGGCCGCCGTCGAACAACAGCGCGTGGGCGTCGGAGTGCGCGCTCGCCTGACGGCGCGGGTCGGCGCCGGGGGGGATCGCGGCCTCGAAGCCGAACGCGATGGGGAGGCTCGCGGGGGCGGAGTCGACCGCGCCGCCGCGGCGGGTGACCGGCGAGAGGGGGCGACGCGAGGTCACCAGCTCGACGGCCTGGGCCCGCTCCGCGAGACGCAGGGTGAGCTCGCGCGAGATCGGATCGGCGTCCTCCGCCGCGAGCTCGAGCGCGGCCGCGCCGAGGTCGGCGAGGAGCTTCGCGAGGCCGACCGGCCGGTCGAGCGAGAGCACCAGCGGGGTGTCGCGCAGGAGGTAGTAGCTCACGAGCACCTTGGCGCCGCGGCGCACCATCGCGAGCTCCGCCGGCTCGGTGCCGAGGGGGAGCAGCGCCTTGTCGCGGTGGCCCTCGGCCAACGCGAGGGCGCCGCTCAGCAGATCGGTGATCGCGGGCAGCGGCATCTCGGACGCGTCGCCGAGCAGCGCGCGCGCGAGCCTCGCGTGCACCGATCGCTTGGCGCCGGGGGAGCGCGGGGAAGGGCTGGCGGTTCGGAGCGGGATCACGCGCATGCGGTCGGGGTCCTCCGTAGGACGCAGCGGTCCGTTCGACCGGAGGGGTCTCCCCGGTCGTAAGCGGACAAACCAACGGCCGACGTGGTTCGCGGGCCGCGTTTCGAGTGATGATGGTAGGAGGCGGAGCGCGCGGATCTCAAACTTTCGCGATCCTGCCGATCAGTTGACGTGACGTGATGGAAGTGGATCCAAAGCGAGGATCGCGGTGAGCAATTTCGTGGCCGCGGTGGCCGCCGTGATCGTGCGGGGCGGGCGCGCGTTGGCGATGCGGCGCGCCGCGCACAAGGAGGCGGGGGCGGGCCTCTGGGAGACGGTCTCGGGGCGCGTCGAGCCCGACG
>JAUHXR010000093.1 GCA_030426845.1 Polyangia bacterium | reverse complement strand
GGCGATGAAGATGGAGCACGCGATCGCCGCCCCCCACGATGGGGTGGTGACCGAGCTGCGGGTCGAGGTCGGCCAGCAGGTCGACGAGGGCGCGGTCCTCGCGGTCATCAAGGCCGAGGGCGCCGCGGAGGGCAACGCGGAGGGCAACGCGGAGGAGGGGGCCGAGGAGGCGTGAGCGACCACCCGCGCGACCGCTTCCTGACGGTCTACGGGCGCAAGCCCGTGCTCGAGGTGCTCGCCGATCCCGCGCGCGAGGTGGCGAAGCTCTTCGTGAGCCAGCGCGCGCGCGGGCCGATCGTGGACGAGATCCTGGCGCAGGCCGCGGCGCGCTCGGTCGCGGTCGAGCGGGTGAGCCCCGAGCGCGTCTCGCGCATCTCGCGCCGGCCCAAGCAGGACCAGGGCGTGGCCGCCGACGTGCGCGCGCCGGCGATGCGACCCCTCGCCGCGCTGCTCGAAGAGGACGCGCCGCGGCGCCGCCTGCTCGCGCTCGACGGCGTGACCACGCCGGCCAACGTCGGGATGATCCTGCGCTCGGCCACCGTGCTCGGCCTCGACGGCGTCATCGTGCCGCGCCGGGGCGTGCCCGAGATCGGGCCGCTCGTGATCAAGGCCTCGGCCGGCGTCGCGTTTCGCGCGCGGATCCTCCGCTGCGAGCGGCTCGAGGACGGGCTCAGCGACGCCAAGCTCGCGGGCTTCGGGGTCTACGGCCTGAGCGACCGCGGCGCGCGGACGCTCGGGGAGGGCGCCCTCTACGACCGCGCGATCTTCGTGCTCGGCAACGAGACCGAGGGGGTCGGCGAGGCGGTGGCGCCGCTCGTGGACGAGTGGCTGCGCATCCCGATGGCGGAGGACGGCGACTCGCTCAACGTGGCCGCGGCGGCCGCGGTCGTCGCCTACGCGCTCGCGCGCGGCTGAGCCGCGGTCGCCGCGCGACGAGGCTTGCTTACTCGAGGCCGAGCAGCCGCATCGGGTCGTAGCGGCCGCCCTCGCCGGAGAGGCTCACCATCGAGCGGCGCACCCACGCGTGGCGCACGACCTCGGGGCAGTCGCCGTCGCCCAGCAGGCCCGGCACGTGGACCACGCGCACCCAGTCGCGGCCGGGGCGCACCGACACCGTGAACACCGTCGGCTCGGTGATGGTCGCCCAGACGTCGCCGTCCTGGCGCATGTGGATGTGCGCGCCGACCGTGATCGTCGCGGGACCCACGTACTCGTCACGGCGCGGCGGCCGCCGGCTGCACAGCCCGGGCTGGGTCGCGGGCGTGCTCCGCGCGAAGCGCCGTCGCGAGACCGGCCCCTCGCCCGCGCGGAGGTGGTGCTGGCGCGCCCAGCCGCGCAGGACCGCGCCGCTCGGGAAGCGGCCGATCACCCGGACCCACGGGCCGCGGCGATCGATCTCGATCAGCGGCTCGCGCAGCCCCTCGGGCGCGTCGAGGCGGATCGCCGGCGCCTCCTCGTCGTCGGGGCGCGCGACCAGCCAGAGGTGGTCGTGCCGCAGCCGCCAGCGCGGCCCGGGCGAGTGCGCCCAGCGCGGCGCGGCGCGGCCCTCGCCGAGGCCCACCGAGATCGCGGCGCAGGGCACGTGCACGCGGCGCACCCAGACGCCGGCGTCGACCTGCGCGCGGATCACCAGCGCGTCGTCGCCGATCTGCTCGCGGACGTCCTCGATCTCCACCTCGGGCGTGAGCCAGAGCATCGCGTCGGCGACCGCGAGGGGCCGGGGCACGCTCCACCGGATCGGCGCGTCGGTGCGCGCGCCGAAGGCCACCGGCGCGAGCACGCGGACGTCGCGGTAGCGCTCGCCGCGCCCGGGGCGCACCGCGACGGGGAGGTTGGTGACGCCGAGCGTCCGGATCGCGTGGCCGTCGATCCGCAGGCGCAGCCGGTCGACGCTCGTCACCCCCGTCACCTCGCACTCGGCGCGCGCGGCCGGCGCGACCGCGAGGCACGAGAGGGCGGCGAGGCCGACGGCGAGGAGGGCGCGCGTCACGCCCCACGATACCGCACGCCGGCCGCCCGGGCTGCCCGCGCGGGCTCGCTACAGCATCGGCTCGTCGTCGCCGATGCGCGCGAGGATCGTGCGGATGGCCTCGCTGCCCTCGGAGAGGCCCGCGACCCGGGAGCGCACGTAGGCGTCGGAGTTGGTGATGAGGACGATCGCGTAGGCGAGGTCGTCGCTCAGGAGGAGCTGGGTGCTGCCGCCGAAGGTCGATCCGCTGTGGCCGATGTACCGCCGCCCGCCGAAGCGCGACCCGGAGAAGGTGAGCGCCTGGCTGGCGTCGAGGCTCGGGTACTGCGCGCGCAGCAGCTCGTCCACGCTCGCCTCCTCGAGGACGCGGACGCCGTCGAGCTCGCCGCGCCGAAGGAGCATCTGCGCCCAGCGGGCCAGGCCCGTCACGCTGATGCGGAGCGAGCTCGCGGGGTAGAACGCGAAGCCGTTGTGGGGCAGCGGGTTGAAGCGCCGCCCGTTCCACCCGTACGGCGTCGCGAGGCGCGCGGCGTCGACGTCGGCGAGGAACCAGCCGGCGCCGTCGAGCGCGAGCGGCTCGAGGAGCGCGGCGTCGGTCTGCTGATCGAACGGCGCGCCGCCTGCCTCCTCGAGGACGTAGCCGACGACGCCGAAGCCCGCGTTGCAGTACGAGTGCGCGGTGCCCGGCGGTGCGCCCCAGTTGCCCGACCCGTAGAGCGCGCCGCCCTCGATCGCGTAGGCGGCGGTGAACTCCGCGAGGCTCATCGGTGGGTCCTCGGTGTAGGTGGCGTCGGCGAGCAGGAAGAAGTCGTCCTCGAGGCCCGCCACGTGGCTCAGGAGCATCCGCGCGGTGATCGGGACGTCGGGGTGCTCGGGGTGTCGGACCGTCATCGACAGGACGTCATCGATCGGGGCGTCCAGATCGAGCGCGCCGTCCTCCACCAGCTGCATCGCGCGCACCGCCGCGAAGGTCTTGGACACGGACGCCATGACGAACAAGGTGTGCGCGTCTACCGGACGACCCGCCTCGACGTCCGCCATGCCGTAGGTGCCCACCCAGGCGACGCCGTCGGGGCGCACCACCGCCGCCGCGAGGCCGGGGATGCCGCCCGCTGCCATGTGCCACTCGATGAACCCGTCGAGCTCGGCCGGCGGTCCCCCCGCGTCGGCGCGCGGCCCCGCGTCCACCGACGCGCCCGCGTCGACGGCGGGCGGAGGGTCGGCGTCGCAGCCCGCGAGCGCGAGCGCGAGGGCGAGGGCGATCCCGGGGACGCGCCAGGGTGCGTGCGGCATGACCGGCTCAGGATGCCGCGGCGCGCCCGGGCCGTCGACCGCGCCCCGCCGGCCGCCCGTCAGGGTCCCGGGGGCGCCGGCGTCTCGAAGCAGGGCGCGCGGCCGTCGCCGGCCGTGAACGTCCCGACGGCCACGCCGTCGTGGAACACGCGGTAGACGTCGCCGTCGACGAGCGGGGGCAGCGCGCAGTCCAGGGTCGCCACCCGGCAGCGGGGGCCGCAGTCGACGTCGCAGTCCGTCCAGTGCGCCCGCGTCGTCAGGAAGATCTCGCCGCCCGGCGGCAGGTCGTCGGTGAGGCGCGGCTCGATGTGCGCGTAGCACGGCCCGAGCAGCTCGCCGCAGGCCGTGCAGTCGGCCTCGACGCGCAGCGAGGTGCCGCCGCCAGCTACGGGAGGCGCGGCCGCGACGCACACCCGGCTCGGCTGCAGCGCGTGGTCGTCGAGGGTCTCGCTGATCTGGCAGCGGTCGGGCTCCGCGAACGTCGCGCACCCCGGGGGCGGCGGCACCAGGCCGGGGGCGCTCACCTGCGCCTCGAGCGCGAACGAGGGGGAGCCGTTGACCACGACCTCGTAGGTGCCCGGGCCGAGCGAGGGCACCTCGCACTGCGCCTGGGCCGGGAAGCAGCCGTCGCAGTCGCACGGGTCGGGGCAGATCCGCGTGCTCACCCGGAGCGCGGGGCGGCCCTCGACGTCGCCGAGCTGCACGTCGCACTGCGTGTCCGGGCAGCAGCCGCAGGCGTCGAGCGTGACGGGCAACGTGAAGGGCTCGCCCGCCGGCGCGACCCAGGGATCGCGGCACGTCGAGACGCCGTCGACCGGGGCGCAGAGGGAGGGGGCGCCCGCGTCGGCGACCGGGCCCGAGGCGTCGGGGACTGATGCGTCCGGGAATGAGGGCCTCGGGCAGATCGCGTCCGAGCGGGTGCTCCCCGCCGGGCACCGCGTCGGGCAGCGGCTCAGCGGCGTGACCTCGAAGCCCGCCGGGTCGCAGCAGAAGTCGATGACCGTCTCGGAGCAGCCGTCGCCGCCGTGAAAGAGGAAGCACCCCCCGAGCGGCAGCCCGAGGGCGACCGCGAGGACGAGATGCCACGGCACACTGTGACACGGAGCTCGCATCCCCGAGCTCCTGTGCAAGGCGCGCGCCTCAGGGCGCAGGCGTGGCGGCGCGGTCGCCCGGCCACGAGCAGTCGCGGCCCTGGTTCTGCTCCTGGAGGTAGGCCATCAGCGGGCGGTAGTACTCGAGCATCGGCTCCGCGGTGAGGTCGCGGCCGGTGTGCTCGCGCAGCACCTCGCGCCAGTCGCGCGTCGCGCCGGGCCGCATGATCGCCTGGATGAACTCCCCGACGTCGCGGCGGTTGTAGTAGTTGCACGCGTGCGGGTCGGCCTCGACGATCGTCCGGCAGATGTGGTCGTGGAGCTGGTACACGAGCACGTTCGCGAGCGCGTAGTCGTAGTACTGGGCCGGGTCGTTGTTGATGTGGGTCTTGGTGCACGCGTCGCAGCCGTCGGCCGGCCGCTCGCTCGGCGGCGCGATGCCCTGGTAGCGCGCGACGTACTCCCACCAGCGCGCGTTGAGCTGATCGGCCGGGAGGTCGTTCGCGTAGAGGTCGCGCTCGAAGTGGCTCATCACGCCGGCCGACCACGGCAGGAAGGTCACCGGCCCGGTGAGCGCGCTGTCGAGGAGGTAGCGGATCTCGTCGACCTCCTGCCCCTCGTCCATCAGCCCGATCTCGCGCAGGTAGGGCGGCTGGCTCGCGGCGAGCCCGATGAGGTCGCCCATGCCCTCGTGGTAGCTGCGGTTCGCGCCACCCCGGAGCAGCGGCGGCACGTCCGGGTTGGTGTAGGTCATGTAGTAGTAGATGTGCCCGAGCTCGTGGTGCGTGGTGGTGAACCAGTCCCACGTCGGCTCGACGCTCATCAGCGAGCGCACGTCGGTGTCGAGGTCCATGTGCCACGCGCTCGCGTGCGCGTTCTTGCGGCGCGTCTCGCCGTCGGGCACCGGGTAGAGGTCGCTCAGCTCGTAGAAGCTCGGCGGCAGCTCCGGGAAGCCCATCGAGACGTAGAAGCGCTCCGCCTGGCGCACCAGCCACTCCGGCTCGCGATCCTCCATCAGCGAGTCCATGTTCACGCCGTCGACGAACCCCGGCCACGACTGGCCCCAGCGGTTGCTGAGCCAGTGCGCGGGGATGAGCTGCGGCACCTCGTCGACGCCGTAGCGCCGCGCGAGCTCGTGGCGCGCCCAGCAGTGGACCTGCTCGAAGAGCGGCCGCATCTCGGTGATGAGGCGGTCGAGGAGCTCCATCATCTCCTCGGTGCTCATCGAGTAGTTGCTCACCTGGAAGCTGAAGAAGTCGTCGTGGCCCATCTCGCGCGCGACGCCGTTGCGCAGGCCCTGAAGCTGGATGAGCCCGTCGCGGAGCGAGGGCCCGACCTCCTTGGCCGCGTTCCACGCGACGAGGCGCGCGTCGAGGTCGCGCGACTCGACGAGGACGCGATCGATGTCGTTGGCGGTCACCGGCTCGGCGCACTCCTCGCCCTGGCGGCGCATGCAGAACTGCCAGCCGTCGAGCTGGGCCGACTGCGCGCTCTCGGCCGCGACGCGGGCCCGGGCGAGCTCGGGGTTGGTCATCGGCGCCGCGGCCGCCGCGTCGAGGACCTCGCGGAGCTGGCGCACGGTGACGTCGTTCAGCTCCGACTCGTGCTCGAGGAGCTGGCGCGCGCGGCGGATGACCTCGGCGTTGCCGGTGAACGCGCTGAACGCGGTGTCCGCGCCGGTCCGCAGCCCGGTGTGCTCCTCGGTCACGTCGATGCTCGCGACCCAGGAGGCGCGCGCGCTCTCCGTGTAGAGGGCCTGCATGATCGGCGTGTAGAAGCCGAGGAACGCGTCGGCGTCCTCCTGGGCGGTGGCGGCTCGGGGCGCGGCCGGGGCCGGGGCGGAGGTGCCGCAGCTCGCGAGGAGCGCGGCGAGCGCGAGGGTGACGATCCGTCTCATGGCGGCCGAGCGTGCCACCCGCAGCCCGCGCCGCAAGGCGGCTGGACGCCCGTGGGTCGCGGCGCTAGAGGCCCGGCATGCCTCGTCACATCCTGCCCGTCGACCGGCAGCATCCCGCGATCCGCGAGAAGATCGCCGGCCTCAACCTGGACCTCGTCGAGACGGTCGAGGCCTCGATCGCGAAGAACGCGGTCGTCGTCGTCGGGATGGCCCAGAACCCCGTCGTCCGGAAGGCGCGCAAGCTCCTGCGCGACAAGGGCGTCGAGTTCGCCTACCTCGAGTACGGCTCGTACATGAGCGAGTGGCGGCGGCGCAACGCGCTGAAGATGTGGACCGGCTGGCCCACCTTCCCGATGGTCTTCGTCAAGGGCACGTTCATCGGCGGCGCGGCCGAGCTCGAGGCGCTCATCGCGAGCGGCGAGCTCGACGAGCTGCTCGGCTGAGCCCGAGCGCGGCCGCGAGGGCGAGCAGCCACAAGGACGGGGCGTCGCGGCGCGGGCCTACGCGACAGGCGCAGCCCCCGCCGCCGCGGAAGGTCAGCCCAGGGGGCGGGGCGCCGGGAGCGCCGCCGTCCGGTCCACCGCCCGCATCCGCCTCGATCCCGCAAGGGTCCTCGTCGCCGTCGTTCTCGTCGGTGTCGCCGTCGCAGTCGCCCTCGGCGTAGATCGTCGGCGTCCTGGTCTCGTCGTCGAGGACGCACGCGATCAGCGCTTCGCTCGACCAGCCGGGGCACCAGCCCGGGTCGACGCAGAGCGACTCGGTCTCGTTGTACGGCGCGGCGACGAGCCCGGCAGGGCAGACCAGCTCGACCGTCGCGCAGGGGATCGGGTCGTCGACCTGGCAGGCGATCGCCGAGCCGTCGTCGTAGCGCACGCAGGTGCCGATCTTCTCACCTGCGCCGTCGACGCAGTCGCCGCCCGCCTCGGCGCAGAGGGGCACCTTGTTGCACTGGCCATCGAGCCACACGCCGAGGGCCGGCGGCGCGAGGCACGGGTCGGTGCCGGCCATGATCTCGGCCTCGTTGTGCATCCCGTCGCCGTCGCAGTCGCCGTCCGCCCACGGCGCCCAGAGGCCGTTGGATCCGCGGTGGCACGCGCGGACGCGGTCGACGCTCACTGCGTCTGCGTCCTCGCAGTAGTCCTGCGCCTCGAGGCAGAGCCCTTCCCTCGCGCCGGGCGGCCGGGCGCAGCTCAGGGTGTGGACCGCGTCGTAGGGGCAGTCGGCGTCGGTGACGCAGCAGAGCGCGCCGAAGGGGACGCAGGTCGGACCGGCTTCGAAGGCGATGCAGCTCTCGCGGGTCGCGCAGGTGTCGCAGCTCCCCGTGATCGTGACCGGCTCGCACGTGTTGCCGACCGCGACGCCGGGCTGGGCGTGGGCGGTCGCGGCCAGCAGCGCGAGGCCCGCGAGCGACGCGAGGGGCCGGAGGTCCAAGTCGAGCATGCGAGATCCCCCTACAGAGCCCGAGCGGGCCCAGCGAAAGGATGCGGGGCGAACCCCGTCGACTTCAAGCGGCGCGAGGGGGCGCGCTTGCTACCCTCCGGGCACGATGGCCGACCGCATCCTCGTGGTGGAGGACGACGAGAAGCTCGGCGCGCAGATCGTCGAGCACCTCGAGGGCGCGGGCTACACGCCCGACTGGCTCCGCGACGGAGACGCCGCCGCGCGCACGGATCCGTCGCCCTACTCGATGGTGGTGCTCGACCTGATGCTCCCCGGAACCTACGGGCTCGACGTGCTCAAGCGCTACCGGGCGAACAGCGACGTGCCGGTGATCATCCTGACGGCCCGCGACCACCCAGCCGACCGGGTGCGCGGCCTCGACCTCGGCGCGGACGACTACGTCACCAAGCCGTTCTGGCCCGAGGAGCTGCTCGCTCGGGTCAAGGCGCGCCTCCGCCGGCCGATGCTCACCCGCGGCGAGACGGTGGCGGTCGGCGAGCTCCGGCTCGATCTGGCGGCGCGGGTGGTCGAGGTCGAGGGCGCGGCCGTCGAGCTGACGAAGGTCGAGTTCGATCTGCTCGCGACCCTCGCCGCGCGCGCCGGCCAGGCGATGACCCGGGCGGCGCTCGTCGACAAGGTGCTCGACCCCGAGCGGCAGGGCAGCGAGCGGACGCTCGACGTCCACGTCTCGCGCCTCCGCAAGAAGCTCGGCCCGGAGGGCAAGCGGGTCGCGACCGTGTGGGGCATCGGCTACCGGTTCGACAACCAGGGCAGCGACAACCAGGACAGCGACAACCAGGACAGCGGAGACGCCACCGAGTGAAGCTCCGCGCGCGCCTGACGCTGTCCGTGATCGCGCTCGCCGTGCCCATCGTGGTCGGGGTGAGCGGGTTCGGCTACGCGCAGATGCGGCGCTCGCTCCTCGAGGCGACCCACGAGGCGATGGTCGAGCGGATGAGCGCGGGCGCGCTCGAGCGCTGCGAGGCCAACCCGACGCGGTTCGGGCGGCGGGGGCGCGGCCGGAGACGGCTGCCGATGCGGCTGATCGCGGTCTACGACGACGGGCTGGCTCCGAGCGGCGGCGGGCCCCCGCTGGACGCGGAGCTCCGGCGCGAGCTCGCCGATGGCGAGTCCTACGCCGCGGTGTGGCTCGCGGATCCGCCGCGCGTCCGCGTGGCGATGCGCATGCCGTGGGACGGCCCCTGCGCGGTGATCCTCGCGGAGCGCCCGGCCGACCCCGCCGCGCGACTCGGCTTCTTCCGCATCCTCCTCGCGGCCGCCGCGGTCGCGCTCCTGACCGCGCTGGCCGCATTCGCCGCGATCGGCCCGATCGTCCGCCGCATCCGCCGCCTCGAGGGCGCGGTGCGCGCCCAGGCCTCGGGCGGCTACGAGGGCGCGGTCGAGATCCAGGGCGCGGACGAGGTGGCGGACCTGGCGCGCGCGTTCAATGACGCGGGCGCCGCGATCCGAGGTCAGCTCGACGAGCTGAGCGCCCGCGATCGCGCGCTCACGCACTACCTGCAGAGCACGACCCACGACGTGATGGTCCCGCTCACCGTGCTGCAGGGGCACCTCAGCGAGCTGCGCCGGGCGGTGCGCGCGGGCGAGCCGGTGGAGCCGTCGCGCGTGCGGTCCGCGCTCGAGGAGTCGCACTACCTCGCGTCGCTGATCCGCAACCTCGGCGCGGCCGCGCGCCTCGAGGCCGGCGAGCCGATGCTCACGCGCCACGCGTTCGATCTGCGCGAGGTGGTCGAGCGCGTGATCTCGCGGCACCGCCCGGTGGCCGACGAGCGCGACGTCGCGATCGACTTCGCGGTCCCCGAGCACGCGGTCGAGCTCGTCGCCGACAGCACGCTCGTCGAGCAGGCGCTCAGCAACCTCGTGCACAACGCGGTCGTGTACAACGACGCGGGCGGCCACGTCGCGGTGATCCTCGAGCGCGCGGATGACCGCTTCACCCTGCGCGTCCTCGACGACGGCCCCGGCCTGCCCGACGAGGAGCTCTCCCGCGTGCACGAGCGCCAGTTCCGCGGGGGCGAGGCCCGGTCCCGGCGACCGACCGGCCTCGGCCTCGGCCTCCACATCGTCCGCGACGTCGCCGACAAGCACGGCTTCACCCTCGCGTTCTCCCGCCCCGACGAGGGCGGCCTGGAGGTCGAGCTCGCCGGCCCGGTCTGAGCCGCGACCGCCTCGGTCGGGAGGGGCCAGCTAGGACACTGCGGCGCGCTGTAGTGTCCTAGGGCGTCAGCGGGACAGCTTGTTCGCCGTCCGCGGTGAGCACGATGGTCCGACCCGGCAGCCATCTCAATCCGCGGCAGCGAAGCTCGCGTCTCGCCACCTCGGACGCACGGTCCAGATCGAAGATCCAGAGCTCGTCTCCCGACGCGCGAGGCGCGTCGAGCGGTGTGTAGCCCGCGAGGTAGGCGCCATCGGGCGAGGCCAGAATCCGAGGCGCGGACAGCTGGTGCACCAGGCCGGATGGGGAGCACACGAGCGCCTCCGCAGAGTCGCTTCCCGAACGCCACGTCAGCGCGGTGGTGCCGCCGTGCGAGACCACCTCCGGCGAGGCCCCGACGTCTGCGTTGGTGCGGCAGACCTCGCGGACCTCGTCGGGGCGCACCTCGATGAACCGCCGCACCCGCGTGCGCGACTCACTCACGACGAGCAGTCGCCGGCTCGAGGAGGGCGCCGCATCCTGAATCAGCCGATCCCCCGCTTCGAGGCGAACGACCACGATCGGCTCGTGCCTCCTGCACACCGTCAGCGAGGTCGGGCGCGACAGAGGCCGACCCAGCACCGGCAGATCCGGGAGCCACCCCGCCCGCGCTTCGCAGGGTGCGCCCTGCGCGGCCACGGCGGCCGGGTGTAGTAGAGAGGCCAGCGCGGTCACGGCGAGCGCCGCCATGAGTGCGCGAGCCCTCCCGCCGGCTGCGCTCGAGAGTAGAGCCATCGCTGCGACCCTACACCGTGATCCGCCGAGGCACGATCGTGCCGGTGGCGGCGGGCCGCCCGGGCGCGCGCTGAGCCCCGCCGGCTTGCGTGCGGGCTGCCGCCTTGGCACGAAGGCGGGATGCGCACCGACGGACGCCGCCGCAGCTCCAACGTCGAGGATCGCCGCGGCGGAGGCGCGCCGCGGCGGCGCGGTCGGGCCCTCGGGCTCGGCGGGCTCGTGGTCGTCCTCGGGGTGCTCGCGGTCGGAGCGGCGACGGGGACGGACGTCGGTCCGATCCTCAACGCGCTGCTCGGGGGCGGCGGCTCCGGCGCGCCGTCGTCGTCGTCGGGCGGGCCGCCCGCCCAGACCTCGGCCGCCGAGGCGCAGACCGAGGATCGCGTGCGGGTGGTGCTCGCGGACACCGAGGACACCTGGACGCAGCTCTTCCGCGAGCGCGGGCAGACCTACCAGGCGCCGACCCTCGTGCTGTTCCGCGATCAGGTCTCGAGCGCGTGCGGCCTGCAGTCCGCGGCGGTGGGGCCGTTCTACTGCCCGGGCGATCGCAAGGCGTACCTCGACCTGTCGTTCTTCGACGAGCTCGCGCGCCGCTTCCAGGCGCCGGGCGACTTCGCGCAGGCCTACGTGCTCGCCCATGAGATCGGGCACCACATCCAGACGATCACGGGCGAGGCGGATCGCTTCCGCGCCCTCGAGCGGGGCCGCGGCGAGGTCGAACGCAACGCGGTGTCGGTCCGGCAGGAGCTCCAGGCCGACTGCTACGCGGGCGTCTGGGCCCACCACGCGCACCACCAGCGTCAGCTCCTCGACGAGGGCGACCTCGAGGAGGGGCTCACGGCGGCGGCGGCGATCGGCGACGACACGATCCAGCGCCGCGCCCGCGGGCGCGCCGTCCCGGAGTCGTTCACCCACGGCACGTCCGAGCAGCGGGTGCGCTGGTTCCGCGCCGGCTTCGCGTCGGGCCGCATCGAGAGCTGCGACACCCTCGCGCAGGGCGGCTGAGCCGCGACAGCCCGGTCCGCCGCGCGGGCGGGTTCTCGTCCGCGACGATCGCCCGAGACGGCGAGGTGGATTCCGTGGCATCACGGGGTGTGTCCGAGTACCTCACCTTGCTCCCCAGCGCGTGCTTCACGTTCGTCATGATCGGCGGCGTGCTGGCGTTCTTCGTCTACTCCTCCAAGCAGCGGGCGCAGATGCAGATCGACACCGCGCAGTACCAGGCTGGCGCGATGGCGCAGCGGCTGGGCATGCGCCTCGAGCGGGGCGAGCCCCACATCAACCTCTTCGTCAACCAGTCGGCGTTCGCCAACCAGACCTACGACGTGGTGCTGCGCGGAGAGCGCAACGGGGTCCCGATCGAGCTCATCTACCTGAAGCAGGTCTGGGTCGAGACGCACCTCATGAGCGCGACCCGCCACCGGAAGTGGCAGGGTCAGTTGACGGCTCGGACCGGCGCGCGCTTCGGCCACTTCGAGGTGACCCTGCGCCACCCGCAGACCTGGAACGCCGTCCGCCCCTTCTTCTCTGTCGCAATGCAAGAGGTCATGACGGGGAACGCGCGGACGGACTCGATGCTGCGCGTCACCACCGACAACCCCGCGATCGCCGGCCCGCTGGGCGCGCTCCTCGAGCCCCTCACGCGGCTCAACTACGTCCACGTGATCGGCCGCGACGGCGAGGTCACCTTCCTCGTCAGCCACGCCGCGGTCGGCCAGGGCAACGAGATGATCGGCGTCGGCTACGCGCTCCACGACGCCGAGGTGATCTACGACATCCTCACCCGGATCGTGCTCGTCGCCGAGGGCCGCGGCTGAGTCAGCTCCCGCTCGCGGGCGCGACCGGCCGCGCGCCCACCTCGTAGGCGAGGCGCGCCAGGTGACCGACCACCGTCGCGAGCTGGCGTGCCCCGCCTGGGTGCTCGCGGAGGCGATGGATCAGCGGGTCCTGGGCCATGGCGAGGATGCCCCCCTCCTCGCAGCTCACGAGGAACCCCTCGGCCCGGAGCCACTCGATCGTCTGGAGGGCCTCCGGTCCGGGCGGCGGGGGAGGCCCACCGTCCGAGGCGGAGGGCACCCACGCCGCGAGCAGCACGCGCACGTAGGGCGGGCACTGGGCGTACCGTCCGCCGTCCTCGAGGTTGAGCACGACGGCGACCGGGTAGCCCCAGGCCGACGCGAAGGCCATCGCGAGCCCCGGTCCGCCCCCGACGTAGCGCGCCTCGTAGGGGCCGGCCCACGACGCGTCGAGCCAGCGCACCAGGTCCTCGAGCTGGTCCGAGGCGCCTCCGCCGAACTGGCGCGCGAGGTCGCGCAGGGCGCCCTGCAACGCGAGGCGCTTGCGGCGGCCGCCGGACAGCCAGCGGACGCCGCCGACCGCGCCGACGCCCAGGATCAGGAGCACGCCGGCGCTCACGCAGACCATCGCGAGGCCGGATCCCCGCGCCGCGGACAGGGGCACGACCAGGGCGCTGAGGACCATCGGCACGAACGGGATCGCGTAGGCGAGCGGCATCAGGTGTCGGTAGCCGGCGGTGGTTCGATGGATGCCCAGCATGCCGCGCCGCTCTGCGGAGAAGCGCTGGAGCCGCGCGGCGCGGTGCGCGAGCCGGGCGGCGTCGAGGCCCGCCGACATCACCGTCTGCCCGGGGATCAGGGCGCCCGCGCAGTGCGAGCAGGTCTGAACGTGCTGGCCCAGGCCGAGCTCGCTCGGCGCGCCGCAGTGAGGGCACGCGACGCGGCTCGGCGCGCCGGGCGCGGTCGCCACCCTCGCGGGGCCCACCCGGGAGCGGCGGTTGAGCCAGAACAGGTAGGCGCCCGCGGCGCCGAACATCACCACCGCGCCGCACGTCGCGCTCAGACCCTGGAGCAGCTCCGCCACCTCGGGCGGGAGGGGGGCGACGTGCGCGACCATGCCCGCGACGATCTGCAGAACGGGAGCCGCGGCCACCAGCGCCACCAGCCCGATCCAGGCGAGCGGCCGCGCCCCCTGCCCGTGCCAGGTCTCCCAGCGCGAGGCCTGCGCGTGCTCGTGGTCGGCGCGCCTCATCTCCCCGAAGAAGTCGTCGCGGTACTGGCGAGCGGCCTGAACGGCGGGCCCCTCGAGCCGCAGCGGCGCGCCGCAGTAGGCGCAGCGGGACCCGGGCGAGAGCGTGGCCAGGGGGAAGCGGCCTCCGCAGTTGTCGCATCGGATTCCGTGCGTCTCGGCCGTCACCTGCAAGCTTGCTTCTACCATCGAACGCGGTGACGATGATCGCGTGTCGTCGCCCTGGGACCCCGACCCTCCCGCAGGGGCCGCGCCTCCGGGCGAGCCTGGCGTCGGCTCGCCGTCGGCCGCGCAGCCGACGGGCGGGTGGGACAAGACCCTGCTCGACGCCCCACCCGTGGCCGGTCCCGCGCCGCAGGCTGCGCCCGCTCCCGCGCCGCAAGGCGGGTGGACGCCGCCGGGGTCGCCGAGCGCCGGGTGGAGCGCGCCGGTGCAGAGCGCGGTGTCGCCAAGCGCGCCGATGCAGGGTCCGCCGGCGGGAGCCGCGCAAGGCGGGTGGACGCCGCCGGGGTCGCCGAACGCCGGATGGAGCGCGCCGATGCAGGGTCCGCCGGCGGGAGCCCCGCAAGGCGGGTGGTCGCCGCCGGGGTCGCCGAACGCCGGATGGAGCGCGCCGATGCAGAGCGCGGCGTCGCCGAGCGCGCCGATGCAGGCTGCGCCCGCTCCTGCGCCGCAAGGAGGGTGGACGCCGCCGGGGTCGCCGAGCGCCGGGTGGAGCGCGCCGGTGCAGAGCGCGGCGTCGCCGAGCGCGCCGATGCAGGGTCCGCCCGCGGGAGCCCCGCAAGGAGGGTGGACGCCGCCGGGGTCGCCGAGCGCCGGGTGGAGCGCGCCGGTGCAGAGTCCGCCCGCGGGATCCCCGCAAGGCGGGTGGACGCCGCCGGGGTCGCCGAACGCCGGATGGAGCGCGCCGGTGCAGGGGCCCCCGGCGGGGAGCGGCTGGAACGCGGCGGGACATCAGGGGCCGGCGGGGCCGTGGTCGGCGCCGGCGAGCGGCTACGCGCCCAACCCGGCCGCACCGCTCCAGCCCCCTTCCCAGCGCCGGGGCGCGGTGGAGTTCTTCTTCAAGGCGCCGGCCAGCCTGCCCGAGGGTCAGCGGGGCCTGTACACCTTCCTCACGATCGCGTCGCTCCCGTTGCTCGTCTTGTCGTTCGTCTCCTTCTTCATGCTGAAGGCGCGCGTTCGCCGGAACGGCGCGACCGTGTTCACGGGGGGCTACGCGCAGTTCCTCGGGACCATGTTCCTCGGCGCGATCTTCGTCATGTGCGGGGACGCGCTCGGGGTGAACCCGTACCTCGTCGCGATCCCGTTGCTCGTGCTCGCGTGGATCCCGCTCGGTGTGCGGCACCTGCTCGCCTACCGCAGCCGCTCAGCGTAGACAGGGGACGCGGCCGTCCGGGCCGCGCAGGCAGACCCCTTCGAGCACCGTGCCCCGGCGCATCTCGTCCGGGAAGTACGAGCGGAAGGTGGTCGTGCCCTCGGGGAACTCGACCACCTGGCCGCGCATCCCGAGGCCGTGCACTTCGTTCTGCGTGCCGTCGTAGGGGACGCGGGCGGCGACGTAACGGCCCGCGCCCGTGATGTCGTAGAGGGCGCAGGTCCCGAGGAGCCCGAACCGACGACCCGGTCGGTCGAACGAGCCCTCCTCCACCACGGCCGCCGCCTCGTCGACCCGGGTGACGCGGATCGTGTGACGGCCATCCGCGAGATCGTACTCGAGCCCCTGGCGAGGGTCGTGGCGCCGGGGCGCCGCCCCGTCGATCGAGACGTCGACCGAGGCGTCGGTCGGGTTCACGACGAAGAAGCGATGGCTGAAGTACGGCTTCGCGCTGTGGACGCCGCTCAGGACGAGCGAGACCGCGATCAGCAGCCCCGCCCCGATGAGGCCCCACATCACGCCGCGCCGCTGCGAGGCGTTTTGCGCGCTCTGTGCCTTTTTTTGCGGGCTCGGCGCGTTGGCCCAGGCCCGGATCCGGTCGAGCTGCTCGGCCCCGTGCGGGGGCGGCCCGAAGTGGAGCGGATCGTAGGCCCCGCCGATCGCGCGCAGCTCGTCCTGAAGCAGCTGGCGATCGCCGCAGAGGTAGTAGAGCTCCGCGAGATCGTGGTGGACCTGGTGACTCCACATCGAGCGCACGTGCGAGGAGTGGCCGACGCTCATCGCGCGCGCGTAGGTGAGCTCGTTGCGGACGTCGTAGCGCCCCCAGTACTCGCTCAGGCGTGAGCGGTCCTTGCGCGCGAGGTCGTCGCAGTGCTCGAGGTGCGCGCGGATTACGAGCGCGTGACGGAGGCTCCCCGGCGGCGCTCCCTGGGCGGCCGCGCGGGCGAACGCCAGCGACTCCTCCGCGCTGCCGTGCCACTTGGCGAGCTTCCAGCTGAGCATGCGCCAGTAGAGGTCGAAGTGCTCGGGCCCGCGTCGCTGTCCTTCGGCGAAGCACGACTCCGCGTCCTTCATCGACCACTCGAGGCCGAGCCCGGCCCGCAGCAGCCACGCGAACGGCGTCGGGTCGAGAGGATCCAGAGACGCGGCGTGAGCGAGGTCCGTGACCGCCATCGAGCACCGCTCGCGGAGCAGGCGCCACCCTTCCTCGGTCACCGCGCTGGCCCACCCCGAGCCGCGCGCCTCCCAGCCCCACAGGACGCCGTGGACGCCGCGGAGCAGGTAGGCGACGGGGTTGTTCGGGTGCGCCGCGACGAGCGCGTCGAAGAGGTGGCGGGGGACGCTGGCCTCCAGACCGCGAAGCAAGAACCACCGCCGATCCCACGCGCCGCGGCTCTGCTCCACCGCCGCCGCGGTCGGCCGCAGATCCCCCTGGGCGCGGGCCGCCCGGCAGGCGATCGCCTGCGGGTCACCCATGTCCGGATCCAGCGAAGCCGGTTGGGGGAGGGGAGGCGTCGTGGCCATCGTCACAGTCGGCGCGCCGAGGCCCGGCGAGCCGTCGGCCCCTCAGTCATGTCCGTCGCGCTCGCGCGCGCCCGGGAGGGCCTGCGGACCGCCAGCGCGCGCGTGCACGTCGCTCTGGGCGCGGCGACGCTCGTGGTGGGCCAGGGCGAGGGAGCGGATGCTCGCGACGTAGGCGTCGACCGAGTAGGGCTTGCTGTAGAGCGCGTCGAACATGATGCGCTCCATCGGGGCGAGGTCTGCGAGGTTGGCCGACACGAGGACGGCGGGCGGGCACGCGCGGCCCAGCTCGGTGCGGAGGCGCGCGACCAGCTCGAGCCCGCTCATCGCCGGCATCATCAGGTCGACGACGAGCACCCCCGGGACCCGGGCGCGGACCTCGTCGAGGGCCTCGTGGGGATCGCGCAGGAGCACTGGCCGGAAGCCGTGAGCCTGGAGCACGCGGGCGTGGGTGCGGAGCATCGCCGGCTCGTCGTCGAGCACCACCACGCGCTTGAGATCGAAGGCCCGATCGTCCACCGCGACATCGTAGCTTGTCTCGACCGCATCGCGCACGCGCGAACGACCCAGGGTACGGTTACGCTCCGGGCCGTGGACGCCGTCATCGCCGCCGGAGACCGGAGCACCGCGGCCGCCGGGCGCGCGACCCTCGACGCCGGGGGCAACGCGGTCGACGCGGTCGTCGCCGCGAGCTTCGCCGCCTTCTTCGCCGAGCCGCTCCTCGCCGGCGCGGGCGGCGCGGGCCTGCTCGTGGCCGCGCGGCCGGGCGAGGAGCCGGTGGCGATCGACTTCTTCAGCGCCGCGCCCGGGCTCGGAGGCGAGCCGGAGGCGCTCGACTTCGCGGCGGTCGAGGTCGACTTTGGCCCCGCCAGTCAGACCTTCCACGTCGGCCGAGGGTCGGTGGCGGCCCCCCTCGCCCTGCCCGGGCTCCTCGAGGCGGCCCGACACCTCGGCCGGCTCGAGCTGCCCCGCCTGCTCGCGCCGGCGATCGCGCTCGGGCGCCGAGGGGCGATCCTCAGCGCGCAGACGGCGCGGGTCTACCGGCTGCTCTGGTCGATCCAGGAGCGCAGCCCCGAGGCCCTCGCGCTCGCCGGCGGCCGGCCGCCGTCCGAGGGGACCCGCCTGACGAACCCGGACCTCGCCGACCTGCTCGACGAGATCGCCCGGCGGGGCGCGATCCCGCCGCGATGGGACGAGGCGGTGCTCGAGTGCGCTTCGCCCGCGCGCGGCGGTCGGCTGTCGGCCGAGGATCTCGCCGCGGCCGCGCCGAGGATCGGCCCACCCCGGACGCTCGCGCTCGGCGATTGGACGGTCGTCACGTCGCCGCGCCTCGGCGGGGCGCTCGTGCTGACGATCAGCGAGGCCCTCGCGCGGCGGCCGGCGGGGCTCGACCCGGTGGACGACGCGCTCTCGCTCGCCCGGGCGTCCCGCGCGGGGCACTCGGCCCGCGGCTCGGCGCTCGGGCTCGGGAGCACGACCCACGTGAGCGCGCTCGACGCCGACGGGGGGGTCGCGGCGGTGACCCTGACCAACGGCGAGGGGTGCGGCCACGTCGCGCCGGGGACGGGCGCGCAGCTCAACAACTTCCTCGGCGAGGAGGACCTCAACGCGGGCGGCTTTCACCGTCACGCGCCGGGCGCGCCGCTCCCGACCATGATCGCGCCGACGCTCGCCCTGCGAGACGGAGCGCCTGTCCTCGCCCTTGGCTCCGGGGGCTCGAACCGCATCCGCTCGGTGGTCGCTCAAGTGCTCGATCGCGTCTCGCGCGGCTCCTCGCTGCGCGCGGCGATCGACGCGCCCCGCGTCCACGCCGAGGCGGACGACGTCTGGCTCGAGCTCGCCGATCGCGCGCGCCCCGATGAGGTGCAGCGGGCCCTCGCGACCGAGTTCGCGCGCGTGCACCCGTTCCCGGGTCGCGCCTTCTTCTTCGGGGGCGTCCACGCGGTCGCGATCGAGGACGGGCACAGCGTGGGCGCGGCCGACGCGCGGCGCGGCGGGGCGGTCGAGCGGTCGGTCAGCCCTCGAAGGGGATGAGCCCGGCGGGGGTGGACGGCGCGGGGCTCGGGGTAGCGGGGGCTGGCGCGGCGGGGGCTGGCGCGGGCGGATCCGCGGCGGGCTCCTCCATCGGCTCGGCGGCGGGCGTCGCGTCGCCCTCGTCGCTGGCGCTCGAGGGAGGAGCCGTCGGCGCGCTCGGCGGCTCGTCGTCGACCGCCGTCGGAGGCGGTGAGGTGCGGGCCCCCTCGGCCGCGCGGGCTTCGGGGGTAGCGGTCTCGTCCCCCTCGGGCGTCTCGTCGCCCGCCGGCGTCGCCGCGCGTCGCGATCGTCCCCCCGGCTGCGTCCGCCGGTTGGGGCGCGCGGGGGCCGCCTCGGGCCGCGGCGGGGGAGCCTCGCCCTCGCGCGGCGCGCCGAAGAGCTCGGGCGTGATCTCCGGCACCTCGTCCGGCGTCTCCTCGCTCGTCGGGGGCTGCGCGGGAGGCGCGACCTCGACCTCCTCGTCGGGCGCCGACCCGCCCAGCACCGACCCACCGAGCACCGAGCCGCCGGTCGCGATGAACGCGCCGGCGAAGCCCGCGCCGATCAGCGCGAGGATCCCGAGGGCCACGTAGAGCGCCACGCGGGCCCCGCTCCGGGCGGGCGGCGCCTCGGTCTCGGCCGGCTCCTCGACGTGCATCAGCCCGGGCAGGGCGCTCACCACCCGGCCGGTCGGGTCCTTGCGCACCATCGCGCTCGTGCTGATGACCTCCGCCTGGTCGGGCTCCCACGCCGGCGACTGGACGGTGCGCTGCGCGTACTCGCGCCGCTTCTCGAGCTGCTCGCCGAACACGTCGAGCACCCAGCCGCCGATCGCCTCGCGGCTGGCGCCGGCCCCGTAGATGGTCAGCGCGTCCCGAAGCGCCTCGGCCATCTCCTCGGCGCTCTCGTGCCGGTACTCCGGATCGCGGTGGAGCGCGCCGAGGATCGGCGCGTCGAAGATCGGCGGGGGCATCCGCCCGACCGTGCTCGGCGGCGGCGGGTCCTCCTTGAGCAGCGCGGTGAGCGAGCTCGCGAGGTCCTCGGTGTCGAAGAGCGTCTCGCCGGTGAGCGCGTTCCACAGCAGCACGCCCATCGAGAAGACGTCGGCGCGCCCGTCGATCGGGCGGCCGAGGATCACCTCGGGGGCGATGTAGCCGGCCTTGCCCTTCACGACGCCCGGGTTGGTCTTGGTGATCCGGGCCCGCGCCTTCGCCACCCCGAAGTCGGCGATGCGCCCGCGGCCGTCGACGCCAACCATCACGTTCCCCGGCGTGACGTCGCGGTGCACCAGCTCGAGCGGGCGGCCGAGCGGGTCGGTCAGCCGGTGCGCGGCCTCGAGGCCGACCAGCGCGTCGATCGCGAGCGGGACGATCAGCTCGGGGCGGCGTTCCTCCGCGCGCCGCAGGAGGCGGTCCATCGCGACCCCCTCGATGTAGTCCATGACCATGAAGTAGCGGTCGCCGTCGTGGCCGAGGTCGACCGTGCTCACGACGTTCGGGTGATGGAGCTGCGAGGCGATCTTCGCCTCGTCCATCAGCATGTCGACGAACTCGCTCTCCTGGCCGAGGTTCGGGTGGAGGATCTTCAGCGCGAAGAGCGCGTCGTCGGAGGCGTCCCGATCGGCGCGGCGCGCGAGGTAGACCGAGGCCATCCCGCCCTTGCCGATCCGCACGAGCAGCTCGTAGGGGCCGCAGCGGGGCGGGGGCCGAGACGCGCTGTCGGGGTGGCCGGTCATCGGGGGGCGCGCGGCGAGGGGGCTCATCGGTCTCTCCGCCGCGGTCCGAAGAATAGCCGCTCGGGGCGCCACCTCGAAGCGCCGGAACGAAGGAGGGCAACGAGCGCGTAGGGGAGGGCGCGTCCGACCACGCCTCGAGGATCGCGGAGCGCCGCGCGCCAGGCGAGGGGCGATCCCCCACCCGAGGCCATCGGGGCGCCGCCGGCGCCGGGTGCGCGTCGACGCCGCTCAGCCGTCCGGGGTCAGGACGACCTTGCCCATGTTGCGGCCATGCTCGAGTCGCCCGAACGCCTCGGTCGCCTCGCGGAAGGGGAACACCCCGTCGAGGTGCGGCCGGGCGTGGCCCGCCTCCCAGTAGGCGACGATCTGGCGCAGCCCGTCGTGGATGTGCGCTTCGTGCTCCCAGAGGCTCCCCAGATCCACCCCGGCGACCGCGCGGTTGTGCCCCATCATGTCCATCGGGTTGAACTTGCGGACCTTGAGCAGCTGGCCGAGCAGCTTGAAGAGGTTCCGCCGGCCCGGCTGGGCGCCGTTGGCGAAGCCGAAGCAGATCAGCACGCCGCCCGGGCGGAGCAGCGAGTAGCCCTTCTGCCAGTCGGCGCCGCCGAGGGGATCGCACACCAGGTCGACTCCGTCGCCCGCGGTGAGCTCGCGGACGACCTCGACGTAGTCGACCGAGCGGTAGTCGATCGGGTGGTCGCAGCCCTGCGCGCGCACGTAGTCGTGCTTGGCCGCCGAGGCGGTGCCGAAGGTGGTCACTCGGCGCGCGCCGTCCGGGCCGCGGTAGGGGTTGTCGGGCGCGTCCGCGCCGAGCGGGCCGTCGAGCATCCGGCACAGCTGGAGCGCCGCGGTGCCGACGCCGCCGGCCGCCGCGTGGATCAGCACACGATCGCCAGGGATGATCCGCCGCACGCGGAACAGCATCTGGTGCGCCGTGAGGTAGTTCACCGGCATCGCCGCCGCGTGCTCGAAGTCGAGCCCGTCGGGGATCGGGACGACCTGGTGGCGCGGCACGACCACCACGCTGCTGTGCCCGCCGAACCGCGAGATGAACATCGCGCGCTGGCCCTCGGCGAGGTCGCCGACGCCCTCGCCGACCTGATCGATCACGCCGGCGCCCTCGTAGCCGACCACGCAGGGCGGCTTCGGCGCGGCGGGGTAGATCCCCTGGCGCGCCATCACCTCGGCGAAGTTGAGGCCCGCGGCCCGGACCTGGATCCGGACGTGGCCGGGGGTCACCTCGGGGTCGGGGCTCTCGCGGACCTCGAGGACGTCGGGGCCCCCGTGCTTGCGAATCCAGAGCGCGCGCATGCGGGGGAGCCTACCGCTCGGCTAGGCCGGGCGCTGCTGGATCGTCAGCGGCGCGAGCTCGATCGTCTCGTACGGCATGACCACCTTGGCCGCGCGGAGCGTCTCGAACACCGCCTCGCGCAGCCGCTGTCGCTCGGCCACGTGCTGCTTCTCGTCGTCGAGCCACGCCTGGAGCTCGAGCGCGACGTTGTAGTCGTTGAGCTGGGTGACCACGACGCGGGCGGGCGGGTCGTCGAGGAAGCCCTCGCGCTCGGCCACCATCTCGAGGAGGAGCGTGCGGACCCGCCCGAGGTCTTCCTCGACGCCCACCGTGACGGCCACGTCGAGCCGGAGGTGCGCGAAGTTGGTGTAGGAGGCGACGGTCGCGTTGACGACGGTGGAGTTGGGGACGGCGAGCATCTTGCCGTCGGGCGTCACCACCCGGGTCGAGCGCATCGTGATCTTGTCGACCCGGCCGTAGTGACCTTCGATCTCGATCAGGTCGCCGATCGTGAACGGCCGGTCCCAGAGGATGAAGAGCCCGCTGATGATGTTCGAGAGCGCGTCGCGCGCCGCGAAGCCCAGCGTGAGGCCCACGATCCCGAGGCTCCCGAGGAGCGACGCGGTGTCGACCCCGAGCTGGCCGAGGATCGCGATGACCGCGACCGCGAGCAGACCGTAGCGCGCGACCGCCGCGATGAAGGAGGCGGCGGTGCGATCCATCCGGTCCCGATCGGTCGCGAGGCGCAGCGAGCGCTGCACCACGAGCCAGACCAGGAACACCACGAGCAGGATCCCGAGGACGCTGATCGTGGTCGTGACGACGTCGGTCACCCGGAGCTGGAGGCCCATGTCTTGACCGGACTCGAGCAGCGCATCCATGCCTTCCATTCGAGCCTCTTCTCTCTGGCGCGGGCGCGCCTCACTCCGCTCAGCGTGCGCGCCTGGCGACGATCACCATCGAGCCGCTGCCGGGTCCGAACGGGGATCGGTCGAAGCCACCGTAGCGGGCCTCGAGCCTGAGCCCGGCGCGCGCCAGCGCCGGCTCGACCTGCGACGAGAGGAGGTAGCGGTGGCCGACCTCGAGCTCGGCGACCACCCGCTCCGAGTCGTCGAGGTAGACGTAGATCGCGTCCATGCGCTGCGCCTCACGATCCCATCGGCTCCGCTCGAAGACGGTCAGCGTGTCGTCGCCGCGGCCGATCAGGGCGACCTCCTCGAGCTGATCGTCCGGGTAGTCCTCGGGGCGCGCCTCCTCGTGGAAGCCGTCGGCCGCGTAGGCGTCGAACAGGAGCTGGCCGTCGTCGGTGAGGTGCGCGGCGACCCGGGCGAGGCACGCGTCGAGGTCGGCCTCGTCGAGCAGGCAGTAGATGCCGGTGAACGGGATGATCACGCGGTCGAAGCGCTCGTCGAGCGCGAAGCTCGTCATGTCGCCCTCGGCGATCGTGAGGCGCGCCGCGACCTCGTCGTCCGCGGCGTCGCGCCGCGCGCGGGCCAGCGCGAGCATGCCGGGGTCGCGCTCGAGCGCGGTGATCGTGATCCCGCGCTCGGCGATCGCGAGCGCGACCCGGGCGTTGCCCGCCCCGAGCTCGAGGACCCGGGCCGCGCCGCGGGCCGCCTCGACGTAGAACTCGACGTCGCCGGGCGCGCCGTCGTGCACCGCGCAGTAGAGCTGCGCCTCCTCCTCGCTGAGCGCGCCTGCCACTTTTTTCACTTTCTCGATCGACACGGGTATCCGACTCCCACAAGCGGGCCGATCCGAGGGAGGGCGAATCCCCAGGCGGACCCGAGGGAGGAATATCTCATGCTCTCGCTCAAGCGGGCCGCCTTGGCCTCGACGATCCTGGCATTGGTCGGCTGCGGCACCTCCGCGCCGGCCCCCACCCCCACCCTGGAGGCGGCCGCGCTCGCGCCGGCCGCGGGCGCCGAGGCGCCGGCACCGGTCGACGTGATCGACGCCACCGCGGCCGTCGACGCCGCCGATCTCGAGGGGCTGCCCGCGGCGCCCTGGTCCGAGGGGACGGTCGACTCGTCCGCCGCGCCCGGCGCGGTGCTCGCGGCCTGGTCGCGCGCCGAGAACCGCACGAGCTGCGCGCCGCTCGTCGCCACCGCGCCCGGCGCGGCCGAGGGGGCCGAGGCCCGCGTCTCCGAGCTGATCGAGGGCGGCTGGGCGGTGGAGTTCGACCGCCGCGGGATGCCCGGCATGAGCCCGCGCGGCGCGCCCTGCGCCCGCTGTGGCCGCGGCGTCTTCGGCATCGCGGGCACCGAGATGGACCCCGACGAGCTCGCGGGCGAGGCCGACGCGCCGGCGCCGACCTTCGCGGACGGCAGCCACCTGGAGGTCGAGGGCCCCGCGGACGGCGAGACGGTGGCCGCCGCGACCCTCACGGTGCGCGGCCAGGGCTGCGTCTACCAGGTGTGGTCGTTCCTCGGTGAGGATCACGTGCGCGAGATCGTCCAGGGCCTGCGGGTCGTGGACACCCGCGAGTCCCCGACCGTCGCCGCGCGCTGAGCCGCGCCGGCGCAGGTCTCGAGGCCGCGATCCCCCTGGGGGTCGCGGCCTCGCTGCGTTGTGAGCGCGCTCCGGTCGCGCAAGATGGCGTGCACATGCACGTGAGGCATGCACATGCACGCGAGACGGGCATGACGCCGTCCGCCGCCTACTTCCACCAGGGCAGCGGGTAGGTGTGCGGCATGTGCGGGGTCGCCGCGCTCGACTGGAGCTCGAGGTTGTCGACGAGGAGCGCCGGGGCGATCGTGCTCACCGGCACCGAGCCCGACTCGGCCCCGCAGTAGCTGTTGTCCACCTCGGCCCGCGCGCCGGCGGCCACGATGCCGCGGATCGCGTTGAGCGGGGTGCCCACGAAGCTCACGTCGCGCACCAGCTCCTCGCGTCCGTCGGGGTAGACGCGGCTGGCCGCGCGGATCTGGCCGAGGAACGCCTGGAAGTCGTAGCTCTTGGTCGCTGTCTCGCCGCTGTCCGCGTGGAGCACGTGGATCCCGAACGGCAGGCCGCGCCGCTTCACCTCGTCGATGAGGCGCTGCTTGAGCGCGCGGTCGTCCACCGGCGCGTCGGCCTCGACGATCGTGACCCCCATGCGGCTCATAGGACGCTCGAAGGACTCGTTGCGCGCGTGGCCGTTGCTCTTGTGGCGCTTGCTCACCGCGGCGCGCGACGTGAGGAAGCCCTCGATGCGCCCGCGCTCGACGAGGCGAGCCTCGCCCGCGGGGACGCCCTCGTCGTCGTAGCGGTAGTGGCCCACGAGGCTGCGGCCGGCGAAGTGGGTGAGGCGCGGGTCGTCGCGCATCGAGATCGCGGGCGGCAGGAGCGTCTCGCCGAGCGCGTCCTTGAACGTCTGGCCCTCGCCGGTCGACAGCAGGCGGTTGGCCTCGAGCCGGTGGCCGAGCGCCTCGTGCATCAGCAGGCCCGCCGGGGCCGGATCGAGCAGCACCGGCCCCGAGTAGGCGCGCAGCGTCTTGGCGTCGGCGACCTTGCGCATCCGCCCCACCGCGCGGCGGATCTGCCGCCGGAGCGAGGCCAGGTCGGGCAGCTCGCGCGGATCCGACACGAGCTCCGAGAGGCTCCAGGGGACCGTTACGCCCTTGGGGCTGACCAGCTCGAGGATCACCGTGAGGTGCCAGAGCGGCGCGCGCTCGATGATCGAGGCGCCCTCGGTGCTCACGAAGACGCGCGTGCAATTGCGCACGCTGAGGTCGACCTCGGAGACGAACACGCCGTCCTCGCGCTTGCCGAGCGCGCTCGCCTTGAGGACGAGGTCGCGCCAGTAGCGCTCGTCGACGTCGGGGAAGGCGGGCGTCGAGTGATCGACCACCGGGTCGCGCCGCTCGAAGGACGCGAACGCGCGGTTCGGGTTGCGGAAGTGGAGGTTGTCCGCGCGCTTGTCGAGGTAGTCCTCCACCGCCTCGCGGTAGCGGGCCTCGGTGAGCTGCCACACGCCGTGGATGATCCCGTCGAGCTGCGCGCCGATCGGGAGCGACGTGTAGGGGTAGCTCTCGGCCTTGATCGAGTTGTCCTCGAGCCCGCCGTCGCGCACGTGGTCGGTGCGGTAGCTGCCCACGCGGACGTCGGCGTAGCCGCGCCGCCAGCGCCGGCGCTCCTCGCCGAAGAGGCTCCCGAAGCGCGCGTTGACCCAGTAGCTCTCGACGTCGCGCACGAGGTACGAGACGAGGTAGGGGCGGGGCTCGCCGGGGGACTTGAGCAGCTCTTGCGCGCGCAGGCTCTCGCCGGTGAGGGCCTCGGCCAGGCGGCGCATGCTCCGTCGATCGTTGGACATCGGGACCGCGGAGTATGCCGCGCTCGCCGGCAGACGCACGGGGGATCGTGGCCGCGGCGCGGGCGGGCGACGTGAGGGCTCCAGCCGGGCGCTGCGCGGGCTATGCTCCGGGCCCAGGCTCCAGACCGGAGGGACCCGATGAGCGCAGACAAGCTGTCGAGCCTGCTCGACGAGATGCTCGACGACAGCGCGATCGAGCAGGCCGCCCGCGAGGTGGAGGCCAAGGAGGCCCAGGCGCGAGCGGCCCAGCAGCGCGCCTCCCAGGCGCCGGCCCAGTCGCCGGCCCAGGCGCCGCCGGCCCTCGACGACGTGTCGCAGCTCACGGGCCTCCCGGACGGCGACCTGCGCGCGATCCTCGCCGCGGCCGCCCCGGACGACATCCTCGTCGTCCTCGCCGCGGGCGACGAGGCGATCCAGCGCCGCGTCCTGCGCAACCTCGGCGCCGAGTCGGTCCAGTGGATCCGGGACAACCTCGCGCACATGGGCGAGGTCAACGAGCACGAGGCCGGCGCGGCGCGGGGCAAGCTGCTCGCGGTCGCCAACCGGCTGCTCGCGGCGGGCGAGATCCACCGACCCGATCCCGCGTCGGTGGGCACCAGCGAGGCCCCCGACGCCGAGCGCCTCGGGCTGCGCGAGCTCCTCACGGATCTCGTCCGCATCGCCGATCAGGCCGGCCCCGCCGCGCTCGCCGAGGTCGCCGAGGGGGCGGGCGAGCCGCTCCTGCGCGAGGGCCTCAGCCGGGTGATCGAGGGCCAGCGCGGCGACGCGCTGCGCGAGACGCTGGCGGAGCTCCGCGGCGAGCTCGAGCGGCGCTACGCGCAGCGGCTCCGCTGGATGGTCGAGGCGTTGGTCGCGGTGGCCGACGGCGAGGACGCGGACTCCTTCGCCCAGCGCGTCTTCAAGTAGCCCGCGTCTTCAGGTGACCCGCGGGCCGGCGCTCTCCGCGATCCGCTTCATGCGCCGGTCGCGGAGGTCCTTGGCCAGCTGGCGGAGGTCCGCGACGGTGTCCACCTCGTCGAGGATCTCCCGGCCGAGGATCGTCTCGAGGACGTCCTCGAGCGTCACCAACCCCTCGAGGCCACCGAACTCGTCCACCACCACCGCGGCGTGCTCGCGCCACGCCAGCAGCTTCTCGAGCAGCTCGCCGAGGTCGATGCTGTCCGGGACGCTGTGGATCGGGCGCTTGAAGTCCTCGAGCGGGATCGCGGCGCTCGCCCGGCGCGCCGCCTCGGCCGTCACCTCGCGGACGAGCACGTAACCCTCCACGTTGTCGCGCGACTCGCGGAACAGCGGGATGCGGCTGTAGATCGCGTGCGTCTCGGACGCGAGCAGGTCCTCGACCGTCGCGGTCACGGGGAGCATCCGCACGACGGTGCGCGGCGTCATCACGTCGCTCACCCGGATGTCCTCGAGGCGCAGCATGTTCGAGAGCGTCGAGCTCACTTCCTCCTCGAGGGTGCCCTGGCGCTTGGCGATCGCGATCAGCGAGAGCACCTCGCGCCGCGAGACCTTCTCCTCGTGGCTGTGCCGCGTGAACAGCCGCGTGAGGAGCCGGGTGAAGAACAGGATGGGCGAGAGGCCCGCCATGAGCACTCGGATCGTGGTGCCCACGAACCCGACGAGCCGCGACGCGTAGACCGTCCCGAGGGTCTTCGGGATGATCTCGGTCACGACCAGGACGAGGAAGGTGAGGATCCCCGAGAACACGCCGAGCCACTCGTCGCCGAACACGATCGCGGCCTGCGCACCGGCCATCGTGGCCCCCACGGTGTGGGCGATGGTGTTGAGGGTCAGGATCGCGCTGATCGCGTCGTCGACCCGGTGCTGCTTGATCTCGAGCAGCCGCTTGGCGGACGCGTCGCCGTCCTCGGCGCGGCGCGCGAGCTCGATCTCCCGGGTCGAGAGGAGCGCAGCCTCGAGGACCGAGCACAGGAAGCTCGTCCCGAGCGCGATCGAGACGTAGACGATCAGGAGAATGGCCGCGAGACCCATGGCGCTCGGTTACC
>JAUHXR010000473.1 GCA_030426845.1 Polyangia bacterium | reverse complement strand
GCCTCGGCGGCGGCGGGCGCGAGGGTCGCGAGCCCTCCGGTGACCGCGACGGTCGCGCCGGCGACCGGGACCGCCCAGGCCGCGAGGCCCATGAGCACCGCCACGAGCCGAACATCGCGCGAATGGCCGGTTCCCATCGCGCATGAGTAAACCCGGGGGCGGCTCTGAGTGTCAACGAAGACCGTGCCTCGGGTAGGGTCCTCGGGTGCCCGTCCCCACCTTCGCCCTGGCGCGATCGACCCTGCGGCCCTGGCGCCTCAGCGACCTCGCGTCGCTGCTCCGGCACGCGGACGACCCGGAAGTGTCGCGCGCGACGAGCGATCGGTTCCCCTCGCCGTACACCCGCGCCGCCGGCGAGGCCTGGCTGGCCCACGCGACCGGCGCGGGGGCGGAGACGGACTGGGCGGTGACGATCGACGGCGCGGCGGTCGGCGGGATCGGCGTCGTCCCGGGCGAGCGCGAGCGGCGGGTCAAGGTCGAGATCGGCTACTGGCTCGGGCGCGCCTTCTGGGGGCAAGGGGTGATCACCGAGGCGGTGACCCACCTGACCGACCACCTCCTCGTCCGACCGGGGCTCCTGCGCGTGGAGGCGCTCGTCTACTCGAGCAACCCCGCGTCCGCGCGGGTCCTCGAGAAGGCGGGCTACCGCCTCGAGTCGGTGCAGAAGCAGGCCGCGATCAAGCGCGGCGAGGTGCTCGACGTCCTGGTGTACGTGCGCCTCGCCGCGTGATCGTCGGGGCTGATCCATCAGGGCTGGCGCTCGATGTAGATCCGGCGGTCGGCGACCAGCACCGCCCCGGCCACCGGGTCGCCGGCGAGCACCCGCAGGTTGGTCACGTCGACGCCCGGGTCGACCGTCTCCCAGGCGGTTCCGTCGTAGCGCTCGAGGGTCGCGCTCCCGCCGATGTGCGCCCAGACCTCGGTGTCCGAGAGCGCCGCGAGGTGCCGGACCGTCCCCTCGAAGGTGCCGACCGACTGCCACTCCGCGCCGTCGTACCGGTACACGGCGTTGCCGGCCGCCACCCAGGGCGAACCGCCCGGCGCCTCCTGCGCCTCGGTGGGGTTCGCGGGCAGCGTGGTGAGGAGCACCTGATCGCTCGCGCGCAGCTGCCTGCCGACGAGGGCGAGGTCGTCCGCGTCGCCGGCGCCACGCAGGAAGAGGTGGTCGACCCGGGCGCCGGTGCCGTAGCAGCCGGCGAGCTCGTTGGCGCCTGCGCGGAAGCGGTCTACGCACTGGCTGACCCCGTGTTGGGTCGTCGCGTAGAGCCAGCCGCCCTGGGCCCGCAGCGGCTGGGCGCTCCCGATCATCACCGGCGCCTCGACCGTGTCGCCGGCCCACTGCGCGGCGTCCCGCGTGTCGCCGACGACCGCGGAGCCGTCCGCGTCGGCGACCACGTAGAGCGGGTTCAGCGAGACCGTCCCCACCTCGCGCTCTACCCCCGCCTCCACTCGGTAGACGCGGGAGCCGGCCACGAACCAGATCACCCCGCCCGCCGCGTCGGCGTAGTAGACGTCGCCCGGCACGTCGACCCGGACGAACGGGTCGTCGGCGCCGAACGGCGTGGTCGGCAGATCCGCGACGTCGATCACCGCCTCGCGGATACGCCGCTCCGCGCCGACCGTCCCCTCGACGAGCACGCTCAGCGACCCGCCGCCGGAGACCGCGCGCGCCGCCGTCACCTGGTCCACGTCCGCGACGGCCGCGAGGGGGCCCTCGGTGATCGTGGTCGGCGTGAGGCTCGCGCGCGGAGTGGACCCCGCCATGTCGAGCTCCTCGACCACGTCGCGCAGCGCGATCGCCGACGCCCGTCCGCCCAGCGCGCGCACGATCAGGACGTGGTCCCCGACCCGGCCCGCGGTCAGCGCGCCGCCCGCCGTGACCGTGGCCCAGCCGAGCGCGGCGACGCCGAGCCCGGGCACCTCGATCGCGCGGCCGTAGCTCGTGTCGGCGGTCGCGATGGCGAGGACGCCCGCGCGCGCGCCGTCGAAGGTGACCGCGCAGTCGTCCGCCGCGTGCGGGGAACCCCCGAGGGCGCCGGACAGCGTGACCTCATCGGTGGACGCCACCAGGCATGCCGACGCGACGCCGCCGCCGCTCGCGGCGTCGCCGAAGTACGAGACGGACGACTCGAACTGCTCCTCCTCGATGAGCGCGCCCTCCACCTCCACGAGCGCGTGGGCCGACGTGCGCTGCTGGTAATAAACCTTGATCCATTCGGCCCGCGCCGCGAGCTGGTAGCGCTGGCCGTCGGCCACGTAGCGCAGGTCGATCGCGAAGTCTGGCGCGCAGCCGACTACGACGTCGTCCTCCTCGCGCCACAGGGCGCACACCGAGCCGTCGGGCGCCGTCGCGATCGAGCCCTCGGTCGACGGCCCGCTCACCGCGAGGTCACGGTAGCGCGACACCGCGTAGAGGCCGTCATCACGCCGTACGAGCCCGACGGGACCTGCGGTGTCTCCCGCCGCGAGCGCGCCCCAGGTCGCGTCGAGCAGCGCGCCCTCCACGTCGACCAACGGAGCGTCGGGCGGCCCCGCGTCGACGCCGACGGGCGGACCGCCGTCGCCGAGGGGAGGGCCCGCGTCGTCCGGCGCGGCGGCCCCGTCGTCGCACGCGACGAGGAGAAGAGAGGAGAGGAAGGTGAGCGCGGTAAGGCCGCGGTAAGGCGTCAAGCCGTTGGTTCGAAGCATGATGACCGCGCCCACCGCAGCGGCCGTGCCATCGCCGCCGCGCGTCCCTGGAGGCGCGCCGCGCGGCCGCGTGAACCCGAGGCGACAGCGGGGTAGCGCGCGGTTCACGTCTCGGCCGCGCGACCGGACGCTGCTACCGTGCTCCGATGACGCAGCGCACCTTCTGCCGGATCTGTGAGGCCGCGTGCGGGCTGACCGTCGACGAGGGGCGCCTGCGCCCGGATCGCGCGCACCCTCTGTCGCGCGGGTTCGTCTGCGCCAAAGGCACGCGCTTCGGGGAGGTCGCGTCTCACCCGGCGCGGCTGCTGCGGCCGCAGCTCGGGCCACCCGGCGCGCGGCGCGAGGTCGGCTGGAGCGAGGCGCTCGACGACGTGGTCTCGCACCTGCGTCGGACGATCGAGCGCCACGGCCCGCACGCGGTGGGGATCTACGCGGGCAACCCGCTCGCCTTCCACGGCGCCGGCCAGCTCGCGGCCGCGTTCTTCGCCCAGGCGCTGGGGACGCGCAACGTCTTCAGCGCGAGCAGCCAGGACTGCAACAACAAGTTCGCGGCCGGCGAGCTCGTGCACGGGAGCCCGGCGCTCCAGCCGATCCCCGACTTCGAGCACGCGGAGGCGGCGATCCTGTTCGGGACCAACCCGGCGGTGAGCCAGTCGAGCTTCGTCCACCTCGAGGGCGGCTCGACGGTCTTCGACCGGATGCGCGACCGCGGCGCGCCGATGTACTGGGTCGACGTGCGGCGCACCGAGAGCGCGCGTCGCTGGGGAGAGCTGGTGCGGGTCCGCCCGGGCACCGACGCGTTCCTGATTCTCGCCCTGCTCGGGCTCTGGGCGGATCGCGCGCCGGCCGACGACGTGCGGGTCGAGGGGCTCGCGCCGATGCTCGAGCTCGCCCGCGCGATCACGCCCGCGCGCGCCGAGGCGATGACCGGGGTGCCCGCGGCGACGATCGAGGCGCTGGCGCGGGTGCTCGAGCGGCCCACCGCCCTCCACCTGTCGGTCGGGGTCAACCAGGGCCCGTTCGGCACGCTGAGCTACGTCGCGATGCAGGCGCTGGCCTACGCGAGCGGCAACCTCGACGCGCGCGGGGGGTCGGTGTTCTCGCCGGTCGCGGTCGGCTTCTCACGGCTCGCGCCGCGGCTCGGCCTGTTCACTCAGCGCGCGCGCAGCCGGGTCGGGGGCTTCCCCGCGGTGTTCGACACGCTGCCCGGCGGGGTGATGGCGGACGAGATCCTCACGGAGGGCCCCGACCGCGTCCGCGCGATGATCGTGATCGCGGGCGACCCCGTCCGATCGGTCCCCGGCTCGGACCGGCTCGAGCGCGCGCTCGGCTCGCTCGACTACCTCGCCTGCCTCGAGATGTTCGAGTCGCGGACCGGCGCGCACGCGCACGCCCTGTTGCCCTGCACGAGCTGGCTCGAGCGCGCGGACTTCGCGCTGCCGTCGATGCCGCTCCAGACGAGCGACCTGCTCCAGACCACCGCGGCGGTCGCCCCGCGGCCGGGCGAGGCGCGGCCCGAGCACGAGATCCTCGCCGACCTCGCGCTCGCCCTCGACCGGCCGCTGCTCGGTCAGCGCTGGCTGACCCGCGCGCTCGCCACCGAGGGGCTGGTCGACCGCGCGCTGCCGCGGCTCGTGGACCTCGCGTGGCGACTCCTCGACCGTCACCCGTCGCGGCGCGGCCTCGGCGTGAAGGTCCCGACCCCGCGGCCGGGGAGCTACCTCGGGCGAGGGCCGCTGACCGAGGGGCGCCGTGTGCGGTTCTGGGACCCGCGGCTCGACGTGGAGCGGGCGCGTCTCGAGGCCTGGCGCCCCCCGACGGAGGGCTTCGTCCTGCTCGGCCGTCGGCGTCGCCTCGGGCACAACAGCTGGCTCCGCGGCGGCACCCGCGACGGGCGGCCGGAGCCCGCGGCGTGGCTGAGCCCGGCCGACCTGCGGCGGCTCGGGCTCGACGACGGCGACGAGATCACGCTCCGCACGTCGCATGGGACGTTGCGGGTCCCCGCGCGCGCCGAGGACGGCGTCGCCGACGGGACGGTGGTCGTGCCGCACGGGGAGTGGGACACCAACGTCAACGCGCTCCTGCCGGCGGGCCCCGGTCACATCGAGCCGGCGAGCGGGATGCTCGTGATGACCGGGATCCCCGTGGAGGTGCGGGTGGACGCGCGCCTCGACGCGCGC
>JAUHXR010000472.1 GCA_030426845.1 Polyangia bacterium | reverse complement strand
CGTGGAGGCGCTCGTGCTCGGGGCTCGGCCCGCGGGCGCGGAGCGCCGCGGCGATCGCGACGACCCCGTCCCACGAGTAGCGGTCGGCGTGGCGGAACACGCGCGCCATCGCGCCCGGGTCGTAGCCCGCCGCCGGCGCGAGCTCGAGCGCGAAGCGCCGGTAGGTCACCTCGGGGCTCGACTCCCACGGCGGCCCCGACACGATCAGCGTGATCGCGAGCACGAGGCCAGCCCCGCCCGCCTTCCAGCTCGCGTCGAAGAGGCGGCCGCGCGGGGTGAGCGCGAGCGCGAAGACGAGCGCGGCCGGGCCGACCAGCACGCCGAAGTGGTAGAGGAAGAACCGGCCCTGCCAGACGACGCCGAGGAGCGAACCGACGAGGAGCGCGAGCCCGAAGGCGAGCCGGGCCCGCCAGTGGGCGTCGCCCGCGCGATCGATCGCGCCGATCAGCGCCGCCCCCGCGCCGAGGCCGGTGGCCACCACCGCGTGGGTGAGGAAGAAGCGCTCGAGGCTCGCGCCGAGCGGCGCGTCTCCGAGGGCCGCGTAGGCGCGCAGGTAGAGGACCAGGTCGCCGAGCGCGCGACCCGCGCCGAGCGCGAAGACGAGCCCGATCGCGCCGAGCGACGCGCCCGCGGTGAGCCCGGCCGCGGCGAAGGCCTGGCGCAGCGCGGGGCGGTCGCGCCACCGCGCCCAGGCGAGGGCGGCGAGCGGCACCGCGGCTGCGGGCAGCGCGGTGACCTTGAAGACCAGCGCGACCGCGATCCCGGCGCCGACGCCGATCCCGGCGCGGCGGGGCGCCTCGACCTCGAGCGCAGCCGCGAGCGCGATCATCAGGCCGAGCCCCACCCACGCCTCGACCTGGGCGGTGTGCCAGTAGTCGAAGACCGCGTAGTGGAGGCCCACCGCGGCGAGGGCCCCGGCCGCGATCGCGCCCCCGCGGTCCCGCGCCGCGATCCACCCCGCCAGCGCGCCGGTCGCGGTCACCGCCAGCAGATCGAGCAGGCGCGCGGGCCAAAGAGCGTCTCCGAAGAGCGCGCCCGCGCCGTAGACCAGGAAGATCCCCGGCGGCTTCGTCTCGAACACCTGCGCGTAGGGCCAGCGTCCGTGGAGCAGCCACTCGCGGGCGACGTAGTGGAACATCGCCTGGTCGCGGCCGTAGGCGTAGGCGAGCGACGGGGCGCCGAGCGCCAGCGCGGCCAGCACGCCGGCCAGGTCCACCCCTCGACGTCGGAGCCACGGCACGGCCCGAGGGTCGCGCGCCCGTGTCCCTGGTCAAGGGGTACTGGAGTCTCCGGCGTGGGTCCTGGAGTCCCCGACCTGCCGTCTCGAGCTACCCGCCCGGGCGAGACGGGGCCCACCGAGGCCGGGATCGGGGCTTGCAACGTCACTCGCCATGCGTCGCCCTGCCCTCACCCTGGTCGCCCTCGCCCTCCCGGTGGCCCTCGCCGCGGGGCCGGGCTGCTCCCCGAGCCCGCCGCCCACCGGACGCCCGCCCACGCCCCCGGCGCCCCCCGGATCCGACGCGGGTCCCGGCGGCGGGTGGACCGGCGGCTACGACGCGGGCCCGGGCGGCGGCTTCATGGAGTGCGCCGCCCAGACGACCCAGGCCGAGAGCGGTCTGCAGCCGGTCGACGTGATCTGGGTGGTCGACCGCTCGGGCAGCATGCGCGGCGAGGCCGACATCGTGCAGCGCAACATCAACGACTTCGCGGCCGCGATCGGCTCGTCGGGCATCGACTACCACGTGATCATGGTCAGCGCGATGGAGTTCGTCTCGGTGCCCGCGCCGCTCGGCGTCGACCCGGAGCGGTTCCTGTACGTGCAACACGACGTGCAGTCTCACGACGGGCTGAGCGCGCCGCTCGATCGGTTCGCGGACTACCAGGCGTTCCTGCGGCCGGCCGCGGCCACGCACTTCGTGGTGGTGACCGACGACGAGAGCGGCCTCGGCTGGAGCCAGTTCCAGACCGACATGACGGCCGCGCTGGGCCACGCGTTCACCTTCCACACGATCGCGTCCCCGCCGGGCTCGCGCCACTGCGACCCGATCGCCTGCATCATTCAGCAAGACGGCTGCACCGGACCCAACGGCGACGCGGCCGACAACGGCGACCGCTACTGGGCGCTCTCGATGGCCACCGGCGGCCAGACCCTGTCGATCTGCACGCCCGACTGGACGGGGCTCTTCTCGACCCTCACGGCCGCGATCGCGGTGCCGACCCCGCTGCCCTGCCGCTACGGGCTGCCCGAGCCGCCGGCCGGGATGGCGCTCGACCGCAACCAGGTGAACGTCATCTACACCCCGAGCGGCGCCGCCGAGCAGGTCCTGCCGAACGTCGGCTCGTTCGACGGCTGCGCGGGCCAGGGCTGGTACTACGAGGGCGACGACATCGTCGTCTGCCCGGCGACCTGCGACGTGGTGAGCGCCGACATGAGCGGGCGGGTCGACATCGCGCTCGGCTGCGCGACCGTCGTGATCTGAGCGCTCAGAGCCCGCGGCTCGCCTGGCCGATGAGGAACAGCTCGAAGCGGTCCGCGTCGAAGCGCGGATCCCACCACGGCAGCTCGGGCACGCGATCCATGGCCGGGATGAGGCTCGGGTCCGCCCACGCCTCGGCCTGGGCCGCGGTGATCCGATCGGCGAAGCGCAGGTCCGTGTCGATGACGCGCCCGTGCAGCTCGGCCGCGATCCGCGGGTCCTCGATCACGACGACGTCCTCGGAGTTGAGCGCGAGGCTGCGCGCGTCGAGGTTGTACGAGCCGACGATCGCGACGCGCTGGTCGAAGATCGCGATCTTCGCGTGCCAGGTCCCCTCGTCGTGACGCTCGGCGTGCCACTCGTAGACCCGCACCCCCGCGTCCATGAGCGGCCGGTAGGCGATGCGGCCCGCGTCGTTGATCAGGGGGATGTCGTTCGTCTCCTTGCTGTTGGTCAGCACGGTCACCTCGACGCCGCGCTGGGCGGCGCGGATGAGCGCGGCCTGGAGCGCGTCGGTCGGGATGAAGTAGGCGTTGGCGATCACGACGCTCGTCTGGGCGGCGTCGATCTGCTCGCGGTACGCGCGGTCGATCCAGCGCTCGCCGAGGCGCGGGCGGCTCCGGACGAAGCGCACCGTGACGTCGTCGTGCACCGGGCTCTCGACCGCCCGGCCGCGCATCGCCTCGCGGTCGAGGCGCGCGCGCCGGGCCCTGCGCCACGCGCGGCCCCGGCCCATCGACTCGCTCACCCGCGCGCGCAGCTCGGGGTGCACCTGGCGCCACGCGCTCCAGTAGGCGTCGGACTCCAGGATGCGCGGGCGGCGCTCGGCGAGGCGCTGCAGCTCGGCGAAGTTCTCCTCGAAGGCCGCCGCGACGTCGCGGACCACCGGCCCCTCGAGGTAGACGTCCTGATCGCGCCAGACCAGCGCGGGGTCGTCCCCGACGCGCGCGTACTCGTCGCCGACGTTCATCCCCCCGAGCACCGCGCGCCGGCCGTCGATGACCCAGTACTTCTCGTGGTAGCGCTTGTTGCCTGCGGTCCAGTCCTCGGTGTCGATCTCGTTCATCCACTCGAGGAACAGCGGCTCGTAGCCCTGCACCTCGATGCCCGCGTCCATCATCTCGAAGTAGAGCATCTGGGCGTCGTAGTCCTGGATGTTGGCGTAGGCGTCGACGATCACCCGGATGTCGAGGTCGGGGTCCTCGCGCTTGCGCGCGATCAGGCGGTCGGCGATCGCGCAGCCGACGGTGTCGGCCTTGAAGATGAGCGCCTGGATGTAGATCGACTCCTCGGCCTCCTCGATCAGCCGCAGCCGCGTGAGGAAGGAGGCCTCGCCGTTGATGAGGAGCCGGGCCCGGTTGCCGTCCCGCGCCGGCGGGGGCGGGGCGGCGGTCGCTGGCGCGCCGCCCTCGTCCCCCTCGTCCAGCAGCGCCGCGGCCCGATCGGCGAGCTCGCCGCTGCCCTGCTCCGCGGTCGCGACCGTCTGATCCACCGCGCTCGCGACCAGCTCCGGGTCGACCTCCGGCCCGTCGCAGCTCCCGCACCCCCCGAGCAGCGCCAGCAGCCCGATCCACGCCCACCGAGTCCCTCGCATCCGGTGAGGATCGCCGCGTCGGCGGGGCACGCGCAACGGCGGCGCGCTGCTATTCTCTCGCCCATGCGCCGCTGCAACTCCGCGCTCTCCGCCGCGCTGGCCCTCGTCACCGTCGCCGCGGTGGTCGGCTGCGACGCGAGCCCGCCCCCGAACCCCGACTCGGACGCCGGCCCGCCCGGCCGCATGGACCCGCTCGTCCGCTGCGTGCTGCCCCAGGAGGGGGCGATGCTCGTCGCCGATCAGGGCGAGCTGGTCGAGGTGCTCGTCGCGGTCGATCAGCGGGTCGACGGCGTCGAGGTGCGCATCGACGGCGAGCCCGCCGCGGTCGACGACGTCGGGCTCGCCCGCGCGATGGTGGAGGCGCGCTACGGCGTCAACGCGATCCTCGTGGAGGCCTCGGCGTTCGGCGCGACCCGCCGCGACGTCTGCTCCTTCGTGGCCGCGCCGCGCTACCAGCCCTCCGGCGAGCGCCTCGACGACACGGTGACGATGCGCTGGACGACGGACGCGCTCGACGACGGCGACGACGCCGCGCGCCTCGGCAGCGTCGACGACACGGTGGAGCGCGCCCTCGAGGTGGGCCTGATGAGCCGCTACATGCTCCAGCACATGCTCGAGGACGCGCCGCCTCTGTCGATGATGTGCGTACCCGGGCCTTGCCCGCCGCCGCCGCAGTTCCAGGTGAATGGGTTCGAGCACGCGCCGGTCTCCGGCTCGATCGTCGACCCGACCGCGAGCGCGCTCGCCCCGCGCGAGGGCGGGCTGACGCTGGTCGCGAGCGGGGCGGCCCTCGCCCTCGACGTCACGTCGCTCC
>JAUHXR010000092.1 GCA_030426845.1 Polyangia bacterium | reverse complement strand
GCTGCTTGGGCGAGCGCCGGGTGATCACCGGGGTCCGGGGCGCGGCGCGCGCGGCCGGCGGCGTGAGGGACGGCGTCGCGGCCACGGTGTCGGCGAGCCCGGTGTCGGCGAGCGCGGTGCCGGCGAGCCCCGGGACGGACACGTCGCCGAGGCCGGCGCGGAGCGCGTCACGGACCTCCTCGCAGGTGCTGAGGCGGTCGTCGGGATCCTTGGCGAGCAGCTTCGCGAGGAGCGCCTCCACCCAGTCGGGCACGCCGTCGACCAGGGTGTGGATCGAGGGCGGGGGCTCGGCGACGATCTTGTACGCGATGCCCGCGATCGAGCTCGCCTCGAAGGGGTAGCGCCCGCTCAGCGCGTAGAACAGCATCACCCCGACCGCGTAGAGGTCGGTGCGGTGATCGACGTGCTTCGAGTCCCGCACCTGCTCGGGCGACATGAACACCGGCGTCCCCATGGTGACCCCGGTGCTCGTCGAGAGCTGCGTGCCGGCGAGCACCTTGCTGACCCCGAAGTCGAGCAGCTTCACCGTTCCGTCCTCGCAGACGAAGACGTTGGCCGGCTTGAGGTCGCGGTGCAGCACGCCCGCGGCGTGGGCCGCGCCGAGCCCGTCGAGGACCTGATCGAGCACCGCGACGATCTCGGGGAGCGAGGGCGCCGTGCGCTCGAGCACCTCCGCCCAGTCCTCGCCGCGCAGGCGCTCCATCACCATGAACACCGCGCCGTCGTCCGCCCGACCCATGTCGTGGACGTCGATGATGTTGCGGTGCCCGATCGCGGCCGCGGCCGTCGCCTCGCGCCGAAACCGGGCGACCTGCTCGGCGTTGGTCGCGAGATCCGCCCGCAGGATCTTCACCGCGACCGTCTTCTCGATCACCAGGTGGCGCGCCTCGTAGACGCTGCCCATCCCGCCGTCGCCGATGCGCGAGAGCAGCTCGTAGCGCCCGCTGAGCGTCATCCCCACGCGGGGATCGACGACCTCCGCGGGCTGCAGCAGCCTGTCGACCTCGCTCGCCACCCCACCTGAGGGGAGCGCCGGGGGTCGAGCATGTCAAGCGCCCCGCGCCTCGGGGCGCCGGGCGTCAGACGAGCCGGCCGTCCTTGCCGGTGACGGTCGCGACGAGGAGGTCGCGGTTGGCCCGCGCGATGAAGTCGGTGCTGATGCCCTTGGGGCACGCCGCCTCGCACTCGCGGTGGTTGGTGCAACCGCCGAAGCCCGCGTCGTCGTGGGCCTGGATCATCAGCCGGGTGCGCTTGTACCGCTCGGCCTGGCCCTGCGGCAGCATGTTGAGGTGCGCGAGCTTCGCCGCGGTGAAGAGGCTCGCCGAGGCGTTGGGGCACGCGGCCACGCAGGCGCCGCAGCCGATGCACGTCGCCGCGTCCATCGAGGCGTCGGCGCTCTCCTTCGGGATCGGGATCTCGTTGGCGTCGGGCGCGCTGCCCGTCCGCACCGAGATGAAGCCGCCCGCCTGGATGATGTCGTCGAAGCTCGACCGATCGACCATGAGGTCCTTCACGATCGGGAACGCGCCCGCTCGGAAAGGCTCCACGTAGATCTCGGCGCCGTTCTCGAACTGACGCATGTGGAGCTGACACGTGGTCGTCTGCTTCTGCGGGCCGTGCGGGATGCCGTTGATCACCGCGCCGCAGCAGCCGCAGATGCCCTCGCGGCAGTCGTGGTCGAACACGATCGGCCGCTCGCCGTCGGCCGACATGCGCTCGTTCACCAGGTCGAGCATCTCGAGGAACGACGCGTGGGTCGAGACGCCCTTGGCGTACTTGCTGTAGTCCTGGAAGTCGCCGGGAGCGTCGGGCCCCTCCTGGCGCCAGACGAAGAGCTTGAGATCGATGGTGTCGTCGGACATCGCGGTCGCCTTACGTGTAGGAGCGCTACTTGTAGGAGCGCTGGCTGAGCTTGACGTACTCGAACTCCAGCGACTCCTTGTGCAGCTTGGGGTTGGCGTGGTCGCCGCTGTGCTCCCAGGCGGCGACGTAGGTGTAGTCCTCGTCGTTGCGCTTGGCCTCGCCGTCCTCGCGCACGTGCTCCTCGCGGAAGTGCGCGCCGCAGCTCTCGTCGCGGTCGAGCGCGTCGTGGCACATGAGCTCGGCGAGCTCGAGGAAGTCGGCCACGCGGCCCGCCTTCTCGAGCATCATGTTGAGCTCGGTGCCGCTGCCGAGGATCTGGACGTCGTCCCAGAACTGCTCGCGGAGCGTCGGGATCTCCTCCAGCGCCTTCTTGAGGCCGTCCGCGTTGCGGCTCATGCCGCAGTAGTCGTACATCAGCGTGCCGAGCTTGCGGTGGAACTCGTCGGGGTGCGTGCTCCCCTTCTGCCCGATCTCGATGAGGTCCGAGATGCGCTTCTCGACCGCCTTCACCGCGCCCTTGGCGGCCGACGAGTCGGCCTTGATGTCGTTCTTGCCGACGCGGGCGAGGTAGTTGCCCATCGAGTAGCTGATGACGAAGTAGCCATCCGAGAGGCCCTGCATCAGCGCGCTCGCGCCGAGCCGGTTCGCGCCGTGGTCGGAGAAGTTCGCCTCGCCGAGGACGAACAGGCCGTCCACGTTGCTCATGAGGTTGTAGTCCACCCAGAGCCCGCCCATCGTGTAGTGGCTCGCCGGGTAGATGCGCATCGGCGTCTCGCACGGGTCGTCGCCCGTGATGCGCTCGTACATCTCGAAGAGGTTCCCGTACTTCTCGAGGATGCGCTCCTTGCTCTCGCGCTTGATCGCGTCGGCGAAGTCCAGGTAGACGCCCGTGCGCTTGCCGCCGACCATCGGGCCGACGCCGAAGCCGTCGTCGCAGGCCTTCTTGGCCGCGCGGCTCGCGATGTCGCGCGGGACGAGGTTGCCGAACGCGGGGTAGCGACGCTCGAGGTAGTAGTCCCGGTCCTTCTCGGAGATGGACGTCGGGTCCTTCGTCGCGTCCTTGGGGTCCTTGGGCACCCAGACGCGGCCGTCGTTGCGGAGCGACTCGCTCATCAGGGTGAGCTTGCTCTGGTAGTCGCCGCTCGGCGGGATGCAGGTCGGGTGGATCTGCGTGTAGCAGGGGTTCGCGAAGTAGGCGCCCTGCTTGTGCGCGCGCCAGCTGGCGGTGACGTTGCAGCCCTTGGCGTTCGTCGACAGGTAGAAGACGTTGCCGTAGCCGCCCGTGCAGAGGCAGACCGCGTCGGCGGTGTGGGCCTCGAGCTTGCCGGTGTTGAGGTCGCGCACGACGATGCCGCGCGCCCGACCGTCCTCGACGATCAGCTCGAGCATCTCGTGGCGCGTGTACATCTCGACCTTGCCGGCCGCGATCATCTTGCTGAGCGCCGAGTAGGCGCCGAGCAGGAGCTGCTGGCCGGTCTGGCCCTTCGCGTAGAACGTGCGGCTGACCTGCGCGCCGCCGAACGAGCGGTTCGCGAGGAGGCCGCCGTACTCGCGCGCGAAGGGCACGCCCTGGGCGACCGCCTGGTCGATGATGTTCACGCTGACCTGCGCGAGGCGATAGACGTTGCTCTCGCGCGAGCGGAAGTCGCCGCCCTTCACCGTGTCGTAGAACAGGCGATACACGCTGTCGCCGTCGTTCTGGTAGTTCTTGGCCGCGTTGATGCCGCCCTGGGCGGCGATGCTGTGCGCGCGGCGCGGGCTGTCCTGGTAGCAGAACGCCTTGATGTTGTAGCCGAGCTCCGCCATCGTCGCGGCCGCCGAGGCGCCGGCGAGGCCGGTGCCCACCACGATCACGTCGAACTTGCGCTTGTTGGCGGGGTTGACGAGCTTCATGTCGAAGCGGTGCTTGTCCCACCGCTTCTCGATGTCGCCGGTCGGCGCGTTGGACTTGAGGGTCATCGCCTTACTCCAGTTCCTCGCCGGACACGTCGTCGTGGTCGCCGGTGAGCATCCCGGCCTCCGCGCGCAGCTCCTCGGCGTGCTCCGCGGCCGCCCGCAGCTGCTCCGCGTCGCCGACCAGCCCGCCGCGCACCGCGAGCGGGATCATCATGTTGCCGCCGGCCACCATCACCGCGAGGCCGATGGCGAGGTTGCGGCGGATGCTGTCGTAGCGCGGGTGCTGCGCGCCGACGCTCTGCAGCGCGCTCCACGCGCCGTGGAAGAGGTGCAGCCCGAGCATCGCGTTGGCGAAGACGTAGATCGCCGCGACCCACCACACGTTGAAGCTCGAGACCACGTTCGCGTAGATGTTCACGTGGTCGAACTCGGCGCCGCCGAACGCGAGGCCGGGCGCGGTGAAGTGCGCGATGTGGAAGAGGATGTACCCCGCGAGGAGCGGGCCGCTGATCACCATCGTGCGCGCCGCGTAGCTCGTGACCTGGTCCTCGCGCGCCTTCTTGTAACGGCTCGGTCGGGCCGAGGCGTTGCGCCGGGCGAGGGACATCGTCAGGCCGATGTGGGTGACCACCGCCACCAGCAGCGTGATCCGCGTGCCCCAGAGGAGCGGCGGGTTGTGCTTGAGGGTCCAGCCGTAGTCGATGAACGCCTCGGGCCCGACGAAGAGGATCAGGTTGCCGAGGAAGTGGCCGATCACGAAGCCGAAGAGGATCAGCCCGGTCACCGCCACGACGACCTTCTGGCCGATCGTGGTCCGCGTGAGGGTCAGCGCGCTCGTCATGGGCCGGGCTATACCTCTCTCGCCGTCGATTGCCCAGCCTCGCGCGTCACGGAGGGCGGATCGAGGTAGTCGACCAGCTCTCCGCGGAAGGTCCGGAACGTCGTCCGCCCAGGTGCGCGCGCGGCCACGTAGGAGGGGCCGTGAGGGACTTTTCCGTGTCCGCCGGGGGTGTCCACGATGAGCTTCGGGAGCGCGATCCCGCTGAGCCGACCCTGGAGCTGGGCCATGATCCGCTCGCCGGTCGCGAGGGGGGTTCGGAGGTGGCCGGTTCCTCGGACCGGGTCCGCCTGTAGCAGGTAGTAGGGCCGAACCCGGCGCTTGACGAGCCCCCGGAAGAGAGCCTCGAGGGTCGGAGCGTCGTCGTTGACCCCGCGCAGGAGCACGGTCTGGTTCATGACCGGCAGGCCGTGGTCGATCAGGCGCGCGAGGGCCGCGCTCGACGCCTCGGTGAGCTCCCGCGGGTGGTTGAAGTGGGTCATCACCCAGGTCGCCGGGAAGGCGCGCAGGGCCTCGCAGAGCGCGTCGTCGACGCGCATGGGCAGCGTCACCGGGACCCGCGTGGCGATCCTCACGGTGTCGAGGTGGGGCAGGGCCGCGAGCCGGCCGAGGAGCGCCTCGAGCCGGGAGGTCGCGCCGACGAGCGGGTCGCCGCCGCTCACGATGACCTCGCGGATCTCCGGGTGGGCCGCGAGGTGCGCGAGGGCGGGCTCGAGGCGCTCGAGCGAGCGCGCGCCTCCGCCCGCGCCGACCATCCGCGAGCGGGTACAGAAGCGGCAGTAGACGCTGCAGCGGTCGCTCACGAGCAGCAGCGCGCGGTCCGGGTAGCGCTGGACGAGCTCGGGGGCGACCTCGTGCGCCTCCTCGCCGAGGGGATCGCGCAGATCTCCCCGCACCTCGATCGCCTCCTCGGCGCGCGGGACGCACTGGCGGCGGATGGGGTCGGCCGGATCGGCCGGATCGATCAGCGACAGGTAGTACGGCGTGATCGCGATGGGGAAGCCCTGCGCGGCCGCGTGCCGGGCCCCCTCCCGCTCCTCATCGGTCAGCGGGAGCGCCGCCTCGAGCGCCGCGGGCGACGTGACCGCGTGGCGGAGCTGCCAGCGCCAGTCCGCGGCGTCGCGGGCGTCGGGGGGATCGGCGAGGACGTGGAGGGCCACGGGCCGAACGTTCTAGCAGACTCCGGCGCGGATGACGGAGCGAGGCCTCCCACCGGGCGGCGATCGCGGAGATCGTCGACACGCGGCCGGCGCTCACGAACTTCTACGAGCTGCAGCCGACGGGCGACCACGATCCCGTCGACGTGGAGGTGGAGATCCACAAGGCGCTTCATCGCGAGGCGTCGCCCTACGACAGTCACCCCTCGCCGCAGGAGCGCATCCGGTGGGTCGAGGCGCTCGGCGCGACCGATGCCTCGGGCGTCGACGAGCGGCCCGCGTGGTCGCTGTTCCGCAGCCGCGAGGAGATCGAGCGACGGATGACCGGCGTGGTCCGGCGCATGCTCGAGGATCAGCTCGGGATCTTCCTCCCGAGCGAGTCCGCCGGCTGACCGGCCCGGGCGCGCGTATCACACCATCCGGGACGCGATGTCGCTCGCCTCCTCGAAGCTCTGGTGGAGGAGCTTGACCACCGTGTCCGTCGGCACCCCGTAGCGCTGCGCGACGCCCTCGACGACCTGGTCGAAGCCCGAGGGGTCGTCGCCCTCGCCCAGCGGCGCCACGAGGCCGATCGCGGGCGGGATCGCGTCCTGCTCGGTCTCGCTGTCGTGGTGCGCCCCGATCGCGTTGCTCAGCGCGGTCGGGAACTGCCAGCTCTCGGCGACCCACCCGGCGACGTGCGCGTGGTCGGTCCCGAGCGCCTGTCGCTCGAGCTTGGCGAGGTCGCCGCCGTCGGCGTGCCACTGCTGGAGCACCTCGGAGTAGCGCGCGCCGTGGGCCTGGCCGAGGAGCGGGACGGCCATGTCGCCGAGGAGCGAGGCGGTGAAGCTCTCGCTCTTGCTCCGGGGGTGGACGAGCTCGGCGATCGCCTTGGACGCGGCCGCGCGTCGGGCCGCGGTCTGCCAGAAGCGCCGGGCGTCGAAGCCGTCGATGGCGGGCGCGGGCAGCGCACGGCCGACCACCACCGTGAGGATCACCGACTCGAGCGACGCGCGGCCGAGCAGGCTCGCGGCCTGGCCGACGCTCCGCACCTCGTGCCGGGTCGCGAAGGCGCTCGAGTTCGCGAGGTTGAGCACCTTCGCGCTGAGGCCCGGGTCCTCCGCGAGCGCCTCGCCGGCCTCCCCGAGGCCGACGTTGGGATCGCGCAGCAGCCCGAGGACGCGGTTCGCGACGATCGGGAAGGTGGGGAGCTGATAGTCGCCGAGGATCGCGCGGAGCTGCTCCTGCGGGTCCTCCTTCTTGGTCATCCGCCGCTTGATCCAGCCGAGCACGGTCACTCCCCTCTGCGCGCGAGCTTGTTGCTGAAGATGCTGATCAGCCCGCCGAGCATCATGTAGCCGAGGCTCACCTCGGCCATCGCGAGCGCCTGGGCCGCCTCCGAGGCGGGCAGGACGTCGCCGTAGCCGAGCGTCGTGAGCGTCACGAGGCTGAAGTAGAACGGCGACAGCCACGTGGCGTGATCCCCGTAGTCGACGTGGACCGCGGTGAAGGCGAAGCCGAAGGCGATCGCGATCGCGAGCGTCCAGAGGCTCCAGCGGCTCAGGCTCCGGCCGCAGTCCGAGGTGAGCCACCAGAGCGCGTAGACCGCGCGGTTGAGCTGGCTGCGGTTCTTGAACTCGTCGAGGTAGTTCTCGTCCACCACGTGGCGGCGCAGGAGGTAGGCCCCGCTGAAGTCCACGTCGCGCACGTCCGCGCGCAGGAAGGACGCGCTCTCGAACCCGCGCAGCGAGCGCAGGCGCGCGCGCCTGAGATCGGCCTCGACGAAGGACGCCCGGCGCACGTCCGCGCTCGAGAGGTCGGCGTGGGACAGATCGGCCTGCCCGAAGTCGGTGCGTGACAGATCCGCGCCGCTGAACCGCGCGCCCTCGCACTTGGCGGTTCGCAGGTCGCTCCCGCGCAGCGTGGCCTCCACGAAGCTCGCGCCCTCGAGGTTGGCGCCGAAGAACGACACCTTGCGGACGTCGGCGCGCCCGAACCCGGCGCGGGCGAGGCTCGCGTCCTCGAACGAGGCGCCGATCAGGCTCGCCCCGGCCAGCTCGGCTCCGTCGAGGATCGCGCCGTCGAGGGTCGCCGAGCCGAGGTCCGCGCCGGCGAGGCGCGCGCCAGAGAGGTTGGCCCGGCTGAGCTCGGCGCCGACCAGGTCGACGCCCGACAGATCGACGCCCGACAGGTCCGCGCCGGTCAGGCGCACGCCGCGCAGGTCGAGCGGGCGATCGATCCCTCCGGCGCGGATCTGCGCGAGGAGCCGATCGCGCGCCGGCGCCGCCTCGGCGGGCGGTTGAATCCAGCGCCCTGCGTCGGAGGGCAGCAGCTTCGGCGGCAATGTGGAGGCGGCGGCCATGTCCCAGCTTGAGAATCGGCGGCGGCCGTCCCTTCTTTAGCAGCCCGCTGAAGAACCTCCCCGCGCGCCTGACGACCCCGATCCATCACGGTCGGTTCTTCAACGGGCGGTTGGGTGCGCCGGTCCAGGGATCGGAGATGTGCTCTACTCGTGCGCGATGAGCGCCGTGGACGACGATCCGCCGCCGCCGCCGCCGCCGCCGCCCGGGGGAGCCGGGGGGACGGCCAAGCTCGCTGCGATCGCGATGGGTATCGGAGTCGCCGCGCTCGCGGGCTGGGCGATCTACGACGCGATGGGCGACGAGCGGATCGCGCCCCCGGACGACGAGGACTTCCCGCCGCTGCCCACACCGGCCGAGCCGAGCACGCGCGCGATGGTCAGCTCGGGGGGCGGCGTCGGCTGGACGTGGGTCAACCCGCGGCCGATGGCGCTGCCGACGCTCTACGCGGTCGACACCAGCGATGCCGGCGAGCGCGCGCTCTTCGTCGGGGTGGGCGGCGCGGCGCTCCGCTACGCGGACGACGGGCTCTTCGCGATCGACACCGGCACCGACGCGGCGTTGCGCGGCGTGGCGTGGACGGGCGGGGGCGAGGCGATCGCGGTGGGCGACCGCGGGACCATCCTCCGGATGGAGGCGGACGCGGTGCGCCCGATCGAGGCCGGGGTCGAGGTCGATCTGAGGGCGGTGGCCGCCACCGGCGAGGGCCAGGCCACGGCGGTGGGAGACGGCGGGACCGTCCTCGAGGTGGACGCGAGCGGCGCGCGCCTCGTGGCGATCGGCACCGAGGTGGACCTGATGGCGGTCTTCGCGCGCGGTCCTGATCGCTTCGTGGCCGGCGCGGGCGGGACGATCGTGCGGATCGGCGAGGACGGCCCGGTCGTCGAGCCGACGCCGGTCTCTCGCGCGCTCCGGGGCATCGGCGGCTGCCCCTCGGGGAGCGTCTACGCGGTGGGTGATCGGGGGGCGCTCCTGCGGCGGCTCGCGGACGGAACGTGGCGCGCCCTGCGAGGCCCCGAGGGGGAGAGCTTCACCGCGGTGTCGTGCGACCACGGCCGGGTCGCGGCCGTGACCACCGCCGGGCGCGTGCTCCTGCTGAGCGGCGACGGGACGGTCGAGCTCCCGAGCGGCTTCGACCGTGTCTGGCACGGGGTCGACGGAGCCACCGAGGGGCGCTCGTGGCTCGTCGGGATCGGGGGCCGGCTCGCCACCATCGAGCAAGATCACGTGCGGACCCGCACCGCGGGGCCGACCTACCCGCTGCGCGCGCTCGGCGCGATGGGCGGGGCGCTGCTCGGGGTCGGGGAGTGGGGCAAGGTCATCCAGCAGACCGAGGGCGGCTTCGGCGAGCGCGAGTCGCCGACCGAGGCCGGGCTCGCGGCGCTGCTCCAGCTCGCCGAGGGGCGCGCCCTCGCGGTCGGGGACTACGGCGCGATCGTCGACATCCGCCACGACGTGGCCACGCTCGTCCCGTCACCGACCGAGGCGTCGCTCCGCGGGGTGGTGGGCGACGCGGACGGGCTGATGATGGTCGGGGCGGGCGGCATCGTGCTGCGCGGTCGGCTGGACGGGCTGCGCGCCAACGTGGTCCCCGACGTCGGCGACCTCCACGGGCTCGCCGGCGATGCCTCCTCGGCGATCGCGGTCGGCGACGGCGGCGCGGTGCTGCGCCTCGACGAGCGCGGCTTCGCGCGCGTGCCCTGCGACGTCGGCGTGACCCTGCGCGCGGTGGGGCGCTGGCCGATCGGCGCGTGGGCGGTGGGCGACGACGGAGTGATCGTGCGCGTCCACGAGTCGTCCTGCGTCGTCGAGCGGCGCGGCGGCCCCGCGCTGCACGCGGTCGGGCTCGGGCCGGAGGGCCGCCCCATGGCGGTCGGCGACGACGGAACCTCGCTCGTGCGCGGCGAGGACGGGAGCTGGGGACCCTCGCGCCTCGTGATCGGGACGGCCAGCCTCCGCGCGGTCTACCGCTCGTCGAGCCACGTCTACGTCGCGGGGACCGGCGGGGTGATGGCCCGCCACATCCTCCTCGACGGAACCTGAGCGGTCCGCGCGCTCAGTCCGCGCTCTTGGAGCGGAGCGTGAGCACCGGGACGGGCGAGAACCGGACCACCCGCTCGGCCACGCTGCCGATGAGGAGGTGCTTGAGGCCGGTGCGCCCGTGGGTCGCGATGACGATGAGGTCGGCGCCGATGACCTCGGCGTGCTCGACCACCCCCTGGGCGGCGGACTCGTGGTCGACGACGCTCGCCTTCACCGCGGGCACCCGCTCCGCGAGCTCGGCGCGCAGCGCCTCGAGCGAGCCCTCGGCCGCCTCGCGGACCTGGACGTCGAGGTCCTTCTGCACGTTCCGGCTGAACGCGATCTGGGCCGGCGGTCGCAGCGCGCCCGGGTCGTGGACGTGCACGAGCGACAGCTTCGCGCGGAGCTGCACGGCGAGGAGCGCGGCGGCCTCCACCGCGAGCTTGGCGGCGTCGGAGAAGTCCGTGGGCACGAGGATGTGGGTCGCGAAGGCCATGTCCCGACGATGTATACCCTACTCTCGCTGGATCACGCGCGCCCTGGCGCGCATCATGCTGCGCCATGGCGACCGGTGGCCGCATCATGATCGTGGACGACGAGGACAACGCCCGCGAGGCGCTCCACGATCTGCTCTCGGAAGAGGGCTTCGAGACCCTCATGGCGCGCGACGGCCAGGAGGCGCTGGACGAGCTCGAGGGCTTCGATCCCGAGGTGGTCCTGACGGACCTCAAGATGCCCCGGGTCGACGGGCTCGAGCTGCTCGAGCGCGGCCGCGCCCTCGCGCCCCACGCGACGTTCGTCGTGATGACCGCCTTCGGGAGCATCGACACCGCGGTCGAGGCGATCCGCAAGGGCGCCGAGAGCTACCTGACGAAGCCGCTCGACTTCGACGCGCTGCTCGCGCTGGTCGGCCGCGCGATCGCGCGCTCGCGGCTCTCGGCCGAGGCCCAGTCGCTGCGCGACCGGCTCGATCGCGCGTACCGCTTCGACCAGATCGTGGGCGACCACCCGAGCATGCAGCGACTGCTCAAGACGGTCGGCCAGGTCGCGAGCTCGCGGGCGACCGTCCTCATCCGCGGCGAGTCGGGCACCGGCAAGGAGCTCATCGCGGCCGCGATCCACCAGAACAGCCGGCGCAAGGACAAGCCGCTGGTGAAGCTGAACTGCGCGTCGCTCGCGGAGTCGCTCCTCGAGTCCGAGCTGTTCGGTCACGAGAAGGGCGCGTTCACCGGCGCGAGCGCGCGGCGGGTAGGGCGCTTCGAGCAGGCGGACGGCGGCACGCTTTTCCTCGATGAGATCAGCGAGATCCCCCGGCCGATCCAGGTCAAGCTGCTTCGCTTTCTTCAGGAGCGCGAGCTCGAGCGGGTGGGGGGCAACGAGACCCTGCGGGTGGACGTCCGGGTCGTGGCCGCGACCAACCGCGACCTGCGCCAGATGATCGCGGACGGGGAGTTCCGCGAGGACCTGTACTACCGGCTCAACGTCATCGAGCTCGAGGTCCCGCCCCTGCGCGCCCGGCCGTCGGACGTGCCGCTGCTCGCCCGGTACTTCGTGCGGCGGTTCGCGGAGGAGAACGACCGCGACGTCCGGGGCTTCACCGACGAGGCGATGCAGGCCCTCGTCCACTACCCGTGGCCGGGCAACGTGCGGGAGCTGCAGAACGCGGTCGAGCGGGCGGTCGTCCTCGCGACCGGCCCCCAGATCGGGCCCGAGCTGCTGCCGAGCGTGGAGCCGGGTGAGGCGCGGGGCGAGGCGGGGCTCTCGCTGCTCATCCCGGGGATCACGATGGCCGAGCTCGAGCGCGTGGCGATCGAGAAGACGCTCGACGCGGTCGGCGGCTCGACCGCGAAGGCGGCCGAGGTGCTCGGCATCAGCCGCAGGAAGATCCAGTACCGCCTCCGCGAGTGGGCGGCCGGCGACGAAGAGGAGTAGCGCGCGCACGCGGCGGGGCGTCGCGGCGCTCGCCTCAGGGCGCGTGGCAGCTCTCGGCCGGTCCCTCGGTGATCGCGGTGATCGGGCGGACCGCGAACACGAAGGCTGCCACGAGGCACACCGTGGCCAGGCCCCGCGCGACGAGCGGCCGGCTGAGCAGTCGCCGAGCCGGCGCCGCGACGGCGCCGACGGCCACGAGGCCCAGCGCGCTCACCGCCCCGAAGGCGACCATCGAGAGCGCGCCGTAGAGCGGATCGCCGGCGCCCGCCGCGAGCGCGAGCGCGGCGTAGAGCGCGCCGCACGGCAGCAGCGCGGTCATCGCGCCGAGGGCGGCCGGGTGCTTCGGCAGGTGAGCCCAGAGCCGGTCGGCGAGGCTCGCCGCGCGCTCGCGGAGCCCGCCTTCGCCTGGGCGCCGCAGCGTGACGAGCCGCTCCGCGCGCGAAGCCTCGGGCCGGCGCCAGAGGCGGTGGGCGAGCAGGGCGAGCGCGAGCGCGACGCTCCACGAGAACACCGCGCCGGCCGCCCGCCCGAGGAGCAGCTCCTGCACGAAGCGGCTCCCCCAGCCGGCGAGCGCGCCGGCGACCGCGTAGGCCGCGAGCCGGCTGACGTGGTACTGGGCGCCGCCCGCGAGGGGGCGCTCGGCGCTCGCGCAGCCGGCGAGCGGCCCGCACATCGCCGCGCAGTGCGGCGCGCTCGCGAGGCCGGCCGCCGCGCCGGCGAGGATGGCCGCGACGCTCACGTGGGCGCTCCGAAGCGGCGCGGCAGGCAGAGGCACGCGCGCGTCCCGCCGCCTTCGCGAGGGCCGATCTCGAGGCGCCCGCCGTGCATCTCCGCGATGCGGGCCACGATCGGGAGCCCGAGGCCGGTGCCCTTCTGCTTCGTGGTGACGAAGGGGCGCAGCAGATCGAGAGGGTCCTTGTCGAGCCCGGGGCCGTCGTCCTTCACGATGAGGCAGACCGTCTCCGGGTCCGGCGACTCGACCGCCAGCTCGATCGTGCCGCGGCCCCGCTCGCGCAGCGCGTCGAGCGCGTTCACCACGAGGTTCGTGACGGCCTGCTTGAGGCGGCTCGCGTCGGCGTGCACCGCGGGCGAGGGCTCGGGGAGCGCGACCTCGAGCACCAGGCCGGCCTCCACCACGAGCGGCTCGTGGAGCTGGGCGACGTCGTGCATCAGCCGGGCCGCGTCGACGAGCGTGAGGGCGACCGCGGTCGGCCGGGCCAGCCCGAGGAAGTCGTCGAGCAGCGAACCGAGCCGCCGCAGCTCGTCGGCGACGATCCGGGCGCGGCGCTCCATCGGCTCCGCCTCCAGCTTGCGCGCGCCGCGCTTGAGCAGCTCGAGCTGGAGGGTGGCCGCGTTCAGCGGGTTGCGGATCTCGTGGGCGAGGGCCGAGGTCATGCGCCCGAGGGCGGCCATCGCCTCGGCGTCGGCCGCCCGGCGCTGCAGCGCGAGGCGCTCGGTGAGGTCGGCCCCGCTGAGGATCACCATCGGCCCCTCGACCGCGCTCGACGCGAGCGGGCGCGCCGTCCAGCGGACCGCGCGGCGCTCGCGGTCCGCGGTCACCAGGGCGATGCGCGCCTCGCGGCCCGCCGCCGGATCGGCGAGCAGCGCGCGCAGCTCGTCCCGGTCCTCCTCCTCGGCGAGCACTTCCACCGCCGCGCGCCCCTCGACCTCCTCGGCGTCGAGCCCGGTGACCTGCTCGGCCGCGCGGTTGAAGAGCCGCACGGAGCCGTCGGTGTCCACCCCGACGATCAGCGAGTCGACGGTGTCGAGCACCGCGCGGTGCAGCGCCTCGGAGCGCGCGAGCTCACGCGAGAGCGCGGTCCGCTCGGCCCGGAGCCTCACCTGGGCGAGCGCGCGCTCGGACAGCCGCAAGAGGTCCTGCGGGTCGAAGGGCTTGGGCACGTAGGCGAAGACGCCGTGGCGGACGGCCTCGATGGCCGAGTTGAGGGTCGCGCTGCCGGTCAGGACGATCACCTCGCCGGCCGGCGACGTCTCGCGGATGCTCGGCACGAGATCGAGCCCGTTCGCGCCCGCCGGCAGGTTGACGTCGACGAGCGCGAGGTCGTAGCGGCCCGCGCGGGCCGCCGCCTCCGCGGCCGCGAAGTCGCCGCGCACCTCCACCTCGGCGCCGGTCTCCTCGAAGATCTCCTGCACGTTGTCCGCGAGGTCGCGGTTGTCCTCGACCACCAAGACGCGCGGGGTCATGTCGACTCCGGCGGCGTGTCGACGAAGGCCTCGGGGAGGGTGAAGCCGACCCGCGCGCCGCCCTCGTCGCGGTTCTCCGCGATCATCGCGCCGCCGTGCGCCTCCACCAGCCGCTCGCAGAGCGCGAGGCCGAGGCCCACCCCGGTGTCGCGCGTCGTCATCAGCGGCTCGAACATCCGCTTGCGCACCTCCTCCGGGATGCCTCGGCCCGCGTCGAGGACGGCGACGTGGAGGCGCGAGGCCTCGCGCGTGGCCTCGATCACGACCTGCGGGCGCGCCACCCCGTCCTGCGCCTCGAAGGCGTTGGCGAGGAGGTTGGCGAGCACCTGCCGGATCTGGAGGCGGTCGACGAGCAGCCGCGGCATGCCGCGCTCGAGCTGGACGCGGATCGGGATGCCGTGCGGGTTCGGGGTCCCGTCGATCACCTCTTCGATGAGGCGCGGCAGGTCGACCGGGGTGCGCTGCGGGGTGCGGTCCCGGACGATCGCGAGCAGGTCGGTGACGATGCGGTTGGCGAGGCCGATCTGCCGCTGGATCTTGTCCGCGTGGTGGGTCGCCTTGGGGTCGTCGATGCGGCGGCGGAGGAGGTGGAGCGAGGTCGACATCACCGCGAGCGGGTTGCGCAGCTCGTGTCCCACCGAGGCCGCGAGCTGGCCCAGCGTCGCGAGCCGCTCCTGGCCGCGCTGCTGCTCGACCAGCCGCTCCCGGTAGGTCTCGAGCATGATCGCGATCTCCACGTCGCAGATGCGGTCGATCGCGCGCTGACCGCGCGTTCGCACCCCGTCGTCCAGATCGGCCCGCGCGAGCGCGTCGTGGAGGCCCGCGCGGACCAGGCTCATCGCGCCGAACATGAAGTGCTGGGGCAGCGCGATCTGCACGTGGGTCCGGCCGATGCGCGCGCGGCGCTCGAAGTAGGCGTCGTCGTACACGCCGGAGAACAGCTCCTCGAGCCACTCGCGCAGCCGCACCTTCTGCCGCGCGATCTGCGGGGCGCCGCCCGCGAACACCGCCATCGCGTCGGGGCGCTTGACGATCGCCCGGTAGAAGTCGTCGATGATGGGACCGAACGAGGGCTCGAGGGTCGAGCCCAGGGCGGCCAGGACGCGGGCGTCCTCCTCCCCGAACCCGACGTAGTCGAGCAGGGAGTGGAAGATGGCCGGATCGGTCATCGCCACAGCCTACTCCGTCGCTCGCTCAGCGCGAGCGTCCCCAGCCCGGCGGGAAGGTCACGCGGAGCCAGCGGACCAGGGCCAGGAGGCTCCGCCGCTCCACCGCGCTCCCGGTCGGGTGCTGGGCGAGCCGCCGCCGCGCGGGCGCGGGCAGGGCGCTCCACTGCTCGTCGTCGAAGGAGACGCCCAGCTGCTCGAGGCGCTCGCGGGTGTCGGCGGAGGAGGACATGGCGGTCGAGATCGACTGCTTGCAAGCCGCGGGCCTGGCGATCGACTCGCGATCTGCCGGGCCGGCGCCGGGGGCGGCGCGGGTTGTGCGCTCGCGGGTCGCGAGATTTGCGCGCGCCCGTCGGCTCTGGCCGCCCCTCCGCCACGGTACGAGGCGTGCTACTGATGCGCCCGTGACCTTGATCAAGAAGATCCTGTGCGCGGTCGACTTCTCCGAGGCCTCGGAGGAGGCGGTGCGCTACGCGGCGGGGCTCGCGCGGCAGACGGGGGCGGAGCTGCACCTGGTGCACGCGTTCCAGATCCCGATGCTCGCGCTCCCGGACGGCGCGGTGCTGCCGAGCCCCGAGTGGACGGCCAGCGCCTCGCAGAAGCTGCAAGCGGGGCTCAAGGAGCTCTCCGCGCCCTACACCCAGCTCGGGGTGCAGACCCACCTCGTGGACGGTCAGGCCCACGCGGAGATCGAGCGCATGGTGGGCGAGATCGGCGCCGATCTGGTGGTCATCGGCACGCACGGGCGTACCGGCTTCGCGCACCTGCTGATGGGCAGCGTCGCGGAGCGGATCGTCCGGACGTCGCGGGTCCCGGTCATCACCGTCCCGATGAAGAAGCCGGACTGACGTCCGGGTCTCCGTCGTCGTCGCGGTCGTCGTCGCGGTCGTCGTCGCGGTCGTCCCCGCGACCGTCCGGGCCGTACAGCGCCCGGAGCAGATCGGCGCGGCTCACGATCCCCCGCACGACGCCCGTCTCCATGACCGGCAGGCGGCCGATGTCCCCGTCGACCATCGCCGCGAGCGCGTCCTCGAGCGAGGCGTCGGGCCCCACCGTGCGCACGACCCCGCTCATGTGGCTCGCCACCGGCAGGTGGTCCCGGCCTGCGTCCACCGCCCGCTGGATGTCCCGCGCCGACACGACCCCGACCAGCGCGCCGTCCCGCAGCACCGGCGCGCCGGCGTGCCCCCAGGCCGCGAGGGTGGCCCCGGCCTGGGCGAGCGTCAGCTCGGGGGACAGCGCCCGAACCGACGGGCTCATCAGCTCCGCGACCCGGCGCGCCGGCGCGACCGCCCCCGCGAGCGACGCGACCAGGGTGTCGCGCGCCTCCTCGGCGGGGCCTCGTCGCGTCGCCGAGCCCGCGCCGCGGTGACCGCCGCCCCCGAGCGAGCGCAGCGCGCGGCCCACGTCGACCCGCCGCGAGCGGGCCCGCCCCACCACCACGAGGCGCCCCTTCGGCAGCGCGCAGACGACGAAGAGCGCGTCGTGGGCGTCGAGCTGACAGGCCTCGGAGGTGACCTCTGCGAGCCCGTCGAGCGGTCGGTCCATGACGATCACCGCCACCCCGACGCGCGCCCCGTGGACGGCGTGGGTCCTCGTATGAGCGAGGACCGCCGCGAGGGCCTCGCGCTGCGCGTCCGAGAAGGGCGCCGTCAGGTAGCGGTTGACCATCGAGAGGCTCGCCCCCGCCTCGAGCAGCCACGCGACCTGGGCCACGTCGGCCGAGGTCGTCGACGCCGAGGTGAGCGAGGCGGTGTCCGCGTAGATCCCCAGCGCGTAGAGGGTCGCCTCCAGCGGGTCCACGGCCGCGCCAGCGGCGCGCAGCCGCTCGAGCATCAGGCTGGTCACCGCGCCGCGCGGCTCGACCGCGCCGCCCGAGCCCTCGACGTCGTGGCCGGACGGCGGGTGGTGGTCGTAGACGTGCAGCTCCGCCTCGCCGGCGTCGACCCGCGCGAGGATCGGCGCGACGTGCCGCAAGCGCCGCCGATCGCGGACGTCGACGAGGATCAGCCGCGCGACCGCCGCCGGGTCGATCGTGCTGAGGCCGCGCGCGGTGAAGCGGTCTTTGTGCAGGCTGTAGAAGGCGCGCACCGGGCGCGCGAGCCGTCGCGGCAGGCCGATGACCGCGCCCGGGTACAGGCGGGCCGCGATGACGGAGGAGGCGAGGGCGTCGAAGTCCAGGCTCTCGTGCCCGACGACCAGCTCCATGCGCCGGCGGCCCGCTCAGAGGAAGGAGCTTGCGGACAGCCGCGGGGACAGCTCCGCGGGGGCCGGCGCCGGGGTCAGGCGAACCTCGCGGACCCGGCCGCCGTCGCGCCGCGCGCGCTGCACCGAGAGGCGCGCCTCCGCGTCGACCCCGCGGATGCGCAGCTCGACCTCGTCCTCGTCGCCCACCCAGTGGACCACGCAGAGGCCCTCGGCGGTCCGGACGGTGCGCTCGGCGCGGCGGCCGGAGGGCGCCCAACGGGTCTCGATGTCCAGCACCGGGGGAGGGCGGCCGGCCGCGTCCAGGACCCGGAGCAGCACGGGGGTGGGCGGAGGGCCCGCCCCAAACCAGCTCTTCAACCAGCGCACATCCCCTACGTGTCACGGAGGCGGCTAGGAGTTCAACCCCCGCGTCACCCGGCGGGAGTCCGCGGACTGGGGCGCCTTCGAGGTGGGGCGAGCCGACGGGCCCGCCCCCGGTCAGCGCCGTGGGCCCAGGAGGGCCGCGTCCGTGTCCATCGTCTCGGTGTCTTCGCTCGTGCGCCGCGTGACGCGGAGCGTGACCCGCGATCCCACCTCGTAGTCGGCCACCGGGGTGTCGATGTAGACGGCGATCTCGCGGCTCCCGAGCGAGTCGAGCTGCAGCTCGGGGTGGCCGATCGTGACCTCCGAGCCCTCCATCCCCACCGCCTCGATGGTGAAGGACGCGTCCTCCGAGGCCTTGTTCACGAGGTGGAGGTTGAAGAGGTTGCGCACGACCTGGCCGTCCTCGATGAGGTGATAGGGCGCGCCGCGCAGCCGGAGCAGGTTGGCCTCGAAGGAGGTGTGCGAGCGCAGCGCGAAGAACGCGCCGACGCCCCAGGCCAGGATCACGGCCCCGTAGAGCAGAAGCCGGGGACGCGCGACCCGCTTGGGCTTGTGCTCGAGGCCGTTGAGCGAGTCGTAGCGGACGAGCCCGCGCGGGCGCTTGAGCTTGTCCATGATCTCGTCGCACGCGTCGATGCACGCGGTGCAGCCGATGCAGTCGAGCTGGAGCCCGTTGCGGATGTCGATGCCCGTCGGGCAGACCTGGACGCAGCGCTTGCAGTCGACGCAGTCGCCCGCGTTCGGGTCCTTGGCCTTGCCGCGCGGCTCGCCGCGCTTGGCGTCGTAGCCGACGACGAGCGACTCGCGATCGGTCATCACCGACTGGAGCCGGCCGTAGGGGCAGACGATCAGGCAGAGCTGCTCGCGGAACCAGGCGAAGTTGCCGTAGAGGATCAGGCTGACGATCGCCATCCAGGCGAAGGCCGTCGGGTGCTCGGCGGGCGAGCTGCCGATCATCGACAACAGCGACGGCATCGACACGAAGAAGCTCAGGAAGATGTGGCTCACCACCAGGGCGGCGAGCACGAAGAGCACGTGCTTGAGCGTCTTGCGCCAGAGCTTGTCGAAGCCCATCGGCTCGGCGTTGCGGCGCACGCGCTGGTTGCGCGGCCCCTCGACGAGGCGCTCGATGCGCCGGAAGACGCCCTCCATGAAGACCGTCTGCGGGCAGGCCCAGCCGCACCAGACCCGCCCGAAGATGGTCGTCACGAGGATCAGGCCGAGCCCAACGCCGCTCAGGAGGAAGAAGACGAGCCAGAAGTCCTGCGCGTTGAACGTCGCGCCGAACAGGTAGAAGTGGCGGCTCGCGACGTCGAGGTACATCGCCGGGTGCCCGCCGATCTGGATCCACGGCAGCGCGGCCCAGACGGCGATGAGGAGCGCGAAGACGGCGTAGCGCGCCTTCACGAAGCGGCCCTTCACGTCCGCGGGGTGGACGTGGTTCCGGCTGCCGTCCGAGCGGAGCGAGCTTGCTTGCTCGACGACATCGAGATGGATCTTCTTGGGCATGGTCGGCCGCTCCTGCCCCCCCGGGCTCTCAACGGTATAGGGTCAGACGCCCTGAAGGTCTTCCCCCGGATCGTCGTTCGCGGCCGCTTCGTCCGCCGCGGGCTCGTCGTCCGCCGCGGGCTCGTCGTCCGTCGCGGGCTCGTCGTCCGTCGCGGGCTCGTCGCCCGCCGCGGCCTCGTCACCGTCGAGCGGCTCGTCGCCCGCCGCGGCCTCGTCGCCGTCGAGCGGCTCGTCGCCCGCCGCGGCCTCGTCGCCGTCGAGCGGCTCGTCGCCCGCCGCGGCCTCGTCGCCGTCGAGCGGCTCGGCCGTGGCCTCGTCGCCGCCCTCCGCGTCGGGCGCCGCGTCCGGGTCATAGGGCTCGCCCTCGGCGGGCCGACCCTCGACGTTGGTGTCGCGCAGCGAGAGGACGTAGGCGGTCACCGCCTGGGTCCGGGCCTCGCCGAGCTGCGGTCCCCACTCCGGCATGCCGGCCGAGCCCTCGATGCGCGCCGCGTCGGCGCTGATGCCATGCTTGATCGACGTGTAGATGGCCATCGGGCTGCCGCCGTGGAGCCAGGCCGCGTCGGTCAGGTTGGGCCCGATCTCGCCCTGCGCCTGCGAGCCGTGGCACGCCGCGCAGGTGGTCGCGAAGGTCTCGGCTCCCTCGGCCACCGTGCCCGAGTCGGAGACGAGCGTCAGCAGGGTCTGCTCGTCCGCCTCGCCGCTCGCGGCTCGCGACGCGACGTCGGCCGCATACTGCTCCGGCGTGGTCGGGCCCATCGTGTACTCGTGGTAGTAGAACCAGTATCCGATGGAAAAGAAGATGGCGCCGTAGAACGTGATCAGCCACCAGGTCGGGAGGTTGTTGTCCGCCTCTTCGATCCCGTCGTACTCGTGGATGATGTCGCCCTGGATCTCATCCCTGCGCTTGATCTCACCCATGGCTCACCTCCTCGGTGACCGGCGCCGCGTCGCCCTCGAGGGCGAGGTGCGCCATCTTCTCGATGTGCGTCCGATCCGCGCGCATCGCGCGGTAGACCGCGGCGAGGAACACGACCGCGAAGAGCACCATCGCGATCAGCGGCCCCGCCATGGCCGGGTTGTGGCTGAAGAAGTCCCTGGCGAGCTCGCTCATCATCGCGCCGCCTCCGTCTCGCTGGCGTCCGTGTCGCTCGCGCCCGTGTCGGCCTGGCTGACCTGAACGTCCGCCGGAGCGTCGCCCTGCTCGCCCTCCCACGCCGACCGGTTGCGGCCGAGGCGCTCGAGGTAGGAGATGAGCGCGACGAGCTGGCTGTCCTCGAGCGCGACGTCCACCCCCGCGGGCGGCGCGTCGATCTCGACCTGGCTCCGCAGCGCCTCGGCGATGCTCCGCGCCTGGGCGTGCGCGTCGTCCTCGCCGCCGAGCACCTGCTCGTTGGAGTAGGGCACGCCGAGGGTCTGCATCACCGACAGCTTCGATTGCGTCAGACCGAAGTCGAGCGCGGAGCTCCGGAGGTGCGGGTAGGCCGGCATGATCGAGCCCTCCGAGGTGGAGCGAGGGTCGAGCATGTGGTTGTAGTGCCAGACCGGCCCACGGTTCATCGCGCTCTCACGCGCGAGGTCCGGCCCGGTGCGCTTGCTGCCCCACTGGAAGGGGTGGTCCCACACGCTGTCGTGCGCGGTCGAGATGCCGCCCGGGTAGCGCGCGCTCTCCCAGGTGAACGGTCGGATCATCTGGGAGTGGCAGTTGTAGCAGCCCTCCGAGACGTAGAGGTCGCGGCCCTGGAGCTCGAGCGCCGTGTAGGGCTGCATCGCGGTGGTCGCGCGGTCCTGCGCGCCGATCACCATCGAGGGGATCAGCTCGGCGATGCCGCCGATGAGGACCGCGATGGTGGTGAAGGCGGTGAAGACGAGCGCCCGCCCCTCGAGGAGCCGGTGCCAGTTCACGCTGCCCTCGGTGCGGCTCAGCTGGATGGCGATGGTGCCGAGGACGGCGGTGAACATCGCCACGATGATGAGGAGCGTCGAGGCGAGCTCGTTGAGCACCGCGAGGCTGCCCACCATCGCGGAGACGACGAGGGAGAGGATGACCGGCGGCGAGAAGACGATCTTCTTCAGCGGCACGCCGTCCTCGAGCTCCTCGACCACGACGTCGATCTTGGTCTCGACCGGGCGCTTGCCCTTGACCGTCATGAGGAGGTTCCAGGCCAGCATGATGAAGCCGACGAAGTAGAGGCTGCCGCCGATGAGGCGGGCCCAGTACATCGGCTGGATCGCCTCGACCGTCTCGGTGAAGGTCGAGTACAGGAGGCCGCCGCCCTCCGCCTCGGCCCGCCACATGAGGCCCTGCGTGATGCCGCTCGTCCACATCGAGACGACGTAGAGGAGGATGCCGATCGTCGCGATGTAGAAGTGCGCGTTGGCCGCGGCCCGGCTGTGGAGCTTGGTGTCGTACAGCTTCGGGACGAGCCAGTAGAACATCCCGGCCGCCATGAGGCCGTTCCAGCCGAGGCCGCCCGCGTGGACGTGGCCGATGATCCAGTCGGTGTAGTGCGCAAGGGAGCTCACCGAGCGGATCGAGAGGAGCGGGCCCTCGAAGGTGCTCATCCCGTAGAAGGTCACGCCGGCGGCGAAGAACTTCAGGACCGGGTCACGGCGGAGCTTGTCCCACGCGCCGCGCAGGGTCATCAGGCCGTTGAGCATCCCGCCCCAGCTCGGCGCCCACAGCATGAGGCTGAACGTCATGCCGAGGGTCTGCGCCCACTCGGGCAGCGCGGTGTTGAGGAGGTGGTGGGGGCCCGCCCAGATGTAGATGAAGACCAGGCCCCAGAAGTGGACGATCGAGAGCCGGTACGAGAACACCGGCCGACCCGCCGCCTTGGGCAGGTAGTAGTACATGATCCCGAGGATCGGCGTGGTCAGGAAGAACGCGACCGCGTTGTGGCCGTACCACCACTGGACGAGCGCGTCCTGGACGCCGGCGAAGACGGGGTAGCTGTGGGTGATGCTGGTCGGGATGGCCAGGTTGTTCACCACGTAGAGCACCGTGATCGTGATGATCGTGGCGATGTAGAACCAGATCGCGACGTAGAGGTGCTTCTCGTTGCGGATCTTCAGCGTCCAGAAGAAGTTCGCCGCGAAGACGAGCCACACCACCGCGACCATCAGGTCGATCGGCCAGATGAGCTCCGCGTACTCCTTGCCCTGGGTGAACCCGAGCGGGAGCGTGACCGCGGCCGCGACGATGATCGCTTGCCACCCCCAGAAGTGGAACCAGCTCAGCTTGTCGCTCGCGAGGCGCGTCTTCAGCAGGCGCTGCGTCGAGTGGTAGACGCCCGCGAAGAGCATGTTGCCCACGAACGCGAAGATCACCGCGTTGGTGTGCAGCGGGCGGAGCCGACCGAAGGTGAGCCACGGCGGCAGGTTCGCGCCGAAGTAGGCGAGCTGGAGGGCCACGATGACCCCGACGAGCATCCCTACGATGCCCCAACCGATCGACGCTGCCATGAAGTAGCGCGCGATCTTGTCGTCGTACGTGATGGTCTTGGTGCGCATGCTGGAAGTCGGCACTGTCACTGCTCCCGGTCCGCGCCATCGACGCCGTCGTCCGGCTCGATGGGCAAGAGGGCGAGTCGATCCGCGTGCTCGTGAGAGCCGGTGCGGATCGACCAGACGAAGAAGGCGATGGCCGCGCCCGCGAGGACGAGGCTGACGAAGAGGGTGAGGACTAGGACCTCCATGAGGACCTCCGGCGCTCGATCCCCGCGAGCGCGAGCGTGGTCGCCGCGATCGTCAGGACAGAGCTGATGGGCATGAGCACCGCCGCGACCCACGGCTCGACGAGGCCCGCGTAGGCGAGCGCGACCGCGCCGAGGTTGTAGGCCACCGCGAAGGCGAGGTCGCCGCGCACCACCGCGCGCAGCCGCCGCGCCCAGGCGAGCATCCGGCGGATCGGCGCGATGCCCGGGGTGACGAAGTAGAAGTCGCTGCGGGCGGCCATGAAGGGCCGGTCGATCGCGGGGGTGCCGCTCACGAGGGCGGCGTCCGCGGCGAGCGAGTCGTTGATCCCGTCGCCTACGAAGAGCGCGTGCGCGCCGTCGTTCGCGCGGAGCCACGCCGCCTTGGACTCGGGGGTCTGGCCGCCGATCGCGCGCTCCTCGGGGACGCCGAGGCGAGCCGCGAGGGCGCTCACCTTGGCCGGGGCGTCGCCCGAGAGCAGGAACACCTCGTAGCCCTCGGCCTCGAGCGCGCGCACCTCGCGCGCCGCGTCGGGGCGCAGGTCCTCCTCGGTCGACAGCGCGGCGAGCGGCTGGCCGTTGCGCGCGAAGACGAGGTCGACGTCGGCGTCGTGAGCGCGCTCGGGCGCGGCCCAGGTGGGCTTGCCGAGGCGGTAGAGGTCGCCGCCGCGCGTGAGCTGGAGGCCCGACGACGGCTCCTCGACGACCCGCGCGTCGGGGGTCACCTCACCGCCGGCGACCCGCGCGACGGCCTGGGCCTTCGGGTGGGCGCTCCGCGCGGCGAGGTCGACGAGGGCCTGTCGGTCGGCGGGCGCGAGCCGATCGATCGGGCTCGCGTCGCGGAGGCGCGGCGCGCCGGTGGTCAAGGTGCCGGTCTTGTCGAAGACCACCCGGCGGACCTCGGTGGCGCGCGTGAGGAGGCCGGCGGTGCGCACGAAGAGTCCCGATCGCCGCAGCGCGGCCTGCACGAGGTCTTGCGCCAGCGGCGCCGCGATCCCGAACGCGCAGGGGCAGCTCACCACGAGCACCGCGGTGGTCACCGCGAGCGCCTCGGTGACGGTGCCGAGGCGCATCCAGAGGGTGAAGGCGCCCGCGGCGGCCAGGAGGACGCCCACGACGTAGAAGCGCGCCAGCGCGTCCCAGAACGGCCCGCCCGCGTCGCGCGCGGAGGGCGCGCGCAGCAGCTCGACCAGCGGCGAGCCCGCGAGATCGGTGCGGCATTCCGCGCGGATCGCTTCGCGCGACGCGAGGAACGCCCCCGCCGGCGCGACCTGCCCCGCCGCGAAGGCGCGCGGCGCGCTCTCGCCGTTGATCCAGTCGAGGCGGAGCTGACACGGCGCCTCGAGGGTCACGTCCACCGGCACCAGATCGCCGGTGGAGAGCAGGAGCCGATCACCGGCCTCGAGCGCGGTGCACTTCACGAGGGTCGGCGTACGGCCGTCGAGCCGGCGCGCGTAGAGGCCGTCGACGCCGTCGCTCTCGAGGAGCTGCGCGCGGTTCTTCGCGAGCATCCGCTCCTGCACCCAGCGCCCGACGAGCATCAGCGCGACGAAGACCGCGAGGGTGTCGAAGAAGTCGGCGCCGCCGCCGGCGAAGAAGCTCCACGCGGAGCCCGCGAACGCGAGGCCGATGCCGATGGCGATCGGCAGGTCGAGGTGGAGCAGGCCGCGCTTGAGGCTCGCCCACGCGGCCTTGAAGAAGAAGCTGCCGCCGACGAGGACGGTCGCGGCGCAGAGCGCGAAGCCGACCTGGCGGGCCAGGGTGTGGAGCGGGCCGTCGGCGAGGCCGAAGTAGACGGCGAGCGAGAGCACCATCGTGTTCATCGCGAGCGCGATCGAGATGCCCATGCGGAGCGTCAGCGCGTCGGACTCCTTGGCCGCGCCCTTGATCGGCGGCCCGAGGCGGTAGCCGACGTCCTCGACCGCCGCGACGAAGCGCCGCAGCTCGAAGCCCGGCCCGACGCTGAGCTCGACGGTGCCGCGGCCCGGGTTGACCACGCAGCGCGCGCCGCCCTCCTCGCGGTTGAACAGCGACTCCACCAGCCACACGCAGGCCGCGCAGTGCACGCCCTGGATGTCGAGCTGGACGCGCTCGAGGCCCTCGGCGCCCTCGAGGCGCGCCTCGATCGGCTCGAGCCAGTGGGTGTCGCGCTCGGTCGGCGCGCCCACCGGGACCCCGGGCTCGTCGCGCAGCTCGTAGTAGCGGCTCAGGCCGCTCGACTGCAGGGTCTCGTAAACCCGTCGGCACCCCGCGCAGCAGAACCCGGACGCGTCCACGCCGTACCGCGCGCCGCAGTGCAGGCACGCGGCGGAGGCGTCGGCGGTCGGCGCATGGGAGACGGGCACGCGGCGACGCTCTGCACGGACCGAGCCAAGGCCTCACGGCCCTGCCATGTGCAGGCTTCCGGGGGGTTCGACGCACCTCGTGCGTGGGCGATGCGGCCGCGCGCAGGGGTTGCGCTCCGCCGGAGCGACAGAAACGTGGCGCTACTTCGGGACGATCAGCACGGGGCAGGGGCAGCGGCGCAAGGTGCGTTCGGCCACGCTCCCGAGCAGCAGGTGCGCGAGGCCGGTCCGCCCGTGGGTCCCCATCACCACGAGCTTGGCGTCGCGTTCGTCCGCTTGCTGCGCGATCTGCTCCGACGGCTCGCCCACGGTGAGCTCGACCTCGACGTCGACCTCGTGGTCGATCGCGGTCTTGAGGAAGCCGGCGACCTCGCCCCGGACGCGGTTGATCTCGCCCTCCGCGAGCGGCGGGAACGGCTCTACGCCCTCGACGGGGTCGAGCCCGGCGAGCGGGCTGAGCATCGCGTGGACGACGACCATCTTGGCGTCGCACGGGCCGGCGAGGCGCTCGGCGAGCTGGATCGCGGCCTTGGCCTGGGGCGAGAAGTCGACGGCCACGAGCCACGTGCCGCCCCGGATCGTGTGTGCGTGCTCGCCGGCCTCGCGCGGCCCGACGAGCACCGGGATGTGGCTGTGACGGACCACGCGGTCCGCGGTGCTCCCGAGGAGCCACTCGCCGAGCGCGGCGCGGGTCGTGCGGACGGGACCGGAGTGGCCGTGCGAGCCGACGCAGACGATCGACGCCGACGCCTTCTCCGCGTGCCCGAGGAGGGCCTCCCACGGGCGACCGGACAGGAGGTGCGGCTCGACGTGGGGCCCGAGGCCCGCGGCGAGGGCGGCCGCCTTGTCGAGCGCGGCCCGCGCCCCCTCGACCCGGGCCGCGAGCCGCTCGCGGTAGACGCGCTCCGCTTCGCTCGTCGGCTCACCGTCCTCCACCATCGCGCCGGTGACGAACACGAGGTGGAGCGGTCGCCCCAGCGCCGCGGCCACGCGGGCCGCGAGCTCCACGTTCACCTGACTGGCGGGCGAAAGGTCGGTCCCACAGACGATCGGTCCAAGCTCGCTCATCGCTCCTCCTCGGGCCCGACGGGGTGCCGGGCTGCCACCGCGGCCCATTTGGCGCGGATCCTGCCGCTCGCTGGGGCAGTATGCGGGTTCGCGGGAGCTTGCGGGAGAAGTAACGCAACCGCTGCGCTCGCCGCGCAACCCGCGCGCCGGAGGCCCCATGCCCGACCATGTACGCACCGTCCTCTGTCCCGTCGACTTCTCCGCCGCGAGCGAGGAGGCGGCCCGCTACGCCGTCGCGCTCGCCCAGACCCTCGGCGCCACGCACCTCGAGCTGGCGCACGTGTTCCATCACCCGGCGGTGCACCTGCCGGACGGGACGCTCGCGGCCGACGCGTCCGAGGAGCTGCTGCGGGCCAACGCGCGCCGTCAGATCGAGCACCTCGCGCGCCGGCACTCCCAGCACGGCCTCGAGATCGGCCACTCGCTGCTCCTGGGGTTGCCCACCCACACCGCGATCCTCGACCGCGCAAGGGACCTCGACGCGGACCTCATCGTGATGAGCACCACGGGCCGCTCCGGTCTGAGCCGTTTCCTGATGGGCTCGGTGGCCGAGAAGCTCGTCCGGCTCAGCCCGGTGCCCGTGTGCACCGTCCGCGCGGCCGAGGGCTGAACGACCGACCACCGAGGCGCGGGCTCAGCCGTGGTCTCAGCCGCGGAGCCAGCGCGCGATCGGGGCCGCGAACGGCGCCGCCACCGCCACCAGCATCAGGCCGATCAGCGACGCGTGCGGGGCGGCGCAGCTGGCGGAGACGGCCGGGGTAGGGGCGAGGAACGCGAGGCCAGCGCCGCCGACCAGGAGCAGACCCCAGGTGCGCTCGCGCGCGAGGCCGCAGACCCCGATCACCGCGAGGCCGCCCGCGATCGCGAGCGTGGCGGTGAGGTGGGCGGTCGCCGCGCCGAGCAGCAGGGCTGGGACGACGGCACCGCCCGCGAGCATCAGGCTCAGGCTGGTGCGCGGGTGGGTCGGGTCAGGCCGGGCGAGCAGCAGCGGCAGCGGCGCGTGCAACAGGACGATGCCGGCGCGCACCGCGTCGTGCGCGGAGGACGGAGCCGCGACGAGCCCGAACAGCGCCCAGAAGAACGCGAGGCCCATCGCGATCCACCGGGGGGCCGCCGCTCCGCGCAGCACTCCCACCGCGAGCGCGCCGTGCAGGCTCGCCACCACGATCGCGCCGACCGCGTGCAGGGCCGCGACCAGGTCGAGCGTCGACGGCTCGGCGTACCACCACGCGAGGGCGAGCAGCGCGATGGCGCCGAGGGCGAGGATGGCGGCGGCGAGGTGGTCGCGGTTCACCGCCTCAGCATACGCCACGCGCCAGGCGGCCGCGACGGGTCAGGCGCCGGGCTCGAAGGGCAGCGGGCAGGCCGCCAGAAGGCGGGCGAGCCGGTCGATGCCGGCGTGGCGGCGGCTCGGGTGCTTGAGGAGGCCGCGCAGGATCACGCGGTCCAGCGACGTGGGCACCTCGGGGGCGAGGGCGCTCGGGGCGCGCGGAGGCGAGA
>JAUHXR010000091.1 GCA_030426845.1 Polyangia bacterium | reverse complement strand
CGGCTCCGCCTCGACACGCCCGACGGCGCGCGCACGGTCGAGCTGCGCGGTCAGATCGCGTGTGACGAGATGCTCTTCCTGCGGGGGCTCGTGCTCGCCGGCGCGGGCGTGGGGCTGCTGCCGGCCCACCACGCCAGCGGGTTCCCGGACCGGCTCGTGCGCGTCCTGCCCGAGGTGAGCCGAGGGGGCGGCGCGATCTCGATCGTCTACCCGCCGTCGCAGCCCGTGCCGGCCAAGGTGCGCGCGTTCCGCGACTTCCTCGTCGCGGAGCTCGCGCTCGACTGATCAATCCTTCTTGGCGTCGCCCGGCGCGCCTTCGGCTTCGGCCGCCGCCTTCTTCGCGGCGTCCTTGCGCGCCTTGAGGCGGGCGCGCAGCCGCGCGGCGTAGCCCGCCTTGTTGCTCTGGCGCGTGCGGCCTACCGCGAGGGCGTCGGCCGGCACGTCCAGGGTCACGGTGGTGCCCGTCCCGACGTAGGCTCCCTTGCCGACGCGCACCGGCGCCACGAGCTGGGAGTCGCTGCCGATGAAGCAGCCCTCCTCGAGGATCGTGGTGTTCTTCCCGAAGCCGTCGTAGTTGCAGAAGATCGTGCCCGCGCCGATGTTCACGTCGGCCTCGATGATCCCGTCGCCGAGGTAGGCGAGGTGGCTCGCCTTGCTCCCCGGCCCGAGCTCGGTCTTCTTCATCTCGACGAAGTTGCCGATCTTGGAGCGCTCGGCCATTCGCGAGCCCGGTCGGAGGTGGCTGAACGGGCCGGTCGAGGCGCGCTCGCCGATCGTCGAGTCGGTCGCGACGGTGTAGGGAAGGAGCGTCGCGTCGGCCGCGACCTCGACGTCGGTGAGCACGCAGCCGACGTCGACGCGCGCCCGCTCGCCGATCGTGGTCCGCCCGCGGAGCGTCACGCCCGGCTCGATGATCGCGTCGCGACCGATGACAACGTCCGCGTCGATATCCACCCGCTCGAGGTCGCGCACCGTGACGCCGTCCTTGGCGTGCCGGACCGCGACGCGGCGGCGCATGGTGCGGCTCGCCTCGGCGAGCTGGGCGCGGTCGTTCACCCCGAGGAGGCTGGCGAGGGGCCACGGCACCGCGGCCGCGCCGCCTCGGCTGACCGCCGCGCCGACGATGTCGGTCAGGTAGAGCTCGCCTTGCGCGTTGTCGGCGGTGAGCCCGTCGAGCGCCTCCCGCAGGAAGCCCGCCTCGGCCGCGTAGAGGCCCGGGTTGATCTCGTCGATCGCGCGCTGCGCCTCGGTGGCGTCCTTGTGCTCGACGATCCCGACGACCTCGCCGCCCTCGCGCACGATGCGGCCGTAGCCGGTCGGGTCGTCGATCGTGCAAGTCAGGAGCGCGAGCGGGCGCTCGCCGCGGGCCGCCGCGAGGCGCTCGACCGCCTCGGCCTCGATGAGAGGCACGTCGCCGTAGAGCATGACCACGTCGCCGTCGTAGCCCTCGAGCGCGGGCATCGCGCAGCGCACCGCGTGGCCGGTGCCGCGCTGTTCTTCCTGGACCGCGGCGGTGACGCGATCGCCAAACCGCGCCGCGAGCTCCGCCTCCACCCGCTCGCGGCCGTAGCCGAGCACCACGACGACGCGCTCGGCGCCGGCGTCGAGGGCGGCCTGGACGGGCCAGGCGACCATCGGGCGACCCGCCACCGGGTGCAGGACCTTGGGCAGGTCGCTCTTCATGCGGGTGCCCTGACCGGCGGCGAGGACCACCGCGGCGAAGCTGCGTCGTTCGGACATGGGCCCGAGATACCGCGGGACGCGCCTCCCGTCACGCGCGGCGGCGGCGCCAGGTTCGGGGTAGGCTGAGCCTCATGCTTGGTCATGGAACGACGCTCCGCGCCGCCGCGCTGATCGCCCTGACGCTCGGGCTCGCCCCGCGCGCGCTCGCCCAGGACGACGTCCCGCCTGCGCCGCCCGAGTCTGCGCCGCCCGAGGTGCAGGCCGAGGTGCAGGCCGAGGTGCAGGCCGAGGCGACGGCCACGCCCCCCACGGCACCGCAGCCGTCCCTCGCCGGGGAGCTCTCCGTCCCCGAGCCGCCGCCGGGCGGTCAGGCCCCGCCGGGGGTGGCGCCGCCGGTCGTGACGCCTCAGGTCTCCGGCGCGGCGGTCGTCGGCCCGCTCGTCGCGGCCGCCGAGCAGGATCTCTCCGCCGGTCAGACCGCGCTCGCCTACGCGCGCGCCTCGACCGCGATCGAGGCGCTCGCGCCGGGCGAGGCCCTTCGGGTGCGCGCGGAGGGGCTGCGGCTCCTCGCGCAGCAGCGGATGAGCGGCGAGGTGCCGCCGCTCGACCCGGCCGAGGTGCTCGCGCCGCTCATCGCCCAGGCCGAGCTCGACGTGCGCTCGCAGAATTACGGCCTCGCGGCGCCGCGGCTCGACTTCGCGCTCGCCCGGCTGCCCCCGGGCACGCCGCTCCGCGCGCGGGCCGAGCAGCTGCGCCAGGTGACGTACCAGGCGGCCGCGATGGCGATGCCGCCCCAGGCGCCCGGCCCGTCGATGCCTGGATACGGGCCGCCGCAGTACCCGCCGTCCCAGCTCCGGCCGCCGAGGCCGCCTCACGACCCGACGTCCCGTGGCACCGGCGAGGCGGTCGAACTCTACATCACGAGCGGCCTCTTCGGCGGCCTCACCGGCGCGTGGCTCCCGTTCGTCGCGTCGGACGAGACGGCGTCTGCCACCGTCTACACCTTGACGATGCTCGGCGGCGCGGGCCTCTTCGTGGCCGGCGCGCTCGCGCTCGACCTCGGGGCCCAGCCGGTGAGCGGGGTCGGCCCGACCATCGCGATGGGCACGCGCATCGGCCTCGCCAACGGCCTCTTCGGGCTGATGCTCTACACGTCGAGCGTCGACCCCGCGGAGTACGACGGCTCGGTCGGGTTCACGATCCCGTGGGCCGGCGCGGCGGCCGGCCTCTCGCTTGGGCTCGCGCTCGGCTTCGGCCTCGAGCCCGAGGTGCGCCACGCGCGCTTCGTCGAGTCGAGCGGCCTGTGGGGGCTCGGGCTCTCCTTCAGCGCGATGATGCTCTCCAACTTCCAGGACGACACCCTCACCGGGACGCTCGGGATGGTGGGCGTGAACGCGGGCTGGCTCGCGGCCAGCCTCGCGCTCGTCGGCGGCGCGGAGCTGTCGCTCGGCCGCGTGATGTTCCTCGACCTCGGCTTCCTCGCGGGCTTCGGCGCGGGGATGCTCATCCCGCTCTTCGGCTACTACATCGCCCAGGATCCGGTGGAGTTCGTCGCCCTCGGCGTCGGCTCGCTCATCGGCTCGATCGCGGGCTTCAGCCTCATGCTCGCGCTCACCGACGGCTGGGACACGAGCGGCGGCTCGCGGGACCCGAACGAGCCGCAGGTGAGCCTCGGGATCACGCCGCTCGAGGAGGGCGCGTCCGTCGGGGTCTACGGCTCGTTCTGAGTCGGGCCGCGCGCCATCACGCGGAGCTCCGCCAGGGTGTGCTCGCGGTCGCCGAACCGCGCCGCGATCGCGTCCTCGAGCCCGCCCTCGCGCGCGAGCGGGATCACGAGGCGCTCCGTGAGCGTCGCTCGCTCGCGCGCGCGCTGACACCGCGCGCGGTGGGTGAGGGTGATCTCGATCGCGCGCTCGCCCGCCGCGGGCCGACGCCATACGTAGACGTCGCCTCCGCGCGCGAGCTCCTCGTAGGCGACGCTGAGCGCGGAGGCGAAGGGCGCCGCGGCCGCGATCTCCGACGGGCTCGGGCGCTCGGTGGTGGTGTAGCCGCTGCCCGCTCGGCTGCTCGCCGAGCGGATCAGCAGCTCGCTCATGCCGAGGGTGATCACCCCGACGAACAGGCGCCCCAGAAACTCCAGCGGGCCGATGCTCGATCCGCCGCCGCCGCCGCCGCCGGGGTGGTGGACGACGCGGTCGCGCGGGAGGCTCTCCCCGGTCCGTCGCACGACCTCCTCGAAGTCGAGCTCCTCGCGCGCGCCGGCCTGGCCGTCGACCAGCAGGCGGATCCGCATCGAGGACTCGTCGACCGGGATGTCGTTCGCGCTCCGGTGGACCCGCGCGAGCACGAGGTCGTCGAACGGGTTGGTGGTCCGCGGCGGGGCGCCCTCCGGCAGACGCACGCCGATGATCGAGGCCGGCGGCACCGCCTGGATCGCGACCGCGAGCTGCTCGTCCGCCTCGATCCCCGCGCGGACCGCGGGCGCCTCCTCGGGGGTCGCCTCGCAGAGCGCGCGCTCCCACACGTGGTGCTCGCGCAGCTCGGTCATGCTCGCGCCGCAGCCGGTCAGCGCGAGCGCGAGCAGAGCGCCCGCCGAGATCAGCCGCCGCTCACAGGCCATCGAAGTACTCCTCGACGTCGAGGAAGAACGGCATCAGGTCGAGCGTGCCGACGAGACGCACGCCGTGGACCAACCCGTCGCGCTCGTCGACCGCGAGCACCTCGTGCGAGATCGAGAAGCCGAGCACGTTGAACATCTCGACCACCGCGCCGTGGCGCAGGCCGATCGCCGCCTCGGGTCCGACCGCCCCCGCCACCACGCGCGCGTAGTAGGTCATCGAGTAAGAGAAGCCCTCGAAGCCGAGGCCTACCCCGATCGATGCGAGGTTCGCGCTGATCGTCCCGGCGGCGAGGCTGTAGCCGGCGATCGGCAGCAGCGCGAGGCCGCGGCGCGCGCCGGGTTCGAGCACGAGGCGCGCGCCCACCTCCATGTCGAACGCGAAGGCGTCGCCCGTCGTCTCGCCGTTGTCGAACCAGAGCTCGCCGCCGAACCCCCAGCGGAGGAACGGCGCGGCGAACGCGGGCTCGGCCGAGCGACGCCAGTCGTCGAGGTAGTGCTGTCTATCTTCGTTGCTGAGCTCGAAGCCGTGGCGTTCGAGCACCGCGGGCGCGGGCTCCGCGATCTCGAACGACTGGGCGCTCGCCGCGGTGGGCAGCACGAGCGACGGCAGCGCGAGCGACGCCAGCGCAGCCCAGCACGAGACTACGCCGAGCCGGTGTGCGATCTTCCCTTGCAGTTTCGCGCGCTCGACGCGCGAGCTTTGGTGGTCTCTTCGCATGTCCGGACAAGCAGCAGCGCGCGTGCCATCGCCGCGAGAGGCCTCGTTTCTCGGGCCCCGCGCGGGGCTGTGGTCGATTCCTCACGGGTCGCGGCGCGGCTGTCGCGGAGCGCGCCGGGTGATCCTCGTCCTCGCCTCGATCGCGTTCGTCAGCGGGAGCGTCGGCGGCTGCGATCCGGCGATCTCGGCCGCGCCGGGCAAGGTGACCGAGCACCACCTCGACCGCGGCGCGAACGGCCTGTGGATGCGGCGGGTCTGGATCCACGGGGGCGAGCCCACCGATCCCGCGCGGCTCGCGACGGAGCTGCGCGCGCTCTCGATCACCCGGGTCTACCCGTTCCTCGGTCCGATGGATCCGGACGGCTGGCCGGGCTGGCGCCGCGAGGGAACGATCGTGCGCTACGAGCCCGAGCTCGCCGGCGCGTTCTTCGCCGCGATGCGGGCCGAGGCGCCGGAGGTGTCCGTCCTGCCCTGGACCGGCGGCAACCTCGAGCAGGACGTCCACCTCGACGACGCGGCCCAACGCACGGCCTTCGCCGAGCACGCGCGGCGCCTCGTCGCCCTCGGCGCAGCCGGCGTGCACGTGAACGTGGAGCCGATGCCGTCGGGGCGCGCCGGCTACCTCGCGCTGCTCCGCGCGGTGAGCGCCGCGATCGGCGAGGGCACCCTCTCGATCGCGGCCTACCCGCCGATCACGCCGCTGCACCCCTACGCGAGCGTGCACTGGTCGATCGACTTCACCCGCGAGGTCTGCCTCGTCGCCGACGAGCTCGCGGTGATGGCCTACGACACCGCGCTCGACGACCCGGGCGCCTACGAGGGGCTCGTCGCGCAGTGGACGCGCGAGCTGCGCGCCGCGCTCCCCACGCGCGCCGACGGCGGCTGCGACCTGGTGATGGGGGTGCCCGCCTACGAGGACGACGAGCCGTGGCATCGACCGGACGCGGAGACGATCGAGCGCGGGCTGCGCGGGGTGATCGCGGGAGCGCGCGCGGGCGAGGGTCGGGCGGTGGACGGAGTCGCGATCTACGCGTCGTGGACGACCGACGCAGAGGAGTGGGCCACCTACGAGCGGCTCTGGCTCGAGCGCGCGCCGCGCGGCGCGACCGTCTCGGATTGAGCGCCGAGGCGTGTCCGCAGGAAAGGTTGCGGTTCTCTAGAGGATCGGGGAGGTCTTCCCCATCGACCTGGGGAGAGCATCCCCGCGCGGTCTCGCGCCGCCCCGCGCGCATGGCTGGAGCGGCGCTTGCACCTGGATCGATCCGACCGCCCGCACCTCGCGGGCGAGACAGGAGGAGTCATGTGCAATCAACGATGGAGGGGCCGCGCCGCGATGGCGGCGGCCACGATCACGCTGCTCGCCGCGTGCGGGCAGCCGCGCCAGCTCGCGGCCCGCGGCGACGCGCTCGACCCGCACCCGACGCGCGAGCGCGTGCGCGGGGACCGCCGGGACGACGGCGCGGGCGAGTCCGCGGCGGACGTCGCGGTCCGCGGCTGGCCGACGGGATGGATGGTGACCGAGGACGACGAGCTGCTGCCGGTGGTCGACGACGTCGGGCGCGCGCTCTCGGACGCGCGGCGGCAGCTGATCGACGGCGCGACCGGGCGCGCGGCGAGGTCGGTGCGGCGCGCGGCCGCCGCGCTCGACGCGCAGGCGCAGGCGACGTCGGCCATCCCGGGCGTGGCCGACGAGCGACCTCTGGGCGAGGAGATCGAGCACGACGCGCTCGTCGAGGCGCGCGCCGCGCTGCACCGCCTCGCCGATCGGCTCGGGCGCGGCCACGCGCCCTCGGTGGCGGAGCTCGACGCGATCACGACGCGGGCCTACCGGGCCGACCTCGAGCACGCGTGGGTCGGGGTGCACGACGAGGGGGTCACCGTCTTCATGGCCCGCCCCGATCGTCACCTCGACGCGGCGCGCCGTGACCTGAGGGCTGGCGCGCGCGCGTCCGCGGTCGATCAGCTCAAGCGCGCGATCGCGCTCTACCGCGTCGAGCTCGGGCGGGTCGCCGCGAGCGGGGACGCGAACGCGATAGCGGACCGCCTCGACGCGCTCGACCGCTACGCCGCCGAGCTCACGTCGCGCGGCACCGTGGAGGACCTCGACGCGCGCGTCGCGCGCCTCGAGGAGGAGCTGGCCGAGCACTACGTGCATCGCGCGCGGGCCGACCTCGACAAGGGCCGGCCGCGCGACGCCGGCCACGCCGCGCGCGCGCTCTCGGTCCACCTCGCGCGGATCGACGCGGCGACGGACGCGCACGACGACGTCCTCGTGGCGAGCCTCGACGCCATCGGGCGCGCGCTGGCAAGCGGCGGCGGCGAGGACCGCCCGGTCTCCGCGACGCTCGACCAGGCGCAGGCGCGGCTGATGGTCCTGGCCTCGCCGGAGCACATCAACTGACCGCCGCGCCGCGGGGCTGGCAGACTGCGCCCGTGGCCCACGGGCGAATCCGGAGCGCGAGGAGCGCGACCGTCACGGTCGCTCTCCTCGCGCTTTCGTGCGTCGCGTCCGCGTGCGGGGAGCCCACGGAGGCCTCGCTCAAGCGCGGCCCCGACGAGGCGCCCACGGATCCTCGGTGGGCGCGCTGCGTCGCGCGCGTGGAGCGCAAGCTGGCCTACGGCGCGGCGCCGCAGCAGCGCGTGGATCTCTACCTCCCCGCGCACGGCGAGCGGCCCGCGCCGCTCCTCGTCTGGCTGCACCCGGGAGGCTGGGCCGGCGGGTCGCGCGACGACGTACACCACTGGGCCCTCGGGCAGGCGTGCGCGGGCTTCGCGGTCGCGGCGGTCGACTACCGGCTCAGCGAGGAGGCGCTCTTCCCGGCGCCGCTCCGCGACGTCCGCGCGGCGATCCGTCTGCTCACCGCGCGGGCGGACGAGGACGGCACCGACGCGACACGCGTCGCGGTGTGGGGCGCGAGCGCGGGCGGTCACCTGGCCGCGCTGCTCGGCGTCACCGACGGGCGGGGCACGCTCGCGACGACGCCTGCCCCGCCGCCGGTGCGCGTTCGCGCGGTGGTGACGTGGTGGGCGCCGGTCGACTTCGCGCGGATGGACGCGCCGCTCGCGGCCCGCTGCCCGCACCCGAGCTGCCACGCCTGCGCGGGCTCGCCCGAGTCGCGGCTCGTCGGCGCCGAGATCGCGACTCACCCCGAGCTCGCGCGACGCGCCAGCCCGCTCACCTACACGGGCGACGGCCCGCTGCCGCCGTTCCTCGTGATGCACGGGAGCGCCGACTGCACCGTGCCCGTCGAACAAGCCGAGCTGCTCGCGGCGCGCCTGCGGGAGGCGGGCGGGTCGGTCGATCTCGCGATCGTCGAGGGCGCCTCGCACGGCTCGGGCGAGTGGGCGCGGCCGAGCGTCCTCGCGCGCGTGGGGCGCTTCCTTCAGGCCCACGTCGCGGCGGCCGAGTGAGCCCGCGCGGCGGAGGCGGACCCACCCTCGGGCCGTCTCCGCCGCGCCGGGGGCTCACGCGCGCGCCTCCTCGCCGTCTTCGTCCTCGGCGTCTTCGACTCCGTCCCCGCCGACCACGAACACGTCGCAGTCCGTCTCCTCGATCACGCGCGAGGTGACGTTCCCGAGGAGCAGGCGCTGCAGCCCCTTCCGACGGTTCGAGCCGAGGACGATCATCGAGGCGCCGAGCTCGTGCGCCCGCGCGACGATCGTGGTCGCTACGTGGTCGCCGCGGATGACCTCCTCGCGCACGGGGACCTCGAGGCGCTCGCAGGCGTGGTGCAGGAGCTCTTGCGTCTTGCGGAGCATCTCCCGGGAGCCGGGCAGCGCCTCATCGTACGAGAAGACGTAGGCCACGGTGGGGCGCGCCCCGACCTGGCGGCAGAGCTCCACCGCCCGCGTGAGCACGTGGGTCTGGTGGTCGCCGAGGTCGAGGGCGACGAGGGCGCGCCTCTCACTCATGGGACCGCTCCGCGTCGCGCCCCTCCTCGGCGGGTCGAGCGCTCGGGCGCCGGGGCCGGAGCTGCTGGACGAGGAACGTGGGGACGCCGACGACGAGCACCTCGCTGTGCTCCGCCGTCCCTTCGATCCAGGCCGCGCCCGGGCCGCGCACCGTCACGGCGTCGCCGGTGTGCACCGTGCACACCGGGTTGCCGGGCTGGCCGACCTCGATCGCGCCGTCGACCACGAACACGTAGGCGCCACGGTGGTAGCCGCTCGGCACCTCGACCACGTCGCCCAGGCCGAGCCGCGCCGAGGAGAGGAGGGCGTGGCCGTGCAGCGGGAGCAGGGCGCCGGGGTCGTCGCCCGCGAGCGGGATCAGCCGATGCTCGAGGAGCTCGGCGGAGACGACCGCGCGCTGCACCTCGGCCGCGGGCCGCTCGACGTCGGGCGCGAGCTGGATGACGAAGCGGCGGTGGACGCCCTCGAAGGGCAGCGAGAAGCGCGCAGGCGGCGTACCGACGAGGCGGTCGAGCTGGCGGACGGCGCCGTCCACGCCCGCGGGCAGGGTCCAGACGAGCGTCTCGACGTCGTCGAAGCGGGGCGCGAGCGGGGCACCCGGCTCGAAGACGTCTTGCTCCTCGAAGGACACCATCGGGCCGAGCCCGTGGGCGTAGGGAGCGTCGGGGCCGTTGGGCCGGAAGTGCGGCGCGCGCAGGATGGCGGCGTCGCCGCGGTGCCAGAACGAGAAGGCGGGTCGTACGGTGAGCATGGTGGATTCTCCGGTTCGTGGGTGAGGGGTCGGCGCGGCGCAGCGGCGCGTCGCGCGCTGCGGGTGGGCCCGCTGGCGAGAGGAGGCGCGTGGAGCGCCTCCAGAGAGAGCGGAGCGGCGCTACTCGGCGGGGACGCCGAGGACGGTGACCGACAGCGCGACGAGGCCGAGGAGCGCGCCGCCGACGAGGACGAGCCTCCGCCGCGGGAGCTCCGGCCGCTGCGCCGCGGTGGCCACCGCGACCGCGCACTGCAGCGCGTAGAAGAGCGCGAAGGCGCGGGAGGCGACGCTGATGACCGAGAGCACGTCGGTGAGCCAGGTGAGGGTGATCGCGGCCGCGCCGATGCCGACGTAGGCCCAGCGCGCGGGCACGTGACCCTCGAGGACCGTCTCGAGGAGCCCCGCGCAGCCGGCGTCGTCGGCGATCGCGGCCGAGAGCTGGCTGCCCAGCGCGGCGATCACGAGGATCACCGGCAGCACGGTCGCGACCGGGCCGACCAGGCCGATGATCGCGGTGACGTCGGCGTCGGCCCCAGGCGTCAGGAGCGGCAGCATCAGCGTCACGAAGGCGAGGTAGATCCCGCTCGCGACGAGCTGCGCGATCCGCATCGTGCGCGCGCGCTCCTCCGCCGGGTGCTCCGCGCCGAGGAAGCGCGAGGTCTCGAAGCCCTGGACCACGATCAGCAGTCCCATCAGGACGCGCGCGCCGTGCACGCGGTCGGGGTCGGGGGCGAGCGCGGGGAGCGCCAGCTCGCCCCGCCACGCGAGGCCGCCGTCGTAGACGAGGAGGCCGACGAGGAGCGCGGCGATGACCCCGAGGTTGAGGCTCACCGCGTAGGTCTCCACCCGCTCGAGCGCGCGGAGGCCCCACACCCCGCCCACCGCGGTGAGCGCGACGAGGACGCCGGTGGTGAGGAGGCGGCCCGCGTGCGGGTCGTGCACGTCGAGGCGCTCGAGCACGAAGGCCGCGAGGAGCTGCAGGTAGTAGGAGACCGAGACGACGTAGGCGCCGGCGAGCACGAGCTGCGAGCTCGCCTCGAGCCCGCGGACGACCTTGGCCTCCACGCCGCGGTGACCGCGCGAGCTCGCCTCGTGGCCGCGGTGGCTCCTGTGCTCGGCGCTACCCTCGTGCCCGCCCTCGCACGCGTCGGCGTCGCGCGGTCGCGACTGGCGGATGAGCCACCGCAGGACGGCGCCGATCCCGAACGCGACGGCGAGGAGCGCGCCCATCGCCACCGGCGCCCACGCCCCGGCCTCGCTGGCCACCAGCGGCGCCGAGACGAGGAAGCCGCTGCCCATGATCGAGGCGAGCGGGGTGACGGTCGCCCGCCACGCGCGCTGGTCGCGCACCCGACGCGTGAGCAAGAGGGCGGTGACCAGCGCGGCGGTCAGGACGATGAGCGCGTTCATCAGCATGGGTCGGCGGCGCCCGCGCGGCGGGCCCTGGAGGGTTCACTGCCCGTCGTGGAGGAAGACCTCCGGGCTCTGGACCGCGAGCATCGCATAGGCGCGGCGCGCGTCGTCGCGGCTCCCGTGGACGAAGAGCAGGTACTTGTCGGCGAGGATGTGCCTCTCGTAGCCCACCACCGAGTCTCTCGGGATGCCGAGCCCGACGAGGCCCGCGCCCAGCGCGGAGATCCCGGCGCCGGCGGCGGCCCCGACGACGCCGCCCTCGAGGATGCCGGCGAGCGCCGAGCCGACGATCCCGCCCGTGAGGATGGGACCGACGCCGGGGATGAGGAACGCGGCGGGAGCGAAGAGCACGCCGAACAGGCCGCCCCAGAAGGCGCCTTGCTTGCTCCAGAACTTCACGCGGTCGCCGAGGTTCACGAAGCCGGTGGCGCGCTCGTCGGTGTGGTAGCCGCGGCCGACGATCGAGATCTGGCGCGGGCTCAGCCCGGCGTGGATCAGCTCGGTCACCGCCCGATCGGCCGCGACGCGGTCGTCGAACACGGCCACGCACTTGTCGAGCTCGCGGAAGCGCGCCGCGCCCTCCGCGTCCGGCCGCGCGAGGTCCCCGCCGCCGCCGGCGGGGCGGCTCGGGGGGAGGTTCGTCGAGGTGCTCTGGGTCTGCGTAGACATGATGATGTCCTCCAATGCACCGTAGAGCTTGCATCGGCCGTGCCGGCGCCTCGGCCCGGGGCCCATCGCGGGCACAGGACGCCGCGATGGGGCGAGCCTCCCCGCCTGCGGTGGGGAGCCCCTCCCCAGCCGCCTCGCCCGCGGTCGCGCGCTACCCGAGCTCGTCGGCCGGCTGATCCTCGACCCGCTCGATGCGGAGCGCGCGGACCGGCTCGACCACCCCGCTGAGCAGCTCGATCTCGCGCAGCGCGGCGGTGAGGTTGGCCTCCCGCGCCTCGTGGGTGAGCATCACGATCTGGACCGCCGCGTCGGAGTCGCGGGCGCGGCCTTGCTGCACCATCTGCTCGATCGAGACGTCGAAGGCCCCGAGCACGCCGGAGATGCGCGCGAGGATGCCCGGGCGATCGAGGACGCTGAAGCGGAGGTACCATCGACACTCGTGTTGACCCGAGGCGGCGACGCGCCGCGCCTCGAGGTGCTCCGACCGCCACGCCCGCTGGGGGACGCGCCCGCTGGCACCCATCACGAGGTTTCGCCCGACGTCGACGATGTCGCTCACCACGCTCATCGCGGTCGGCAGCGCTCCCGCGCCGTAGCCGCTCAGCATGCACGGGCCGTTCATCGCGCCGTGCAACACGACGACGTTGAGCGCCCCCGACACGCTCGCGAGCACGCTCCCCGCCTCGACGAGCGCCGGGTGCACCCGCAGCGACAGCGCGCCGTCTCGCCGCTCCTCGGCCACGGCGAGCGGCTTGATGACGTAGCCGAAGCGCTCGGCCATCGCGATGTCGATCGCGCCGACCTGGGCGATGCCCTCGGTGGCGACCGCGTCCGGCGCGAGCTTGGCGCCGAACGCGAGGGTCGCGAGGATCGTCAGCTTGTGCGCCGCGTCGCCGCCGCCGACGTCCAGGGTCGGGTCGGCCTCCGCGTAGCCCTTCGCCTGGGCCTGCCGCAGCGCCTCGTCGAAGTCGAGGCCCTCCTCGCGCATGCGCGAGAGGATGTAGTTGCTCGTGCCGTTCACGATGCCGTAGAGGCGGGTCACCGTGTCGGACGCGAGGGCCTCCCGCAGGACGCGGATGACGGGGATGCCGCCGGCGACCGCGGCCTCGAAGTAGAGGTCGACGCCGCGCTCCTCGCTCAGCTCGATCAGCTCGTGGCCGCGCTCGGCGAGGAGGGCCTTGTTGGCGGTGACCACGCTCTTGCCGGCCTCGAGCGCCCGCCGCACGTAGTCCCCGGCCGGCTCCAGCCCGCCGATCACCTCGACCACGATGTCGATCGCCTCGTCGGCGAGGACGTCCTCCGGATCGAAGCTCAGCCGCGCTGGGTCGACGCGGGGAGAGGGCGCCTTGCTCCGGTCGCGCCCCACCACCCGGCGGACCTCGATCGGGCAGCCGAGTCGCCTCGCGATCGAGGCCTCGTGATCGGCGAGGAGGCGGAGGATCCCCTCGCCCACCACCCCGCGCCCGAGGAGCCCGATGCGGATCGCTCGTGTCACGGACGGTAGATACCAGACGCCCCGTCTGTGCTAACAGGGGCGCGTGACCCCGCGCACGTGGCTGCTGCTCGGCTGGATCGTGGTCGGCACGGCGGTCCTCATCGCGCACGCGGCGCTCCTCTACCAGGTCCTGCGCTCCGACAAGGTCGAGCTCGGCTGGCGGCTCGCCGCCCTCGTCCCGCCGGTCGCGCCGTTCGTGGGCTGGGCGTGCGGCAAGCGCAAGAGCGTGGTCGTGTGGTCGACCCTCGTGGTGACCTACGCCGCGCTGCGCGCGGCCAAGAGCCTCGTCACCTGACAGGCGGGTACCGCCCGGAGTCCGGCGGCGCGAGGCCTCACTCGAGGATCGACGCGTACCAGGGGCGCAGATCGCCGAGCGTGGCCGAGTCGATCAGCGTCTCGCAGACCGAGCGCGACAGATCGAAGCGCTGCACCTCGAAGTGCACGCCGTCGCGGCGGCAGATCGCGATGACCGCGTGGTCGCTCGACGGGTCCACCACCGCGTGGACGGGATCGCACAGGACGCTCTCGCACAGGCCCGTCCGCTCGACGTCGTCGAGCGAGCTGTAGGGGTCACGGATGACGACCATCGAGGGCTCGCCCCTCACGACGCCGCTCCACACGAACGTCTCGCGGCCGTCGCGTCCGCGGCCGGTGTGGAGGGAGTGCAGGACGGTCGACGCGAAGGGCGGGACGAGCGCGGGGTCGCTGCGCGACGCGAACCACAGGTCGACCTCGGCGCCGGCGAACACGGCGGAGTTCACGGCGAGGGAGCCCGCGGGGAGGTGGACGTTGGCCGCGAGCGCGGTGCTCGCGCCGAGCGTGAGCTCTGAGCCGGTCCAGGACCGCCGCTCGACGCCGTCGGCGCTATAGGCCCGGACCTCCCGGATCGAGCCACGCAGATCGGCGCCGCCCCCGGCGGTGCTCCACGCGACGATGGCCACGTAGTCGCCCCGCAATGGATCGGGGAGGGCGAACGCGTCGTTCGGGTGCAGGCCGGGCGCGTCGAGGTGGTAGAGGCGACGGTCGTCCACCGGATCGACGCCGTCGACCCCGCCCCGGCCTGCGAGCAGGGCGAAGCGCTCGTTCACACCGACGACGGCGAAGGGCTCGCGGGTCAGCTCGCCGTCCGCGGCCGCGGGCCCGCACGGGACGATCCCGGCCGTGCCGTGCAGCTCGTAGCGGAGGATCTGGCTCGGCGCGTCTCCGAGCGACTGAGCCGCGAGCAGCAGCGTCGGCCGGGCGCAGGGCCCGCCGAACCGGTCGCGCGGCGGGCCCGCGTCGAAGCCGGTGCGCGGCGGGCCGGCGTCGACGCCCGGCCGGGGCGGGCCCGCGTCGCGCTCGCCGATCCGATACACCCCGAGATCGGGGTAGCACCCGGCAGAGAGCACGACGAAGACGAGGAGGGCGTGCCTCACGGCCCCATCCTACGCTCCAACGCGCCGCAGATCCCTCCCCCCGATCGCGCGGGCCTTGCTATCGTGCGCCTCATGCACCGCCTCCCGGCGCCTGGACTTGCCCCCGCCCGCGCGGGTCGCCCCCGCGCCCCCGTCCGGGAGCGAGCGCCCGGACGCCTCGCGGTCTCCCTCGCCCTCGCGATCGCCGCGGGCCTCGCCGCGCTCGCGCCGGCCGCGGCCTCGGCCCAGAACCCGCTCATCGAGCAGGGACAGGCGCAGTTCGACGAGCTGCGCTTCGAGGAGGCCCTCCAGACTCTCTCGGCCGCCCTCGTGCGCACGGGCAACAGCCGGTCGGAGAGCGCGACGATCTATCGCCTGCTCGCGCTCACCTACCTCGCGCTCGGCCGCGAGGAGGAGGCGGCCGGGGCCTACCGCTCGATGCTCCCGCTGGACCCGGAGTACGCGCCCGACGAGTCGGTCTCGCCGCGGATGCGGGAGTTCCTCGACGGGATCCGCGCCGCCTGGGAGGAGGCCGGCCGACCGGGCTCGCCGCCGCCGCCGCCGGTGAGCATCCGCCACCGCTCGCCCGCCGAGGCGGAGCGCGAGACGGAGGTGCCGCTCACCGCGCAGGTGGAGGACCCGGCCGGGCGGGTGGAGCGTCTCGTGCTCGCCTACAGGCAAGGGACCAACGCGGTCTTCACCCGGGTCGACACCACGCACGCGGGTGAGGACTACACCGCGACGATCCCCTCGGACGCGGTCGCGCCGCCGCTCGTCGAGTACTACTTCGAGGCGCTCGACGCGACCAACCTGCCCGTCGCGGCCCGCGGCGACGTCGCCGCCCCGCTCCGCATCGCCGTCCCCGAGCCCGGCGGCGGCAACGTGCTCGAGGAGTGGTGGTTCTGGACGATCATCGGCGTGGTCGTCGTGGGCGGCGTGGTCGGTGGGATCCTCATCGCGGACTCGCTCTCGCAGCAGAGCGGCGGCACGCTCGTCATCTCGGTCGAATGACGGATCCCACGGTCACGGAGCCGCGCTACCCGATGGTCCGGCTCGAGGTCGCGGCCGCCGACGCGGAGGAGATCGGCGTCGCGCTCTTCGAGCATGGCGCGAGCGGCGTCGAGGAGCAGGACGAGACGACCCTCGAGCGCGCGGCGCCGGGGCGCGCGGTCCTCATCGCGCACTTCGCCGAGGTGGCGGACGCGGAGGCCTGCGCGGAGGCGACCGGCGGCGCGCTCGGCTTCATCGAGGGCGAGGACTGGCGCCACGCCTGGAAGGCCTTCTTCAAGCCGACCCGCGTGGGCGAGCGCCTGTGGGTTCGCCCGAGCTGGGAGCCGCTCGACGCGGGGCCACAAGACGTCGTGATCGTCATCGACCCGGGCCAGGCCTTCGGCACGGGCACCCACGAGACCACGCGCCTCGTGCTCGGGCTCCTCGAGCGCCTCGGACCGGAGGGCGCGCGGGTGCTCGACGTGGGCTGCGGCAGCGGCATCCTCGCGATCGGGGCGCTCAAGCTCGGGGCGCGCGAGGCGCGCGCGGTGGATGTCGATCCGATCGCGGTGCGCACCACGCTCGAGAACGCGGCCGACAACGACGTCACGATCGACGCCACGACCACGCCGATCGACGACGTCGACGGCGACTACGAGCTCGTCCTCGCGAACATCCGCAGCCCGATCCTCATCCCGATGCGCGCGGCCCTCGCGGCTCGGCTCGCCCCGGGCGGACAGCTCGTCCTCAGCGGGCTCCTCGTCAGCGAGGAAGACGAGGTCCGCGCGGCGTTCGACGAGGTCCTCGCCTACGTCGATCGCAGGGTGCAAGGCGACTGGCTCGCGCTCGTCTACCGGGCCCGAGACGCGGGGTGAGCCGTCCGCGGCGGCTCTTCTGCGCGACGCTCCCCGACGCGGGGGGCGAGGTCGCGCTGGACGCGGACGCGGCGCGGCACGCCCGGGTGCTCCGGCTCGGCCCGGGCGATCCGGTGATCCTGTTCGATGGCCGCGGGCGCGAGGCCGAGGGCGCGCTCGTCTCGGACGCGCTCGCCGAGGTCGGTGCCCCGCGCCCGGCCGCCGACGAGGGGCCCGACCTCGTGCTCTGCCAGGCGCTGCCCAAGGGCTCGAAGCTCGACGCGATCGTGCGCGCGGCCACCGAGGTCGGGGTCCGCGAGATCCACCTCGTCGAGGCGGCGCGGAGCGTGGCCCGGCCGGACGCGGAGCGCTTCGATCGGCGCCGGGTCCGCCTCGAGAAGGTCGCGCGCGAGGCGGCCCGTCAGGCGGGCCGAGCCGACGTGCCGATCCTGGTGGCGCCCGCGTCGCTCTCGGAGGTCCTCGGCCGGGCCCCCGCGGCGGCCGCGCGCTTCGTGACGGTGGTCGGGGCCGAGGACGCGCCGCGCGCGGAGGCGCGCGAGGCCTGGGTGCTCGTCGGGCCGGAGGGCGGGCTCACCGATCGCGAGGTCGAGGCGGCGCGCCAGGCGGGCTTCCGACCGGCGTCCCTCGGGCCGCACACCCTGCGCGTCGAGACCGCCGCCCCCGTCGCCCTCGCGATCGCGCGCGAGCGCCTCCGGCGGCCCGGCGACTGACCGCACCGACGGGCTCCGAACGCACCGCCCCGCCGCCCGCGCGTGGGGCCTCGCTCCGCGTTGACATCCGAGCCGCCGCGCGGCGACCATGGGCGTCCGCCGATGTCCGCGCTCACCTCGCTTTTGGTACGGGATGGTGTCGTTCCGGTCCGAAAGATCGAGCAGGCGCTGCAGCGGCAGGTGATGAGCGGAGGGGACCTCGAGACGGTCCTCCTCGAGATGGACGCGCTCCCGGAGAACGTCCTCGCCGCCTACGTCGCCGCCGTCTTCGAGGTGGAGCCCGCGAGCCGCGAGGAGGTGATGAACGTCGACCCGGACGTCATCGCGATCGTGCCGGCCGACGTCGCGATCGAGCAGCAGCTGGTGCCGCTCCGCGTCGAGGGGCGCACGCTCCACGTCGCCGTCCACCGCCCCCTCGGGCCCGAGGAGGTCGAGCGGCTCGGCTTCCTCCTCGGCTTCGAGATCGTGAGCCAGGTCGCGTGCGAGGTCCGCGTGGCCGCGGGGCTGGCGCACCACTACGGCGCCGAGCTCACCCCGCGGATGGTGAGGCTCGTCGGCAAGGTGCACGGGCGGGTGAGCGGCTCGATCCCGAGCGTCGGAGGGCGCGCCGGCCCGCTCGCCGGTCACCTCGCCGACATCCCGATCAAGGACGGCCCGATCGAGGGCGGGTCCCTCGAGCCACCGCGCGCCCCGCGCCTCACGCGCTCGGGCAACATGCTCCTCGAGCCGGTGCCCTTCGAGGACGAGGCCGCCACCGATCCGAGCCTCGAGCCGGCCGGCTCGCCGCTGCTCACCGTCCCCGCTCCGCCCGCGAGCGAACCGCCGGCCGCGCTCCGGCCGAGCCAGGGCCCGCCCGACGTCGCCGCGCTCCGACGGCACCGCGGCCCGATCACCCTCGCGGCCGGCGAGCGGCTGCTCCGGCGCGCGACCGACCGCGACCAGATCCTCGCGGTCTTCTTCGCGTTCGCCCGGCAGTTCTTCGACTACACCGCGCTGTTCGTGGTGCACGACGACGTGGCCGACGGGCGCGAGGCGTTCGGGGTCGGCGCGTCCACCGCCGAGGTGCGCGGGCTCAGCGTCCCCCTCGATCGGCCGGGTGCGTTCGGCGAGGCGCGTCGCACGCTCGCGCCGCAGGTCCGGCGCCTCGATCAGACCGAGGTCGATCGCGACCTGATGAAGGGCCTGCAGCGGACGGGCGCACCCCCGGCGATGGTCATGCCGGTGGCGATCCGGCAGCGCGTCGTGCTGCTGCTCTACGGTGACCGCGACGGCGAGCTGTTCGACGTCGGCGCGGCGCTCGAGCTGGTGCGGTTCGGGCCGCGGGTGGTGGAGACGTTCGAGCAGCTCATCATCCGGCGCAAGCGCTCGGGCTACACGCCCGCGGCCGACGTCGAGCCCGAGGCGCGGGACGCGGATCGCGCGGCGCTCAAGGCGGCGGCGCGCGGCGCCCGGCTGAGCACGCCGGCGCGCCCGGCGGGGGACCAGGCGTCGTGGCGGCCAGGACGGCGACCCTCGCGGCCCGGCTTCGCGCCCGACGAGGCCTCGGCCGACGACAGCTGGAGCAGCGTGCGCGCGGCCCCGGTTCGCGTGCGATCGGGGCCGGAGCGGCCGTCGCACTCGACCGAGCCGCAGCCGTTCTCGCCGCCCTCCGCGGAGCCGTCCTCGCGCCCGTCTGCGCCGCCGGATTCGGGGCCGAGCCCCGAGGCGCCCGGCCGGGTGCGGGACGACGACCATGACACGCTGCCGCCCGGCCCCCCCGAGCCTGCGGACGAGGCGCCCCGCTACGAGGACGCGCCCGCCACCGTGCCGCCGCCGCCGGCAGAGCCGGAGCCGGAGGATTCGACCACGCGCACGGAGCCGCCCCCGCCGATGAGCGCGGGCCGGCGACGCGCACCCTCGGCGGTGCTCGGGATCCCCCGTCGCGCTCCGCCTCCGCCGCCCTCGGACGAGCTCCCGCTGGACACCGCCGGGCTCGAGGAGAGCGACGAGCTCTCTCTGTTCTTCGGGGATGAGGACGACGACGACGACGAGGACGACGGCTACGACGTCGAGCTGACGATCGACGACGACGACGACGACGACGACGACGACGACGACGAGCCGGTGCTCGAGCTCGTGCAGACTGACGGCGACGACGAAGAACAAGACGAAGAAGGCGAAGACGAAGAAGGCGAAGACGAAGACGACGAAGACGAAGGATCGAACGGCGGCGGCGCGAGCGATCGCGAGGACACGCCGACCGATCCGCCGCCTCGCGCCTCGAGCACCTACAGCCTCCGGGGCGCGCCGGTCGACGTGGTCCGCACGCGCTCGCCGCGCTCCGAGCCTCCGCCGGCCGACGACCGGATGGATCGCAAGCGGACCCCGCGCGAACGGCCGCCGGTGGCCCGCGAGTCCGCATCTCAGCCCGCGCCCCACGCCGCGTCTCAGCCCTCGTCGCCGCCGGCCGCCGACACGCGGAGCGAGCCGCCCGTCGGGCTGGACTCCGGGACCCGCTCGGTGATCGTCGACATGGGCCACCAGGTCCACGAGCAGGTGAACGAGCTGCTGAACGCGGTCTCCGCGCCCGAGCAGGTGCGCCTCGTCCAGGGCCTGCTCAGCCTCGGCGAGGCCGCGCTGCCCGCGCTCGCCCAGGCGTTTCCCGGGCCGCTCCGGTGGAAGCGCGAGCAGCGCGGCAAGGTCCCGCCCGCGGCCGAGATCTCACCCATCATGCGCGCGATGGTCGCGTTCGGGCCGCGCGCCGCGAGCTACGTGGCCGCGCTCCTCAGCTCGGCCCACCCCGAGGTCCGCTTCTACGCCGCCGTCGTCGCGTCCGAGATCGTCTCCCCCGAGCTCATGGACGCGGTCGCGGAGCGCATCCACGACGAGGACAAGGGCGTGCGCCGCATCGCGGTCCAGCTCCTGCCGCGCTTCAGCGGCTTCCCCGGCTTCGCCGAGATCCGCACCGTCATCCGCCGGACCGCCCGCATCCGCGGCAAGGATCTCAGCCGGCGCGAGCACGCCATCGAGGCGGTCGCCGAGCTACGCGACGCCGACATGATCCCCAAGCTCATCGAGCTGCTCGGCGAGCCCGACGCCTCCCTCGTGAAGCGGGTCGAGTCGGCGCTCGTCAAGATCGCGTGCGTCGACCATGGCCGCTCGCGGCGCAAGTGGGACGCCTGGTGGAGCAAGAACCGCGACCGCCATCGGGTGGAGTGGCTCATCGACAGCCTCGTCCACGCCGACGAGCCGCTCCGGCGTCAGGCGGGCGAGGAGCTCAAGCGCATCACGCAGGAGTACTACGGCTACCACGCCGGCTCGCCCAAGCGCGATCGCGAGCTCATCGCGAAGAAGTACCTCCAGTGGTGGCAGGCCGAGGGCCACCGCCGCTTCGCCTGACCCGCGCGGGATCGTGTCTCGGGGGCGTACCCCTCTCGCTTGTCGAGAACAGGCCCGCACGCCGACCCACGGGCAAGATCGCCCCGTGCTTGCCCAAGCCCCCCTCCTCGGCCCCGTGATCGCGCTCGCGGGTTGGACCCACGTCATGTGGCTCTGGATGTACGCGACTCGGCTGCCCGCGATGCGGGCCGCGCGGATGCGGCCCGACTCCGACGCGCCGCGCGGCCAGCAGATGAGCCAGCTCCCGGCCCGCACGCGCTGGAAGGCCGACAATTACAATCACCTGATGGAGCAGCCGACCGTCTTCTACGCGGTCGCGCTCGCGCTCGCGGTGCTCGGCGCCGACGACGGGGTGTCCATCGGGCTCGGCTGGGCCTACGTGGGGCTGCGCGTCGCCCACAGCCTGCACCAGGCGCTCATCAACCACATCCCGCTGCGCTTCGTGATCTTCGCGAGCTCGTCGCTCGTGCTGATCGCGCTCACCGCGGTGGCCGCGCACCGGCTGCTCGCCTGACGCGCGCGTCGGCGATCAGGCGAACCAGCTCACGTCGATCAACGTCTGCGGATCGTCGAGCGCGCGCGCGCTCAGGAGGTTGACCTCCACGTCGTCGGCGCCGAAGCGCTCGAGGCTGCGCGCGATGAAGCCGAGGGTGCCCACCGCGATGGTGAGCGAGGGCTCGTCGCGCTCCTTCATCTCGAGGCGCCCGTGGCCGCGGCCGACGCGGCGGACCTCGAGGTCGACGCCCTGCATGACGGCCGAGAGGATCGAGGGCATCTGGGAGATCAGCAGCTCCGGCGGCGGCGTCGGCGGGCGGAGCTCGCGCATCATGTCGAACGCGCCCTCGGCCGCCGCGCGCCCGGCCTCGAGCACGAGGTGGAGGTCGTCGTCGCCGAGCCGCGCGTCGGCCTTCTCGATGAAGGTGCGCATCGACTCGAGGTCGACCCAGCTGTCCTCGTCGATCCCCTCGACGAAGGGCGCGCGGTGCTCACGCGGCATCGAGTCGAGGAGGTCCTTGAGCGCACGCTCGCCGAACTTGCGCGAGATGAAGCGGAGCGTCGCGAGCACCAGCCGGCCGCTGTAGAGCCCGCGCCCCGAGGAGCCGCCGATCGCGCGATCGGTGGGCTCGTCCTCCCGCTGCCGGGCGACCGGGAGCGGCGCGGGCGGCTTCGGTGAGGCGTCGACGAAGGTGCGATCCTGGTCGACGCTGCTGCTCGCGCGTCGCCCCTTGAGCTGGCTCGGCGTGCCCGCGCGGGTCTGCCGCTCGTCGAGCACCTCGTCCTCGTCCTCCGCGAGCTGGGCCGCGCGCTCCGGCGGGACGCGCGCGGTGGCGTCGGCGTCGCGGCCCTCGGCCTTCGCACGGAGCGGATCGACCGCCCGCGGGCGCGGGTCGCTCGGACGCCGCGGCCGCGGCTTGGGCGGCTTGATGACCGCCTCGGGCGGCCGCTCCGGCGCCGGCCCGCTGTGCGTCTCGCGGTGCCGGGTCTCGCGCGCCTTGAGGCGCATCATCTCCATCGTGAAGGACTCGCTCGGCTGGTCGTCGTGGAACGGCACCCGCACGCCGCCGAACGGGAAGAGCGCCTCCGCGAACGACTCGGCGTCCTTCCAGCGCTCGTCGCGCTCCTTGGCGAGCGCCTTCATCACCACGCGCTCGAGGGTGCGCGGCACGTCCGGCCTCAGCTCGCGCAGCGACGGCGGCGGCTCCTTGCGCACCTTGCGCGCGAGCTCGCGGAACGTCGGCGCGTCGAACGGGCGCCGCCCGGCGAGCATCTCGTAGAGCACGACCCCGACCGAGTAGACGTCGAGCCGAGGGTCGCGCCGGTCGTCGCCCTTGAGCCGCTCGGGCGCCGCGTAGGCCGGCGTCCCGACGAGGGTCCGCTCGGGGGTCAGCGCCTTGCTGTCGGTGCGCCCCGCCTGGACCAGCGCGGCGAAGCCGAAGTCGCAGACCTTCACGAAGTTCCGGTCGCCGAAGCGCACCACAAGCATGAGGTTGGCCGGCTTGAGGTCGCGGTGGAGGATCCCGCGCGAGTGCGCCGCGTGCAGCCCGGCCAGCGTGTGGGTCGCGATCGTGCAGGCGCGCTTGATGGTGAGCTGGCCGTCCATCGCGATCACGTGGCTCAGCGAGCGGCCGCGCAGGTACTCCATGACCATGAAGGGCCGCGTGCCTTCCTGGCCGAAGTCGAGGATCTCGATGATGTTCGGGTGACCGATCGCGGCCGCTGCGCGCGCCTCGCGCTGGAATCGCTCGACCGAGCTCGGGTTCTCGGCCACCGCCGGGTGCAGGAGCTTGATCGCGACGAAGCGCCGCAGGACCCGGTCGGCCGCCTTGTAGACCGCGCCCATGCCACCGTCGCCGAGGAGGCGCACCAGGTGATAGCGGTCCTGGACGACCTTGCCGACGAGCTGCGGGTCGCCCGCGATGGGGCGACCCGTGGCGGTGCAGCGGACCGTGCCCTTCTCGTGCCGGGCGCCGCAGTGGGGGCACTTGCGTACCACCGCGGGAGGATAACGCAGCCGCGGCGGGTCGGGGGCCTCGAGGTATCAGGCCCTTCGCCGTCTCCCTCCACGGCGCGCGCCCACGCCGAGGCAGAGCGCGAGGACCATCAGGCCGGCCGTGGGGATCGGGCCCGCGCCGGGGCTGACCGCGCAGCCGCCGGTGGCCCGGCAGCGCGGGGCCCCGCGGTCGTCGCGCTGGCAGGCGTAGCCCGCGCTGCACACCGCCTCGGGTCCGCACGGCTGCGCGCAGGTCCCGTCCTCGCAGACCCCGCGCTGGCACGCGCCGGAGCACGCCTCGCCGATCTGCGGCAGGGTGGGGGCGCAGCGCGTCGCGCCGTCGACGTCGCCGCAGCGCGCGCCGTCGGGGCACTCGTCGTCGCTCGCGCACGCGCGGGTGCAGAACCCGCCGGACGCGCAGGTGAGGCCGCCCGCACAGTCGGCGTCCTCCCCGCACGGGTCGGTGACCTGGCCCAGCTGTCCGCGCACGCAGGCGAGCCCCTCGCAGCGGTAGCCCGGCGCGCACGGGGTCGCGGCGTCGCAGCTCGTGGCGCACGCGCCGTCGAGGCAGGAGGCGCCGCCGGCGCACTCCGCGTCCGCCTCGCACGGCTCGCCGAGCTGGCGCGCTCCAGCCACGATCGCGGCGTCCACGCAGGCGCCGCAGCCGTCGCCGAGGCCGACGCAGGCGTCGCCCACCGGGCAGCTGCCCGCGCCGACCTCGCAGGGCGTGAGGCATCGCTGGGCACCGTCGCCCGGGTCCGCGCAGCTCCCGGACGCGCAGTCGGTCGCCGCCGCACAGGGCTCTCCGTCGGCCCCCGCGCCCACCGCGCCGGGCGCGCAGTAGGCCTCGCAGCCGTCGACCCGCGCGCAGAGGAGGCCGTCGAGCGGCTCCGCGCTCGCCGCGCCCTCGACCGCCGCGCAGGAGGTCAACGGGCGGAGCGGGTCACAGGGCAGGGCGCACACCGCGTCGCGGCACACCACGGCGCGGGGGTGCGGCTCGAGGAACGCGGGGCGCTGCGCGTAGGCGCAGTCGGTGTCCTCGGCGCAGGTCTCGCCGATGCGCGCGCAGCCCTCGTCGACCTGGCCGTTGCAGTCGTCGTCGACCCCGTTGCACACCTCGGCCGAGGCGGTCGGGCAGTGCCCCGCGATCACCAGCGCGCGGTCGATGAGGTCGAGGTTGTTGTAGACCGCGTTGTATCCGTCCTGGGCGCTCGGGCACTGGCCGGCCTGCCCGAAGGACGCCACGCCGATCACCTGCCGCGGCTCGCCCTCCTGGATCGCGGGGCCGCCCGAGTCGCCCGAGCAGATCGTCATCGAGGTCAGGAGCACGCCGTTCGACTGGATCGAGTCGAGCGTGCCGGTCGTCCGGTACTTGATGCCGGCCGGGCCGTCCGGGCGCTGGCCGAAGCCGATCGCGGTGAACTCCTGCCCCACCACGTCGACCGGCGCGTCGCGCCGCACCGCGATCGGGGTGACACCCTCGATGTCGCGGCGCGTGATGACCAGGCCGATGTCGACGCCGAAGATCTCGCCGGACAGGCCGGTGGTCGCGCTCTGGTTGAACACGCCCGGCGTCGCGAAGACGCGCTCGACCCGGTAGTCGCGGGTCGCGCCGATCCGGCCGCCGACCCCGACCGTGAGGACGTTGGGAGGGTAGGGGGCGTCCGCGCCCGCGGCCTGCACGCAGTGCTTGGCGGTGAGGACGACGTTGGGCGCGATGACCGTGCCCGTGCAGAGGCCGACCGCGCCGAGCACGGTGACCGCGACGACCGCGTTCTCGTCCGGCTCGAGGGTGCCGCCGACGATCGCCTGCTCGCTCGCCATCGGCGGAGGAGCGCACGCGGTGAGGGCGAGGGCGAGGAGGAGGGCGCGCGGCATCGACTCCCGGGTTACCAGAGATCGCGCCCGCCATCACCATCGGCCCATCCTCTTGACGGCCTCTTGACGGCGCGCCCCCGCCCCCGAATGCTCCCGACCCCCATGGCGCAGAAGGACCTGACCGGGCTCGGCGAGATCCAGGCCCTCCTCGGGCGCGGCACCGAGTTCGAGGGGCTGCTCGCCTTCGAGGGCCGCGTGCGGATCGACGGCAAGTTCACCGGCAGCGTCCGCTCCGAGGGCGTGCTCGTGCTCGGCGACGGCGCCGAGGTCGAGGCGGACGTCGAGGTCGGCACGCTGATCGTCCGCGGCGGGGTGCTGCGCGGCAACGTGAACGCGCGTCAGCTCATCGAGATCCACGCGGACGGCGCGGTCCACGGCGACATCGCGGCGCCGACGATCGACATCGACAAGGGCTGCACCTTCGAGGGCCAGGTCAAGATGGTGAAGCCGCCGGAGGAGCCGCGCTCCGGCTCGCACCCGGTCGAGTGAAGGCGTAGCTTCTGACGGTGCAGAAGCCCGTCACCCGCCGCGCGATCCTCCGGGCCGGCGCGCTCGCGGTGGGGGCCTACGGCGTCGGCTGCGAGGCGCCGCTGTCCATCCCCGGCCCGTTCGCGCACGGGATCGCGAGCGGCGATCCGTCGGCCCGGGGCGCGCGCCTCTGGACGCGGGTCGCGGGCGCGAGCGGCGACGTGGAGGTGAGCGCGCGGGTCGCCCTCGACCCCGAGCTCCACGACGTGGTCGCGGTGGCGCCCGCGGTCGCGCGGGCCGAGGACGGCCACTGCGTGAGCGTGGAGGTCGAGGGCCTCGAGCCGGACACGCTCTACTTCTACGCGTTCGAGGACACCGCGGGCGGGCGCTCGTTCACCGGGCGGACGCGGACGCTCCCCGAGGCCGATCCGGCGCGGATCCGGCTCGCCTTCACGTGCTGCGCGAGCCTCGGGCACGGCTACCTCCACACCTACCAGCGCATCGCGGACCGCGAGGACGTCGACGTGGTCGTGCACCTCGGCGACTACATCTACGAGTACGGCGACGGCGGCTACGGGACGCTGCGCGGCTACGATCCGCCCCACGCGACGCTCTCCCTCGAGGACTACCGGCGGCGCTACGCCTACTACCGCAGCGAGCCCGAGCTCGCGGCGCTCCACGCGCGCCACCCGATGATCGTCACGTGGGACGACCACGAGCTGGCCAACAACGCGTGGCCGGGCGGCGCGGCCGGCCACGACCCCGTCCTCGAGGGGCCCTGGGAGCGGCGGCGCGACGCCGCCGCGCGGGCGCACCGCGAGTGGCTCCCGTGGCGCGACGACGGGGTCGGCCTGTTCCGCGCGTTCCGCTTCGGCGAGCTCGCCGAGCTCTTCGTGCTCGACACCCGCGGCCGCCGCGACGCGCCGCCGGTCGACCTCGACGAGGCGGGGGCGCCCGGCCGCTCGATCCTCGGGCCCGCGCAGCGCGACGCGTTCCTCGCCGCCCTGCGCGCCTCGACCGCGCGCTGGAAGCTCGTCGCCGGCTCCGTCCAGCTCTCGCCCCACGCCGAGTTCTGGAACCTCGACGCGTGGGATGGCTACGCGGACGAGCGCCGGCGAATCCTCGAGGTGATCGAGGGGGAGTCGATCGACGGCGTGGTCTTCGTGTGCGGCGACGGCCACAAGAGCTTCGCCGACGACGTGCCGCGCGATCTGGCGACCTACGAGCCGAGCACCGGCCTCGGCTCGGTCGCGGTCGAGCTGATGACCCCGGCCGCGAGCTCGCCCAACCTCTTCGGCTCCGAGGCCCGCGCCTTCGAGGCGCGGGTGCGCGCGGCGAGCCCCCACACGCGCTTCGTCGACGCGGAGTCGCGCGGCTACTGGGTGGTGGACCTCGACCCGAGCCGCGCCGCGATGGAGCTCTACTTCGTCGCCGGCGTCGAGGATCCGGCCGGCGGCGAGGAGCGCCTCGCGGCGCGCTTCGAGCTGCGCGCGGGCGAGCGCTGGCTCCGCGGGTAGCTCCGGGGGCAGCTCCTGGAGCGAGGAGGGACGGCTACCGGAACGACCAGCCGAGCTCGGCGCGGAAGCGGACCGCGTGCTCGACCCCCGAGTCTCCCGGGCTGTCGCTCGCGAGGCCCCCGAACCCGAGGAAGTAGCCGACGTAGGTGAAGCCCGCGCCCCAGGTGAAGCCGAGGTCCTCGTCGGCGAGGAGGTTGCCGCCGACGCTCACCCCGAGGTCGACCCCGTGGGTGTCACCGTCGGCCCCGAGCTGCGCCGAGATCGCGCCCCGCGAGAGCGTCGCGCGGTAGCCGAGGTCGACCCCGATCACCAGCAGCTCGGTGCCCAGCGCCCGGATCCGCGCGCGCGCGCCCGGCCGCAGGTAGAGGTACTCCGCGCTCGCGAGGACCGGGTTCGGGGCGAGGTGGTAGCCGTCGTAGCCGAGCCCGAAGGCGAGCCCGATCTCCAGCGCGTCGACGCCGAACAGGAAGCCGACGTCCCCGTCGACGCGCAGGAAGTTGGTCGAGTCGACGGCCGCGCCGCCGCCCTCGGTCTGCGAGCCGAGGCCCAACGAGTGGGCGAACGAGCCGCGGAGGAACAGCCCGCGGGCGAGACCCGGATCGTTCGCGAGGGGTCGCGCCTCCACCGCCACCCGCAGCTCTGGATAGAGGCCGGAGGCGTAGGCCCGCCGCCCGCCGCTCAGCAGCTCGACGTCCGCGTCGCGGGTCCGACCGACCAGGCCGAGGGTCCCGCTCAGCACGGCGAGGCCGTCGGCGGGTCGCTCCGGGGGCGGCGGCTCGACCTCGTCCGGCCGCACGACCGGGGGCGGCTCCGGGTCGGGCTCGGGCGCGAGGTGGGCGCTGAGCGCCTGGGCGCTCGCGACGAGGAGGGGGCCCACCTCGGCGCGGAAGGCCCGCCGGCCCGCCCGGCCGCGCGGCGACTCCAGCTCCGCGCGCCGCAGCTCGGTCCCGTCGGCCGCCCGGGTCACCACCACCACCCGCGCGCGCCGGCCTCGCCCCGCGACCTCACCCTGGATGACCAGATCGGCCCCGAGCGCCTCGGCGAGGGCGGACACTCCGTCCGGGCCGACCCCCGAGACCCCGGCGCGGAGGGCCGCGCGGCGCGTGCGGGCGCGGGGGCTCACGTCGAACACGTCGGCGGCCGCGCGCGCGACCTCACGCCGGACCGCGCTCGCCTGACGG
>JAUHXR010000090.1 GCA_030426845.1 Polyangia bacterium | reverse complement strand
CACGCACGGCGCGAGCAAGCTCTACGTCAGCCCGGGCACCGGCTACTGGGGGCCGCCGATGCGGATCGGGGTCGCGCCAGAGATCACCTCCCTCTGCCTCACCGCCTGAGCTCGCGGCGGGGAGGGGCGGGTTTTGGCGGGGCGCCGCGAAGCCGCCTACCCTGAGCCCATGCGACACGCCCGCTGGCTCGCGCTCCTCGTGCTCTTCGTGGCCCCCGGCGCCCTCGCCCAGGACGGGCCGAGCTGCGTCGAGTCGCGCGCGATCGCCCGCTGGGCCGCGGCCGGATACAACCACTGGGTCCGCGTCGAGAACGGCTGCGATCGGCGGGTCCGCTGCCAGGTCTCGACCAGCGTGAGCTCGGAGCGACACACCGTCACGGTCGCGCCGGGGGCGGCCGAGGAGGTGCTGACCTTCCGCGGGTCGCCGGCGAGCGAGTTCACCCCTCGCGTCGACTGCGCCTACGTGGACTGAGGGTGGAGTGAGCCGCCGCCCGACGCCTCGCCTTCCACGGCATCCGTGCCATCTTCTGGCGCGTGGGGCCCGCAATGAGCGGTGAGATGGGCGAGGAACACGGCGACGAACGGCTGCCTCAGCCCGGCGACACGATCGCGGGGCACTACCAGATCGAGTCGATGCTGGGCCGCGGCGGGATGGGCGCGGTCTTCGCGGCGCGCAACCTGCGGACCCAGCGCGCGGTCGCCCTCAAGTGGATGCTGCCCCAGGCGGCGTCGAGCCCGGACGCGGTCGCGCGCTTCCTCGCCGAGGCGCGCGCGACGGCGCGGATCGAGCACCCGAACGTCGTCCACATCTACGACTTCGGCGAGGAGGGCGGCTCACCCTACCTGGTGATGGAGCGGCTGCGCGGCGAGAGCCTGCGCGAGCGCCTCGATCGGATGGGCAAGCTCGGCCCGGCCGAGACGATCGAGGTCCTGGTGCCCGCGATGCGCGGCGTCGCGGAGGCGCACCGCGAGGGGATCATCCACCGCGACATCAAGCCGGACAACATCTTCCTCTGCCAGGGCAAGGACGGCACGCCGCGCCCGCCCAAGGTCGTCGACTTCGGCATCAGCAAGCTCTACGCGGGCGACGCCAACTCCAACCTCACGGGCACCGGGATGATGATGGGGACGCCGTCCTACATGTCGCCCGAGCAGCTCAACAACCCGAGCGCGGCCGACGTGCGGTTCGACGTCTACGCGTTCGGGGTCGTGCTCTTCGAGACGCTCACCGGGCGATGCCCCTACGTGGCGGAGGGCATCTTCCAGCTCGTCGGGATGATCATGAGCGGCGAGCCGGCCCGGCCGAGCGAGCTCGTGACGGGGCTGCCGCCCGCGCTCGACGAGGTCGTCCTGCGGGCGATGCACCGCGACGTCGAGGTCCGCTACGCCAGCCTGCCCGAGCTCGCCGCTGCCCTCGAAGGCCTCGGGATGAGCGCGGGGGCCGGCTCGGCGCCCGGCCTCGTGCCGGCCATCGTGCCGGCCGCCGTGCCGGCCACCGTGCCGATGGCCGACTCCGAGACCCCGAGCTCGCGGCCGATCCCGGCGACCGCGGTGGGCACACCCATGCCGAGCGCGACGCTGGCGATGGGGGCCTCGCCGTCGCGACCGCCGCTGGCGCAGACCGCAGTCCTCGGCCAGGGCGGTCCCGCGTCCTACCCGCCCCCAGCCGCGCCGTCGTACCCGCCGACGCCAGCGACCGCGTCCTACCCGCCGCACGCCTACACCCCGGCGCCGCACGCGCCGGCCGGACTCCACGGGCTGGGCACACAGGCCGGCTTCGGGGGCCACACCCCGGCGCCCAACTCCGCGCCGACCGGTCACCCTCACGTCACCCCGTACGGGGCTTCGACCCCGGCGCCTGCGTCCTCGAGCGGGCTCGGCAAGCTCATCGCGCTCGGGGCGCTGGCGATGCTGCTCGGCGGGGGCACCGCGGCGGGCGCCTGGTACTTCTACGCCGGTCCCGGCGCCTCGCTGTTCGAGGCCGGTCCCGCGCCGGTCGCCGCCCAGCCGCCCCCGGAGCCCGCGCCCGTGGACGTCGCGGCCCCGGAGCCCACGACGAGCACGCTCCCCACGGGCGTGGTGGCGCCGAACCCGGACAGCCGAGGCCCCGATCCGGCCAACCCCGACCCCACCGGCACCGCGACCCGCCCCGACCCGGCCAACCCCGACCCCACCGGCACCGCGACCCAGCCCGACCCGGCCAACCCCGACTCCACCGGCACCGACCCGGCCGACCCCGACACGCGCACGGACGATCCGGGCACGTCGACGACGGCTCCGAGCCGCCCGTCCCGTCGGCGGCGTCGGGTCGATCGCCCGGCGGTCCCGGACCCCGTCCCGGAGCCGGTCGTGCGTCCGCTGGCCCCCGCGCCGCAGCCGGTTCAACCTCCCTCGCCCCCGCGCCCTCAGCAGGGCACCAACGGAGCGATGATCATCGAATGAGCAAGCCTTCTTCTCGAGCCGTCGCGCCCCTGGTCGCCGCGCTCTGCGTGGCGGCGAGCCTCACCGGCCCGGCGGTGGCCGCGGCCCAGACCGCGGACGACCACATCCAGCAGGGCCTCGACCTGCGCCGTCAGGGCCGCGACAACGACGCCTTGCAGGCCTTCCAGCGGGCCTACGCGATCGATCGCAGCGCCCACGCGCTCGCCCAGATCGCGCTCGCGGAGCAGGCGCTCGGGAGCTTCGTGCAGGCCGAGCTGCACCTGTCGCAGGCGCTCAACGTGCAGATGGACGCGTGGATCGCGTCGCGCCGGCCGCAGCTCGAGCAGGCCCTCGCGAGCATCCGCCAGCGGCTCGGGACGATCGAGCTGGTCGGCGGGGTGAACGGCGCCGAGGTCTACGTGAACGGCGAGCTGCGCGGTCGGCTCCCCGACGTGGCGATCCTGCGCGCGCGGGCCGGCAGCGCGGTGGTGGAAGTGCGCGCCCCGGGCTACGCGGCGGTGCAGCGTCAGGTGGTGGTCACGGCGGGCGGGAGCGCGCGCGAGAACCTCGCGATGATCCAGGTCCAGGGCAACCCGACCCCGGGCGTCCAACCGGCCCCGGGCGTCCAGCCGGCCCCGGGCGTCCAGCCGGCCCCGGGCGTCCAGCCGGCCCCGGGGTACAACCCGCAGCCGTACCAGGCGCCGTACCAGCAGCCCTCGCGCACGGTGACGAGCCACCCCAACTGGACGCTGTTCGGGGTCGGCCTCGGGCTGTTCGGCGGGCCCTGGATCGCGACCTGGATCGGCGGCCTCGCCTCGGGCGACGGCAACATCACCGGGCTCTCGTTCATCCCGGTGGCCGGCCCGTGGCTGATGCTCGAGTACGTGTTCTCCGACGAGTTCTACGTCCCGCTCCTCCTCATCCTCGACGGCGCCGCCCAGGCCGCGGGCATCGTGATGACGATCATCGGCCTCGTCGCGCAGCAGCGCGAGATGGTGATGGCCGACACCGGCGGCGAGCGCCCGGTGCGCGTCACGCTGCGGCCGCTCGAGGCGCCCGGCGTCGCGGACGCCCAGGGCCTCTCGGTCGCGCTCACCCACTTCTGACCACTTTTAAGGGGGGCTACTCGTCGTAGGCGGTCAGCGCCTCGCGCGTGACCGCGTCGAGCGCCGCCTCGGCCTCGCGCGTCGGGGTGCCCGCGGTGACCACGGCGTCCTGCGCGTCGAGCACGGCCTGCGCGCACGCCGCGACGCAGAAGAGCAAGTTACCCTGCGCTGGGTCGCCGGCCGCGGAGAGCTGCTCGAGCCGCGCGGGCCCGTCGCGCGAGGGCAGCGCCGCCTGGGCGCCGATCCCGAGGGTGGCGGCCCGGTGGCGGGCCTCCTCCAGCACGCGCGCCTCCCGGATCGCCTCGGCCGCGGCGAGCGCCTCGGCGGCGCGGGCCAGGAGCGCGGCGCCGCGCGCGATCGCCTCGTACCCCGGCGGCATCGCCTCCCGGTAGCCGGCGGAGCCTCCCTCGGAGAGCGACTCGCAGGCCTCGGCCGCCTCGATCAGGGTCGCGGCGTCCGCGCCCTCGAGGGCCGCGTCGATCGCGGTGGCGACGGCCGGGCTCCGCAGGCTGAAGCGCTCCTCTGCCTCGAGCAGCGCGGCCGCGCCCGCCTCGAGCAGCGCCTCGATCGGGGCGCCCGCGATCACCGCGAGCCACACCCGGTGCGCCCCGCGCCGGCACGACTCCCAGGCCGCGTCGACGTCGTCGAACCCCCGCGTCCACTCCACGAGCGCGTCGGGCGCGTCGATCGCCTCGAGCCGGTCGGTCAGCGTCGCCATCGCCGCGATCCCCTCGGCGCCCGGCTCACGGCTCGGCGCCCCCGTAGCGCTGCAGCTTCTTCCACAGGGTCGATCGCGAGATCCCGAGCAGCCGCGCGGCCTGGCTCTTGTTGCCGTCGGTGTGCGCGAGGGTCCGCGCGATGTGGACGCGCTCGGCGTCCTCGGCCGCGACGCGCACGACCTCTTCGAGACGGCGCGGCTCGAACGTCCGCGCGGGCGGCGGAGGGGCCGCGACCGGAGCCGGCACGGAGGCCCCTGGCCCCTCGAGCCCCGCGCGCGCGAGCGCCTCCGCGGTCACGGTCTCCCCGTCGTGGAGGAGCGCCACCCGCTCGACCACGTTGCGCAGCTCGCGCGCGTTGCCCGGCCAGTCGTAGGCCTCGAGCCGCCCGAGGGCCTCCTCCGAGAAGCGGGCCGGTCCGCGCCCCGATCGGCTGCGCACCGCCAGGAGCATCTGGCGCGCGAGCGGGCCGATATCGGCACGCCGCTCGCGCAGCGAAGGCACGCGGATGACGAGCGAGGCCAGGCGGTAGTAGAGGTCGGCCCGGAGCCGACCCGCCTCGACCGCCTCGTCGGGGTCCTGGTTCGTCGCGGCGAGGATCCGCACGTCGCTGTGCACCTCGCGCCGCGCGCCGACCGGGTAGTAGCGGTGCGTCTCGATCGCGCGCAGGAGCTTCGCCTGCAGCTCCGGGCGCAGCTCCGCGATCTCGTCCAGCAGCAGCGTCCCCCCCTCGGCGGTGGCGAGGAAGCCCGCCCGATCCTGCCGCGCGTCGGTGAACGCGCCGCGGACCGCGCCGAAGAGCTCGGCCTCGATCATCGTGTCCGGGATCGCGGCGATGTTGAGGCGCACGAAGGGCCCCTCGGCCCGCGGCGACAGCCGATGCACATAGGCGGCGACGACCTCCTTGCCCGCCCCGCTCTCGCCGACCAGGAGCACCGCGCCGTCGGTGCTCGCGCTGCGGCGCGCGAGCTCCAGCGTGCCCTTCATCGCGGGCGAGCAGGCCACGTCGGTCGGGTCCGGGTCGGACGCGGCCTCGCGGCGCAGGAAGCTCACCTGCCTCCGCAGCCGGGTCGTCTCGACGACCCGCCCGAGCACGTGGTCAAGCGCCTTCATGGTGAGAGGCTTGTTGACATAGTCGGCGGCGCCGGCGCGCATCGCGTCGACCGCGACCGTCACCTCGGTGTCGCCCGTCACCACGATCACCGGGGGCGCGTCGTCTCCCGCGATCCTCCGCAGCAGCTCGATGCCGCTCATCCCCGGCAGGTGCAGGTCCGTCACGACGACGTCGACCCGCTCGGACTCGAGCGCCTCCACCGCGTCCTCCGCCGTCGCGACCTGCGAGACCTGGTGGCCACCGCGGCTGAGGTACTGCTCCATCATCCGCGACTCGAACGGGTCGTCCTCGACGATCAGCACCGCGGCCATCAGCGCGGCGCCTTCGGGGTCGGGGTCGGTTCGGCGGGACGCATCGGGGTCCGGGGGTCCGGTGACTAGCCTATCGTGGATCGCGACCCGCTGCGTCCCCGTGGTAGGTGGATCACGTGGGGGAGCCCGACGAGCTCGAGGGGACGCCGCGCGCCGTGTTCGCGCCGGCGCCGCTCGGCGCGGTGGCGCGCGCGATGCGGACCGTCGACGGCGCCCTCGTCGATCTGTGGGTCCGCGGCGACGAGGCCCCGCGCGTGGAGCGGCGCGCGCTCCCGGAGACCGACCCGGCCGCGATCGAGCGCTGGCTCGGCCTCCTCGGCAGGCGGCGCGGTCAGCTCGCCCACGACCTCTCGGGCCCGGCCACGGGGGTGCTCGCGGCGGTCGAGACGATCCTCGAGTACGAGCCCATCGAGGCCTCGACCCGCGGGCTGCTCCGCGACGCGCGCGAGGGGATGGTGCGGATGACCCGGCTGCTCGAGGCGCGCGATCGACTCAACCCCACCCCCAACGTCGTCGAGGGCGCGCTCGACGCGCTCACCCGTCGGTGGCTCGACGGCGCGCTCCGGGCGCTCGGCCGCCGTGATGAGCAGCTCGCGATCCAGATCACCGCGCCCGATCGGCGCGTGCGGGTCGACGCGGCGCGCGCCCGGGCCGCGCTCGTGACCCTGCTCGACAACGCGTGGCGGCACCGGCGCGGCAGCGACGTCCAGATCGAGGTCCAGGCCGAGGTTGCGGCCGGCTGGCTCCACCTGACGGTCGACGACGAGGGGCGCGGGATGGACGAGGCGGCGCTGGCCGCGGCCGGGGACCTCGGGTTCTCGAGCCGGACCTCGGGCGTGGGCCTCTCGCTCTTCGCGCTGCGCTTCGCGCTGCGGGACGACGGCTGGGTGCGGCTCGAGCGGCGCACGGTGGGGGCCCGCGTCGAGGTGTTTCTGCCGGCAAACACCCTCCCTGATCGGTGAGGGACGGGATGTTCGACCGGGCGAACAGTGTTCGACCGGGCGAACAGCGGGGCGTTCGACGGCCCGCACGCCCGCGCGCCGGCCTCGAGCCTTCGGGCCGGTATTGGGCCTGGCCGCAGAATCGCTCCTGGTTGGCCCGGCCTCGTGCGCCCGCAACGTGCCATGGCGTTCCCCCGCACCAGAACCGGCCGACCCCCGTCGGTCGTCCTCGTCGTCGAGGAGGTCCTCGGCTCCGTGCTGAGCCCCGCGCGCGTGGGGCTCGTCCTGCGCGAGGCCACGGCGGCGGCCGGCCTCCAGGAGGTGCCCGCGCAGCCGGCCGCGCTCCGCGTCTTCGTCGAGGGCGCGCTCTTCGCGGCCCTGACCGAGCACCTCGACGTGGCCGACGCGCTCGAGATCCTCCAGCACATCCGGGGCGCGCTCGCCCACGCCTTCCCACCGAACGAGCTGAGCTCCGACATCCGCATGCGCCAGGGCGCCGAGCTGTCGCCGCGCACCGTGCTCGTCGCGACCGCCGCGTCGCTGGTGGTCTTCCTCCTCCAAGACATGCTCGGGGAGGAGGTCGACATCCTGCCGGTCTCGAGCGAGGGCCAGCTCGCCGATCGGCTCCGGCGGGCGACCGGGCCCCTGCTGCTCCTGGTCGACCGTCAGCACGCCGCCCTCGGCGATCTGCGCCACCACCTCTCGAGCCTCCCCGCGGGCAGCGCCGTGATCTGGTGGGGCGGCTCGACCGCCGAGCAGCGCGGGGTCGAGGGCGCGCTCGGGGGGCACGTCGAGCTCGTCCCGACCCCGGAGGACCTGCGCCTCGCGGACCTCGGCGAGCTCTGCCGGCGCCTCGTCGGGTAGCCGCGCCCGGGCGAGCTATGCTGCGCGCGTGGCGCGAACCACGCTCTGGCTCGGGTTCGCCGCGGCCGCCCTCGCGCTCGGCTGCGGAGGGCCGCCCCGCGCGCGGCCCGGCACCCTGCGCGGTCGCCCACCCGCAGCGCGCGGCGGCCCGAGCTGCGCCGCGCTCGACCCCTCGCGCCCGATCGAGCGGGTCTGCGCGATCGCGCGGCTCGACGCGGAGGCGGGCGAGGTGGAGGTCCGTCTCCGCGTCGAGCCAGGCGCGCTGCCGCCGGTCCGACGCGACGTCTCGCTCCGGTTCCGCGCCTCGACGTTCGGCGACGACTACACCGAACGCTTCATTGACGTGCCCGGACGCGCGGGCTGGCCCGAGAGCCTGGGCGCGGTGCGGACCGCGACCGAGCTGCACTACCGCGTCTCCCTCGACTCGCTCGGTCGAGGCGGGCGCGGCCGCGCGGGCGCGAGCTGGCGGCGGCCGGGCGGCTGGCACCTGACGGGCCGCTCGTTCCTGCCCGACGTGTGGGTCGACGGCGCGCCGGTGGACGTCCCCGCGCTCCTCGTCCTCGACCCGGACGGCGCGCCGCTCTTCACGAGCGCGGGCCCCGAGCAGCGTCAGCTCGAGGCCGCGAGCCTCATCCGCCTCGCGGACGAGGCCTACGAGGTCGGCCCGATGGAGCTGACGCGTCGCGAGGTCGACGGCACCGTGCTGTGGCTGGGGAGCACCGCCGAGGGTGGCGACCTCGAGGCCGCGGCCGACGTCCTCGCCCGCGCGCTCGCGCTCCTCCAGGGCGCCCTCGGCGAGCCGTCGACCGAGTCGATCCTCGTCACCCTCCACCCGGGCGCGCTCGACGAGCCCGACTGGGGCGAGCGCCTGGGGAGCTCGCTCGTCCACGTGAGCCCGGGCGGGCTGCCACAGGACGCCCTGTACGGCCTGACCGTCTCGATCCACGAGCTCGTACACCTCTGGCTCCCCGGGAGCCATCACGTCCCCGACGCGTGGCTGGCCGAGGGGGTCACCGATTACGTCGCGGTGCGGATCGCGGCCACGCTCACCGGCGCGTCGCCCGAGGGGGTCGCGCGGGTCGTGCTCCGCGCCTACGCCGCCTACCAGGCCGGCGCGCAGGACCGCACCCTGCGACACCCCCACCCGACCGACGCGCGGTGGATCTACGACGCCGGCCTCGTCGCCGGCTACTGCCTCGACGCCCGGCTCGCCGCGGACGGCGGCTCGCTCTTCGCCGCCCTCCGCGAGACCCTCGCGCGCGACGACGAGACGATCGACACCGAGGCGCTCCTCGAGGAGCTCGGCCCGGTCGCGCCCGACGCGGCGAGCTACCTCGCGGCCCTCGTCGAGGCGCGCGGCGCGTTCGACGTCGAGACCTGCCTGTCGCGGGACGGCCTGAGCGCCGAAGAGGTCGCGCTCGACGCGTGGACCGACCGGACGCTCGCGGTCGAGGTGCTCGGCGCGCGGGGGCTCTCGGCGATGAGCAAGGTCCAGGCGTTCGTGGTCGAGGCGGTCGTCGAGGGCTCGCCGCTCGCGCCGGGCGACGTGGTCACCGCGGTCGAGGGCCACCCGGTCGCGACGCTCGACGACGTCGCCTACGCGCTCCGCGACGCGCGCGTCGGCGAGACGATCGCGATCCACCTCCGCCGGCGCGGCGAGCCGCGCGAGATCGCGCGGCTCATCCCGCCCCTCACCGACGACGCCCGCGCCCCGCGCGCGTACCTTCGGCTGACCCCGCGCGAGGGCCCGTGAGCGCGCCGCGCGTGGTGGCCCTGGTGAGCGGCCGAGGCTCGAACCTCGGCGCCTTGCTGGACGCGATCGACGCCGGCCGATGCCGCGCCGAGGTGGTCGGCGTGCTCGCCGATCGCGCGTGCCCCGCCCTCGAGCGCGCGCAGGCTCGGGCGATCGCGGTGGGCGTGGTCGCCCCCTCGGATCACCCCGACCGGGCCGCATGGGACGAGGCCCTCGCCGCCGCGATCGCGGAGCTCGCGCCGGACCTCGTGGTGCTCGCCGGCTTCCTCCGGATCCTCGGCGAGGCCACGCTCGCGAAAGGCGGGGCGCCGGTCATCAACGTGCACCCCTCGCTGCTGCCCGCGTTCCCCGGGATGCGCGCGCCGCGCCAGGCGCTGAAGGCAGGGGCGCGGGTGAGCGGCTGCACCGTCCACCTGGTCGACGCGGGGGTCGACACCGGGCCGATCCTCGCGCAAGGCGCCCTGCGGGTCCGGACCGACGACGACGAGGCGTCGCTCCACCGGCGGATCCAAGGGCTCGAGCACCGCCTGTTGCCCGCGGTGGTGGACGCGATCGCGACCGGCGCGCTGGAGCTCTCGGCGACCCCGCGCTGGCGCGATCCGTGGGGCGGCAGCCTCCTCGAAGGGGACGGATGAGAGAACGCGGGCCCCACCCCATTGCGGGACCCGCGTCGCTCTCGTGCGCGAAACCTTTGGCCTTGGAGCACCTACCCTCGCGAAGTAGGTCGGCCGAGGTCTCACCCCCGCGAACGGAGAGCGAGACCCCGGCCGTCGCGCACTGGAGGCAGAACCTCCGATTCGCGACTACCGCAAGGGTCGCGCCAGCCCCAGGCCCAGGGGCGCGAGGCCTCGCCGCGCCAGAGGGGCACGGCAAGTCTTGCGCGATCGCGCAACGTCGCCGGGCGAGCGGTCCTCAGTCCGACTCGAAGCTCTTCTTGATGCCGTAACCGCGGATCTTGTGTACGAGCGTCCGGAGCGGCATGCGGAGCATCTTGGCGGCCTGGGTCTGGTTGCCGTCGGTGGCGCGCAGCGCGTCGAGGATCAGGCGCGTTTCGTAGGCCTTCACCCGATCCTTGAACGCCGCGTCGTCGTCGACGGGCAGCGCCTCGACGCTCGGCGGCGCGCCGGGCTCCGGGCTCGCGATCGGGCCGGTCGCCTTGCGCAGGCGCTCGGGCAGGTCCTCCACCCCGATCGCATCGCCCGGGCACACCACCACCGCGCGGTCGATCACGTTGCGCAGCTCGCGCACGTTGCCCGGCCAGGGGTAGCGGTGAAGCAGCGCGCGGGCCTCGTCCTGGATCGAGGTGACCACCCCGCCCGACTCGCGGCTCGCCTCGTCGAGGAAGCGACGCACGAGCGCGTCGAGGTCCTCGGGGCGCTCGCGCAGCGGCGGCACCTGGAGCGTCATCGTGTTCAGCCGGTAGAGGAGGTCCTGGCGGAAGCTGCCCGCGCCGACCATCGACTCGAGGTCGCGGTGCGTCGCGGCCACGAGCCGGACGTCGACCTGGATCTCCTCGGTGCCCCCGACCCGCATCAGCCGACCCGTCTCGAGCACGCGCAGGAGCGCGGCCTGGGCGGCCGGGGTCAGCTCGCCGACCTCGTCGAGGAACAGCGTGCCTCCGTCGGCCTGCTCGAAGAGGCCCGGGGTGGTGCGCTCGGCGCCGGTGAACGCGCCCTTCTCGTGACCGAAGAGCTGGCTCTCGATGAGGTTGGCCGGCATCGCGCCGCAGTTGACGCTCCGCATCGGGCCGTTCGCGCGCTGGCTCGAGGTGTGGATCGCGCGGGCCACGACCTCCTTGCCGCTCCCCGTCTCGCCGTGGATGAGCACCGGGATGTTCGAGACCGCGACCCGCTCGACGAGGTGGCGCAGCTCGCGCATCCGCGGGCTCGCGAAGACCGGGCTCGCGGCGACCGGCCCCTCGGGGTCGTCCCCCTCGAGCACCACGCGGCGGTCGGGCCGCGCGCGTCGGCAGAGCTGCCTGGCCTGGTCGACCAGCTCGCCCGCGTGGGCGCCGTGCAGCGAGACGCCGCAGAGGAGCGTCGGCTCGCCGAGGCGGTCGCCCTCGACCAGCGCGCTCGCCACCGTGCGGGCGCGGTCCCGGTCCGTCTCGACGAGCGCGGCGAGGACCGCCGTGTCGCCGTAGAGGGCCATGCGATCGACCGGCCGCAGGGTGTTGCGCAGCCGCGGCACCCAGCCGGAGACGTGGAGCTCGCCCTCGCCGAGCGCGCGGATCATCAGCAGCGCGATCGGGCGGCGGAAGGTGCGCGCGCGGACCAGCTCGTCGCCGAGCCGCGCGAAGAACTGCTCGTAGGGATCGATGCCCTCGAGCAGGGTGGCGCGCTCGGCGGTGAGGTTGATCGAGACCGTGACGGTGCCGAGGGTGACCGACTCGCCGGGCCCGAGGAGCACGCGCTCGATCCGCTCGCCGCGGTAGTGGGTGCCGTTCGTCGAGCCGAGGTCCGAGACCTCGACGCCCTCGTCGATGCGCCGGAACTTCGCGTGCTGACGCGACAGGCTCGGATCCGAGATGACCACGTCGGCCGGCCAGGCGCGCCCGACCACCAGCTCGCCCTGGTCGGCGAGGGGCATCAGCTTCACCTGGTCGCGGTGGTAGACGACCAAGGACGCGCGAGGCCCGCCGGCCTGCCGCGCGCGCTCGATCGTGTCCTGCGACAACGTCGTCTTGTCGTCTTTGCCCATCTTCGCCCGGGAGGGTCGGCGCCGGGGGCCATCGTGCGGGCCCACGGGCCCGGCCGTCAACGCGACGGCGTGCCATCCTTTGAGCCTTGAGCGCGCCCCTCGCAAGCCACCGCGGCCAAACCGTCGACCGCTACGAGGTCGGGGAGCTCCTCGGGCAGGGGGGCTTCGGCGCGGTCTATCGCGCGCGGCACGCGGTCATGAAGCGCGAGGTGGCGCTCAAGATCCTCTGGGACGATCACGCGCGGGACCCGGTCCACGTCGAGCGCTTCCTGCGCGAGGCGCGCGCCGCGGCCGCGATCGGCCACCCCTCCATCGTGCGGGTGCTCGACGCGGGGCGGACCCCCGAGGGCGTGACCTTCCTCGCGATGGAGATGCTCGAGGGGCGCAGCCTCGAGGACGAGCTGCGCGCGCGGGGGCCGCTGCCGGTGGCCGAGGCGGTCGACGTGGCGGCGCAGGTCCTCGACGCCCTCGGCGCGGCGCACGACGCCGGCATCCTCCACCGCGACCTCAAGCCGGGGAACGTGTTCCTCACCACCGACGGCCAGGTGAAGCTGCTCGACTTCGGCATCAGCAAGATCGGCGGCGAGGCGCGGCTCACCGCGACCGGTATGGTGCTCGGCACGCCGCAGTACATGGCGCCGGAGCAGCTCGACGGGCGGGTCGTCGCCGATCACCGGGCCGATCTCTACGCGGCCGCGACCCTGCTCTACGAGCTGCTCAGCGGGCGCCTGCCGTACGAGGGCGAGGGCTACGACGTCGTGATCCGGCGGCTCAAGGGCGAGCGCGCGCCGCGGCTCGACGGGCTCGCGCCAGACGTGCCGCCCGGGCTCGCGGCGGTGGTGGAGCGCGGCCTGGCCCTCGACCGCGACGCGCGACACCCGGACGCGGCGAGCCTTCGCGCCGCGATCCTCGCCGCGGCCGACGGCGCCGAGGCCTCGCTCGGCGAGCTCGGGGTGATGACGGCGCCGCCGCGTCCTTCACCCCTCCACGGCGTGCGGGTACCGGCGGCCGCCCCTGCGGCCACGGTCGGCTCCGGCCCCGTCGAGGCGCGGCGCGCGGCGCAGCTCGCATCACCGCTCGCGCCGCCGCGTGCGCCCACCGGACCGACCGCCGCGGCGTGGGCGCCCTCCGATCGAGCGCCCGATCCCCCGACCCGTGGGTCGAGCCCGGCCCTCGCCGCCGCGCCCGCCCGCGCGCCGAGCCCGGCGCCGCCGTCCTCGGCCGCGGCGCGCGAGGCCGCACATCCGCGCGACCCGAGCCTCGCGCCTCGCCCCTCCGCCCCCTCGCTCGAGCCCGCGCGTCCGAGCGGCCCGAACCCCGCGCCTCGCCCCTCCGCCCCCGCGCTCTCGGCGGAGGCGCCGCCCTCGCCGGGGCACCGCTGGGCGTGGATCGGGGTGGCGGTGCTCGCGGTGCTCCTCGCCGGGGGCGTCGGCGTGCTCGGGGTGCTCCTGTTCCGTCTGGGCCGCGCGACCGGGCCGGCCCCCGAGCCCAGGGTGGAGGAGCCGGCGCCGGTGGCCCTCCCGCCGGAGCCCGTGACCCCCGAGCCGCTCGCCCCGATCGAGGTGGTCGGCGAGCCGGTCGAGGACGCGCCCGAGCCCGAGCCCGAGCCCGAGCCCGCGCCCGAGGACGCGCCCGAGGACGCGCCCGCGCCCGAGGACGACACGACGACTCGGGCAGCGCGGCTGGTGCCTTCGGACGAGCGCGCGCCCGAGCCCGCGCCGCGACCGCCCGTCGAGGAGCTCCCGCGGCCGTCGCAAGCGAACCCCGCCGCGGTGCGGATCCAGGTGACGAGCCACGTGGGCCGGGGGAGCCGCGACGCGATCGACGTCGTGCTCCGCCGGGCCCGCGCTTCGATGGCGAGCTGCGCGCGCCGCGGCCAACCCACCCACGTCGCGGTCCGCTTCGTCGCGACCCTGGGTGGGCCGATCTCGATCGCCACGCCGCAGTCCGATCGTCCCTCCGACGATCGTGGCGTCGCCCTGTGCGTGGCCGAGGCGATCCGGCGCGCCGGACCGGCGGACTTCCCGCCCAGCCACACGGCGATCGTGACCGTCGAGGTGGACCTGCCGCCGGGTTGAGCCGGGTGGTGGCTCGGGTCCCGACGTGCGCGCTCGCTGGCGCGGGGCTCTAACAGCCCGTTGAAGAACCTCCCCGCGCGCCTCACGGCCGGGACCCCGCGCCTGCGCGGCGCATCGCTCCTCGAAAATCCTCCGCTAAGCGGGCGGCGGGGTCGACTCGAAGCGCTGCTTCGCCATCACCTCGACCGCCCAGCTCATCACGTCGGTCTCCGTGAGGATCCCGACGAGCGCGTCGCCCTCGACCACGAGCATGCATCCGATCTTCGCGTCGAGCATCAGCCGCGCCGCGTCGTCGGCCGGGGTGTCCGGCGCGCAGGTGAGGAGCGCCTCGCTCATGATGTCGGCGACCCGCACCGTGACCGCGCGCTCCTCGTCCGGGTCCACGCCGGCGAGCTGGGTCAGGAGCTGCGCCTGCGCGCGCATCAGGTCCCGGTGGGTGACCAGGCCGACCAGCCGCTTGCCGCGCGTGACGGGCAGGTGCCGCACGTGCTTGAGCTCCATGATCTGGTTGGCCGAGACGAAGTCCTCGTCCTCGCCGAGGGAGAGCACCTCGGGGGTCATCAGGTCGGCGACGCGCGTGGTGGTCATGCCCGAGGATGTTCACGCCCGCGGCCCGCGATCAAGCGCCCTCCTCCGGCAGGCCGAACAGGCGCTCGGCGTTGCGGTGGTAGAGGTCGTGCAGCACCTCGACCGGCAGGTCGAGGCCGTCGATCGTCCAGTCGCCCTGGATCGGCGTGGGGTGCGCGAAGTCGCGGTCCGCCGTCTCGAAGTAGCGCCAGTGCGCCTCGTAGAAGAACGGCACGCGGGCTGGCGAGTCGGGCTCCGCGCCGGAGCTGCCGAGGATCCACGCGCTGCGTCCGAGCTGGATGTCGGTGCCGAAGAGGATCCGCTCGCGGTGACGCACGAAGAGCGCGCGCATCCGGGCCGCGTCGTGGCGGCCGAGCTCGGGCACGCGCGCGCCGGTCTCGACGTAGAGGTTCGGGTAGCGCTCGAGCATCCGCGCGACCCGCTCCGGCTCCTCCGGCGCGTTGCCGAAGTGAGCGCCCAGGAACCGCGTCCCCGGGTGGCGCGCGACCCTCGCCTCGTACTCCGCGAAGATCTCCTCCCAGGACGGCCACTCGGGCCCGTAGAAGCTCCACGACGGATGCGCCTCGAGCTCGGCGTAGCGCTCGTTCTCCTCGGTCGGAGGTCGGAAGAACGCTTGCGGGTCTCCGGTGTGGATGAGCACCGGCAGGCCGAGCCGGCCGGCCGCCTCGAACGCGGGGTCCAGCCGGGGGTCGTCCACCCGCAGGCGCGAGCCGTCCGAGAGCCGCGTGCCGAGGCCGAGGCCCTTGAAGATCTTGAGGCCGACCGCGCCGCGCTCCGCGCAGCGCTCGAGGGTCCGCGTCGCGTAGTCGGCGAAGCCCTGCTCGGCGCGCGACCAGTCGAGGTTGCAGTAGCTCCGGATCGCGCCGTCGACGCGGGCCGACGCGGCGATCGTGCCGTCGAGGCCCTCGCCCGGGTGCCCGCCCGACGCGTTGAGCGCGAGGCGCACGCCGTGGCGCGCGAAGGCCGCCGCCGCCTCCTCGTAGCGCGGCGCGGGGACGTGCACGTGGACGTCGATCTTGGCGATCGGCGCGTAGGCCTCGGGCGGGCGGCTGGGGCGCGGCGGCGGCGGCGACGGCCAGGCGGCCCACGCGAGCGCGATCCCACCGAGCGACACCGCGGCGGCGACGAGCGCAAGCCGCGTGGCGCGCGGGCTCACGGGAGGGCGCCGAGGCCACCCTCGGCCTCGAAGCGGTCACCCACCAGGCGGAAGCTCGGGCTCGCGACCGAGAGCGTCGCCGCCGTCACCACGCCGGTGGGCACGGGCCGGCCGTCGAGCGGGAGCGCGGTCGGGACGCGCACCGAGGCCAGGGGCAGAGCCGGCTGCGCGTCGTTGAGGAGGAAGCCCGCGAGGTGGTGGCCGAGCACGGCGACGAACGCCCGCACCTGACCGCGCGACGCGTCGTCGAGGGCACGGTCGGCGGTGAAGGTGAGCTCGGTCAGCTCGAAGCCGCCCGGCCCGATCGCAGGCTGGGTCCCTGTGCCGATCTCGCTCGTGCGTGCCGTCACCCCGAAGCGCACGTGGATCCCGGCGCCGTAGGGCGCGGGACCGGCCAGCGTTGCCTCGACCCCGCCGATCATGACCTCGAGCGCCCCGCTCGATCCGTCGACCACCGCGGGCAGCGAGCTGTCGAGACGGATCATGTCCGGCGCCACGATCATGTCGGGCGCGACGATCATGTCCGGCGCCACGATCATGTCGGGCGCGACGATCATGTCCGGCGCCACGATGCCGTCGAGGCCGCCCGCCTCCCAGTGGCCGTGGAGCACCTGGTTGATCGCGACGACCGAGACGTTGACCCCGCTCGCCCCGGTGGGGCTCGGGCGGACGTCCGCGCCGGGCTCGCGGATCGGCGCGCCGCGGAGCCCGCCGCGACGCGGGCGAGGCACCTCGATCGCGGTGCGCACGCCGAAGGTCAGGCCCTCGGCCGCGCTCGCCTCCACCACGGTCGGGCGCGCGGTGGGCGCGAGCGTGACCAGGCGACCGTCCACGCCGGGCACCGAGAAGCTCGCGCCCTGGGTCGAGCTGCCGACGCCCGAGAAGACTCCGTCGAGCAGGGTCGCCACCGCCTGGCCGTAGCCCTCGCCGAGTTGATCGCGCGACGGCGCCCCGGACTCGCCCCCCGCGAGCTGCGACGCGAACGCGAACTCCACGTCAGCCCGGAAGATCGGGTGCACGTCGGGGAGCGACGCGCTGACGTTGCGGATCACGACCGCCTCGACCTCGCGCAGCCGCACGCTCGGCCCGTCGGCCGCGAGCGCGAGGTCGACGACCGAGGTCACCTCGAGGTCGAGCGTGACGTCGCCCATCGCGTCGAAGATCGAGACGTCCCGGCACTCGAGGGTGACGGAGTCGCACTCGATGAAGCCGGGGTCGACCCGCCCGACCACGTGAGCGGTGAGCTCGATCCCCGAGCCCGTCGCGATCACGCGCAGCCCCCCGTCCACTACCTCGAGCGCGGTCTCGTCGGGGACCGCGAGGCCGTCCGTGTCGAGCTCGAAGCGGCTGAAGCGCGGGCCCGCGCTGGAGATCGAGCAGGCCTCTCCCGGCGCGGGCATGCAGACCGGCTCGGGGAAGCGGAGGGGGTCGCCGATCCAGCCGCGGAACGCGCCGCCGAGCCACCCCGCGGCGGTCGCGCGCTCGAGCACGTCGCCGAGGCTGTTGAGCGCGCCCGCCCCGTCGGCGTCGTCGACCCCCGCGGCGGTGAGGCGCAGCGTCGTCACGACGCCGGTCGCGCGTTCGCCGTCGACCGTGTAGGCGGGCGCCGCGAGGAAGCTGCAGAGCTGCTCGAGCCCCTGGCTCGTGACGCGCACGTTGTTCACGCCGTAGCGCACCGGGACGCGCGCCCGCGCGACCTCGCCCTCGACGACCGCAGCGACCCCTCCGATCGTCACCTCGGTCGCGCTCGCCGGCACGCCAACCTCGACCTCCACATCGACCAGCGCGTCGTCCTGGACCATCTCGCCCTGGCGCGGCGACAGGCAGGTGATCCGCGGCGCCGGGGGCGCGCCCGCGTCGGGCTCGGGGGCCGCGTCGGGCGGGGGGCCGTTGCCGTCGCAGCCAGCGGCCAGGAGGAGCGCGAGGTACAGCGTTCGACGCATCCCCTCTACGGTAACGCAGCTCCGTCGACCTGCGCCCGTTCGGGGTTACGCCGACGTTTCTCCAACGCGGACGGGCGCGGACGGTTCGTGCGATGCTGCTCGCGCGATGCCGACTCGAAGGATCAGGTCGCGAGGGATGAAAATCGCCCTGCTCTTCACGCTGCTCGTCGCGGCGGCCGTCGCGCTCGGCGGGTGCGACGGGACCGAAGAGGCGGACGCGGGGACCGACGCGGGCCAGGTCGCGGCCGACGCGGGGCCACCGGCGCGCGACGCGGGTGAACGCGACGCGGGCGCGGGCCTCGACGCAGGCCCGCGCCCGGACGGCGGCCCACCCGACGGAGGCCCGCCGCCGCCCGAGCCCCCCGTCCCGGAGGTGGTCTGCGACACGGTGGCGACCAACGAGGCCTCGCTCACCGCCGCGATCGCGGCCGCGACCCCCGGGACGACGGTGTGCCTCGAGGCCCGCGAGTGGCCCGACCTCACGCTCGTCGCGCGCGCGACCGGGACCGCGGAGGCGCCGATCCTGATCGCGGCCGAGCGCCCCGGCGAGACGTTCCTCACCGGCGACATCGCGGTGCAGCTCGGCGGCCAGCACGTGATCGTCACCGGCCTCGTGCTCCGCCAGGGCCGGAGCGCGGGCTCGCACCTCATCGACTTCGAGGCCGGCGGCGAGGAGTGCCGCGGCTGCCGCCTGAGCAACGTGGCCGTGATCGAGCTGGCCGACACCGGCGACACCAAGTGGGTCTCGCTGCGCGGCGAGGACAACCGCGTCGATCACTGCGCGTTCTACGGCAAGACCAACGACGGCGCGCTGCTGGTCGTGTGGCGCCCCGACGGCGGGCCCGACCGGCACCGGATCGATCACAACCTCTTCGCGGAGCGGCCGTCGCTCGGGCGCAACGGCGGCGAGACGATCCGGGTCGGCGACAGCAGCCAGCACGACTCGGACTCGTTCACGGTGGTGGAGGAGAACTACTTCTACCGGAGCGACGGCGAGATCGAGATCGTCTCGAACAAGTCCGGCGCGAACGTGTACCGGCGCAACGTCTTCTTCGAGAGCCAGGGCCTGTTGACCCTCCGCCACGGCGACGGCTGCACCGTCGAGCGCAACGTCTTCATCGCCAACGGGGTGAACGGCGGCGGCGTCCGGATCGTCGGCTCCGGGCACCGGGTCGTGAACAACTACGTCGAGGGCTGCCGCACGAGCAGCAACGTCCGCGGCGGGATCGTCCTGATGGCGGCCGACGCCTCGCCCGCGATGAACGGCTACCAGCCGGTCCAGGACGTCGAGATCCTCCACAACACGATCGTCGACTGTCAGCAGAGCCTCCTCGTCGGCGGCGGCTCGGGGACGGTCGCGCCGACGCGCGTCACGCTGCACGGCAACCTCTTCGACACGCGCGGCCAGGGCGACGTGATCCGCGAGGAGACCGCGCTCACGAGCTCGGTGGTATCCGACAACCTGTTTTTCGGAGGAGCTCTCGGGATCACCGACGCGACCGGCTTCACGATGGCCAACCCGCTGATGGTGCGCGGCGGGGGCGGCATCTGGCGGATCCCCTTCGGGTCGCCCGCGCGCGATGGAGCGGCCTCGGGCTTCGGGGTCACGATCGACCTCGACGAGGACGCGCGCGACGGCACGCCCGACATCGGGGCGGACGAGGCCGGGGTCGGCCCGGCGCGGCTCCCCGTCACCCGGCGATCGGTCGGCCCGACCTTCGACGCCGAAGCGCTCCGGCCCTGAAGCGCGCCAGCGCGCGAGGGCCCGCGCGAGGACCCGCGCGAGGACCCGCGCGAGGACCGGCGCGAGGACCCGCGCGAGGACGCAGCCCCCCGCCCCGGACGCTGCTACAGTCGCCGCCGTGAAGCCGACCATGCCCATGAACGCCTACCCGCCCGGCAGCGGAGGCACGCCCCCTTCCGGCGGCGGCTACCCGCCCGGCGGCGGCTACCCCCCGGGCGGCAGCTACCCCGGCGGCAGCTACCCCGGCGGCAGCTACCCCTCGGGTCCGGGCGGCGGCTTCCCCCCGCCCCAGCCGGCCAAGAAGAGCCGGGCGCCGCTCTACGTCGGCCTCGGCTGCGGCTGCCTCGCGCTCCTCGGCTGCCTGATCGGCGGCGGGGTGTTCTACGCGATCAGCCAGCTCGGGCCGGGCGAGGAGGTCGTCTCGACCCCGGTCACCGCCGGCACGCCGTTCACGCTCAGCTACGTGCAGCAGGGCTCGCAGAAGTACGAGGCGTGGCTCGAGGTCGACGTCAACGGCTCCTACCGCCTCGACGGACCGATCCTCTTGAGCGAGAACGGCTCGGCCTTCGGCCAGTACACCGTCGCTGACGACGGCTCCGGCTCCGCGGTCGAGGAGCGCGGCGGCACGACGCGGATGAACTGGACGAGCACCGGCTCGAGCGCGAGCGGCACGGTGTCGCTCTTCCCGATCCCGGCCCGCAGCGCGGGCACGACGGTCACCCTGTCGGGGACCCTGTCGGGCCCGGTGACCGGCACGCTGCGGCTCATCGTGGCCAAGCGCGATTGATCCCGACCGCGCGCATCGAGCGGTTCGCGCTGTCGAGCCCCTTCACGATCGCGCGCGGCTCCAAGACGGAGGCGGTGGTCGTCGTCTGTGAGCTCGCCGACCACCGCTCCGACGGGGCGGCGACCGGACGCGGCGAGGCGCTCCCCTACGCGCGCTACGGCGAGACGCCCGAGGCGGTGAGGGCGCAGATCGAGGGCTACCGCGGCCCGCTCGAGCGCGCGGCGCTGATCGACGCGTTGCCGGCCGGCGCCGCACGGAACGCGATCGACCTCGCGCTCTTCGACCTCGAGGCCAAGCGCGCGGGTGAGCCCGCGTGGCGGCTCGCCGGCCTGCCGCCGCCCGCGCCGCTCGAGGTGCTCTACACGCTGCCGATCCGGACGCCGGACGAGACCCGCGCCCTCGCCGCGACCCATCGAGCGAGGCCCTGGCTCAAGCTCAAGCTCGGCGCGGGGGCGGAGGGTGACCTCGCCCGGGTGCGCGCGGCCCGGGACGGCGCACCCGACGCGCGCTTCGTCGTCGACGCCAACGAGGGCTGGTCCATCGACGACCTCGCGCGGCTCGCGCCGGCCCTCGCGGCGCTCGGAGTGGAGCTCATCGAGCAGCCGCTGCCGAGCGCGGAGGACGCGGCGCTCGTGGGCTACGCCGGACCCGTCCCGCTGTGCGCGGACGAGGCGTTCCACGGCGGCCCGGCAGAGGTCGCGGGCCTCGTCGGTCGGTACACCGCGATCAACGTGAAGCTCGACAAGGCGGGGGGCCTCACCACCGCCATCGCCTGCGTCGCCGCCGCCCGCCGCGCCGGCCTGAAGGTGATGGTCGGCTCGATGGTCGCGACCTCGCTCGCGGTGGCGCCGGCCGCGCTCCTCGCCGCCGGCGCCGACTGGGCCGACCTCGACGCGCCGCTCTACCTCGCGGCCGACCGCGCCCCCGGCCTGCGCTTCGACGGCTCGATCCTGCACCCGCCGCCGCCCGCGCTCTGGGGCTGAGGCGGCCTACTGCGGGCCGACGCCCTCGCGGCCCGACCACACCACGCGGTAGGGCCGCGCCTGGACGAAGACGAAGTGGCGGTCCTCGCCCGCGAGCAGCATCTCCACGTCGACCGCGTTCGAGCCGTCCGTCATGCGCGGCCGGAAGGTCTGGTGCACGACCTCGAGCTGCTCGGTGAACGCGAGGACCTCCTCGCGGCTGAGCAGCGCGTCACCGCCTGCGAGGCTCGAGCGCGCGAGGAGCTCCGGCTCGCGCGCCGGCAGGTAGGTCAGCACCAGCCACTGCTCGGGGAGCTGATCGCCGTGCGCGCCGGTGACGCTCGCGCCGGTGCGCTGGATGTTGATGAGCACCCCGTCGCGCCGCACCGGGTCGTAGGGGTTCTGGGTGAGCGCGACGCCGTTGGCGGAGGCGTCGTCGATCGAGACCTGCACGAGCACCGCCATCGCCACGCGCGCGTGGTCGATCCGGTAGTGCTGCCGCTCCTGGTACGCGCCGAGGTTCCACACGCTCGCCCAGATGTGGCGCAGGCCGTCCGCGATCGCCTCGTCGCTCGCGTCGGCGTCGAGCGCCATCGAGGAGTAGAGGCCGGCGCCGTTGAACCCGGGGAGGTCCTCGGCGTTCGTGCTCGAGCGCAGGCGCACGCGGCCGCCCGGCGCGAGCGCGCGGATCCGCGCCCGCACCTCGGCGAGCAGCGCGGGATCGACCGGCGCGCGCGCGATCGCCTCGCGGAGCGCGGTGAGCGCGTCCGTCGGGTCGTCGACCCAGCCCTCGCGTCGCAAGAGGGATTGCATCCGTCGATCGAGGCGGTTTCGGCGAAGGTGCGCCATGTAGTGCGCGAAGGGCACGACGAAGCCGTCCGGCACCTGGATGCCGCGATCGCGCAGGCCGCAGAGCACCCCCATGTTCGCCGCCTTCGCGCCGGCCACCGGGACGCTGTCGAAGCTCAGGCCGCACTGGTCGAGGAGCGCCCGCTCGGAGACGTCGAGGGGCGGCTGGAAGGTCGGGCGATCGACCTCGCGCGCCCAGAACGCCTGCGCGTCGGCCTCGCTCGCCGCCTCGATCGTGAAGTCCTGGGCGCCCACCTCGACGCGCACGAGCTGCCCCTCGAGCGCGCGCAGGGCCGGGTCCTGGATCGCGCCGCGGAGCGCCATGTCGGGGGTGCCGCGGTTGCCGCTGAGGACGGCCACGTGGGCGAGCGGGGCCTGGAAGCGGCTCGTCACGAGGGCCGCGCAGAGGGGGAGGTCGTCGGGGACCTCGTCGGTGACGACGATGTCGCGCGGCCCGAGCTCGCCGCGGACCGGCGCCCCCTCGACGAAGCGCAGCGTCCCGTAGGCCTCGCCGAGCTGGATCGGCTGGTAGCGCAGCGCGCCGTAGAGCTCCTCGTCGTCGGCCACCGGGAGCCGGCCGCCGAGCTCCGCGACCCGGGCGAGGTGGACGTCGGAGGTCGGGCGGAAGCGCAGCTCCGAGCCGAAGAACGTCGCGTCACGGAGGCGCTCGAGGGTCCGGAGGATCCGGGGCGCCGAGAGGGTGTCGCCGCTGATCAGCTCGAACGTCCAGGCGCCCGCGTCCTCGTAGCGCACGATCGATCCCACCAGATAGGGCCGCTCCTCGGTGCGGTAGACGCGGTCGTAGAACGCGTAGCCGTCCCGGTCGCTGCCGTCGCCGAGGACCTCGCGGACGAAGTCGTAGTGGCTCTCGTAGCGGCGGCTCTCCGCGAAGTACAGGACCGGGTCGGCGCCGCGCAGGTCGAACACGAACTTCACCACCGTGGTGCGCGCCACGTGGTGGTTGCGCGGCCGCGACGCGAGGGCCTGCCAGGTCGCCTCGTCGTCGATCCGGGCGGCCGCGTGCGGGGACTCCACGCGCGCGGGCCCGCCGCCGTGAGGGCGCGGCGTCGAGGGCGCGCCGCAGGACGCGAGGAGCAGGGCCAAGAGGGCGTTACGCACCATCGCGGCAGTCTATCCCAGGCCCCGCGTGAACCGGGTTCATCCCTGAAATATCGACGGAAATCGCCGACCGTGAGAATTGTAGGCGTGACGTCGAGGCCCATCCGGGCTAATACGCGCGCTCGTACCCCCTGCTCCGGATCCGAAGACCCCCATGTCGAACGCCTGTGCACTGACCGGGTCGGGCGCCTATGCGCCGCCGAACGTGGTCGACAACGAGCAGCTCTGCGCGGCCTTCAACGCGTGGGTGCGCGCCGAGAACCGACGAGCAGAGAACGCCAAGGGCACCGGGGCCGAGCCGCTCCCGGAGTCGAGCCCCGCGTGGGTGGAGAAGGTCTCGGGGATCGTCCGGCGTCATTACTTCGAGTCCTCGGGCATCCTCGACCCCGAGTTCATGTGCCCGCGCATCCCGGACCGGCCCGACGACCAGCTGAGCGTCCAGGCCGAGTTCGCGCTCGAGGCCGCGCGCCCCGCCCTCGCGGCGGCCGGCCTTGAGGGCGAGGACATCGACCTCACGATCGTCGGCGCCTCGAGCCTGCAGCGCCCCTACCCGGCCCTCGCGATCGAGGTGCAGGCGGCGCTCGGCGCGCGCGGCTTCGGCCTCGACATCTCGGTCGGCTGCTCCTCGGGCCCCTTCGCGATCCAGATCGCGACCCAGGCCATCCAGGCGGGGACCGCGCGCCGCGCGCTCGTCTGCGTCCCGGAGATCCCGAGCGCGTACAGCAACTTCCGCGCACGCGACAGCCACTTCATCCTCGGCGACGCATCGGTCGCGGTGGTGATCGAGAAGATCGACGACGCCAAGCCGGGCGCCTTCGAGATCCTCGGGACGACGAGCTTCAGCCGCTTCTCCTCGGCGGTGCGCAACAACGGCGGCTTCCTCACCCGCTGCGACCCCGAGGGCCGCGACGCGGCCGACAAGCTGTTCTACCAGGACGGCCCGCGGGTCTTTCACGACATCGTGCGCCTCGTGCCCAAGCTGGTGCGCGAGCAGCTCCACAAGGCGGGCATCGACCCGAAGCAGGTCGCCCGCGTGTGGCTCCACCAGGCCAACGCGCGGATGAACGAGGCGATCGCCAAGCGCATCGGCGGCCCCGACGTCTCGGCGCCGATCGTGCTCGAGGAGTACGGCAACACGGCCTCGGCCGGCTCGCTCCTCGCGTTCCATCTGCACAAGGACGACCTCCGCACCGGCGACGTCGGCGTGCTGGCGGCGTTCGGCGCCGGCTACACCATGGGCGCTCAGGTCCTGCGGCGCCTGTAGCAGGCCGCTGAACGACCATCTCGGCGGTCGGCGACACGGCCACGTCCAAGCTCGCCGCGCGCGAGCCCTCCGCCCCCGACGCGACCGGACGACGCAGCGACCCCGCACGTCACGCCCGCCGGCTGGACGTCAGTCCTCGTCCCAGCCCGGCCCGCGCGCGGTGACCCGTCGAGGCCGCTGAGTCGACGCCGCGGGCGCACGCGGCGCCGGGCCCTCGCGCGGCGGCAGCGGCGCGGGCGGCGGGATGCTCGGCGCCTCCCGCGTCCGGCGCGCGCCCAGGTCGAGCACGGTCGCGCCCGGCAGGCTAGCGGCCACGATCGGCGAGCTGGTGCTCGCGACGAGCTGCACCCCGGGGAAGCGATGGGCCAGCAGAGGTAGCAACGTTCGTTGCAGCCGAGGATCGAGGAACGCCTCCACCGCGTCCACCAGGAGCACCCCCTTCGGGTCGAGCTTGGAGTCCTGGGTCCGTTGCCGCGCGTCGTCGACGCGGAGCGCCAGCTCGGCCCAGAGCCCGACCGCGCCGGCGTGCCCGCGCGAGAGCGTGGCGAGGGGCAGCCGCCGGCCGTCGGAGAAGTCCATCGCCAGGTCGTCGCGGCCGATCACGAGGCCGAGGCCCTCGTCACCGAGGATCGCGCGGAGCACGGCGCGGACGTCGTCGATCCACCGCCCGGCCCGCGCTGCGTCCACCGCGTCGCCGCGCTGCTCGGCGAGCCGCTGCTCGGCCGCGCGCTGCACAAGCCGCGCGGTCAGCCGGCCCGCCAGCGAGACCCCCGGCGGGTAGGGGCCCGTGGCGCCGTCGGCCGGCGCGCGACCGGGGGCGCCGCCCGACTCGACCGCGGCCGCGATCCAGCGCCCGGCCACGAAGCCCGACTCGACCTCGCCCTCGCGCGACCAGCCGATCGCGAGGGGCCGACCGAAGAACGCCATCTTCCGATCCTGGGCCGTGCCGCCGCGCGCCTCGACCCCGCGCGACGGATGGGCGGCGCCGTCGATCGCCGCCTGGACCTCGCGCGTGAGCTCCCCCAGGAGGCTCGTCTTGCCGCTCCCGCACGGCCCCGTCAGCACCGCGTGGGCCGGCCCGATCGTGTCGGGCAAGGCGACGTCCCAGCGATCGATCTGGCGCACGCCGCGCACGGTGATCTCACGGATCCAGGTCACCGCCCGTGTTTCGCAGCTCGCGGCGCCGCCGGTCAATGGCGCCGTACCTTGCTATCGTTGCGCCGATGAGCGACTCCGACGACCGCGGCCCCGACCCGCTCGCCCCCGAGCAGCGCGAGCGCCTGATGGCCGAGGGGCGCCCGAAGCTCGGCCTGCCCATCGCGCCAGACGCCCTGCCCGCCAAGCGGCGCCTGCCGCTCCTCGAGCCCCGCGAGAAGGACGCGCGCTACCGGCCGATCTACGCGGTCTGGGAGATCACCCTCGCCTGCGACCTCGCCTGCCGGCACTGCGGATCTCGCGCCGGCCGCGATCGCCCCGACGAGCTCTCCACCGAGGAGTGCCTCGACCTCGTCGACCAGATGGCCGACCTCGGGGTCAAGGAGGTCAGCCTGATCGGCGGCGAGGCGTACCTCCGCGACGACTGGGTCGACATCCTGCGCCGCATCCGCTCGCACGGGATGATGGCCCTCCTCACCACCGGGGGCCGCGGGCTCGACCCGGAGCGCTGCCGCGCGGCGGCGGAGGCGGGGCTCCAGAGCGCGAGCGTCTCGATCGACGGGCGCGAGGCGACCCACGATCGGCTGCGCGGGGTCAAAGGCTCCCACGCCTCGGCGATGCAGGCGTTCGACAACCTCCGCGCGGCCGGCGTCAAGGTCAGCGCGAACACGCAGATCAACCGGCTCTCGATGCCCGAGATGCCGTGGATCCTCGAGGACATCATCGCCGCGGGCGTCCACTCCTGGCAGATCCAGCTCACCGTCGCGATGGGCCGCGCGGCCGACGAGCCGGACGTCCTGCTCCAGCCGTACGACCTCCTCGAGCTCTTCCCGATGCTCGGAGACCTCAAGAAACGTTGCGACGAGGCGGGCGTGCGCGTCTGGCCGGGCAACAACATCGGCTACTTCGGCCCCTACGAGTCGGTGCTCCGCGGCACGATGCCGCGCGGCCACATGGCGAGTTGCGGGGCGGGGCGCGCGACGCTCGGGATCGAGGCGGACGGAGCGATCAAGGGCTGCCCGTCGCTCCCGACCGAGGCGTGGACGGGCGGCAACATCCGCGACGCGTCGCTCAGGGACATCTGGGAGCGCGCCGAGCCGCTCCGCTACACCCGCGACCGCACGGTCGAGGACCTCTGGGGCTACTGCCGCACCTGCTACTACGCGGACGTGTGCCGCGCCGGCTGCACCTGGACGAGCTTCGTGCTCTTCGGCCGCGCCGGCAACAACCCGTACTGTCACCACCGCGCGCTCGAGCGGCAGCGCGAGGGCAAGCGAGAGGTGGTGCGCAAGGTGAGTGACGCGCCCGGGCTGCCGTTCGATCATGGGCAGTTCGAGGTGGTGATCGAGGACGATCCCGACGCGGCGGCGGCCGAATGACGGCGCCGCCGGGGGTCGAGGGGAGGGAGAGACCATGCGCCATTTGATGCCCTGTACGTCGTGTCAACGACACCTCCGCGCCGACGCGGAGGAGTGCCCGTTCTGCGGCGCCGAGGTGGTGCCGGTGGCGGTGCCGGGCCGCCCGCTCGAGCGGCTCGGGCGCGCGGCGATGTTCGCGTTCGGCGCGACCGTGCTCGCGAGCGGCTGCGGCGAGAGCATCACCCGCGACGGAGGCCCCGACGGCACCGACGCGGGGCGCCGCGACGGCGGCCCGGAGAACCCGTTCGACGCCGGCCCCGGCGGCTTCGACGCGGGGTTCGACGCAGGCGCCGTCGCCCCGCCCTACGGCATCCCTCCCGACGACGCAGGCCCCGACGAGGACGGCGGGCCCCCGGACGCGGGCAACGACATCGCGCTCTACGGCGGCGCGCCGGGCGAGCCATAGGCTCGGGGCTTCGGTGAAGTAGCGTGCGTTACCAGGGGCGCATCTACCGGCCGCCCTCGGAGGCGGACGCCTACATCGTGCAAGCCACGATCGGGTGCTCGTGGAACCACTGCACCTACTGCGACATGTACCGCGACAAGGAGTTCGCGGTGCGCCCGCTCGCCGAGACCCTCGAGGACATCGACGAGGCCGCGCGGCGAGCGGGCGATCAGATCGAGAAGGTCTTCGTGGCGGACGGCGACGCGCTGATCCTCCCGATGGATCACTGGCGCGCGATCCTCACGCGCTGCCAGGAGGGCTTCCGCGGGCTGCGCCGCGTGTCCTGCTACGCGATGGCGCGCAACGTCGCGGGCAAGACGGACGACGAGCTCGCGGAGCTGCGCGCGCTGGGCCTCCGCACCCTCTACATCGGGCCGGAGTCGGGCGACGACGCGACCCTCAAGGCGATCGCCAAGGGCGACACCTTCGACGGCCACGTCGAGGCCGCCCGCCGCGCGCACGCCGCGGGGCTCGAGCTGAGCGTGATCGCGCTCCTCGGCATCGCCCCCGAGCGCTGGCGCGAGCACGCCGAGGCGACGGCCCGCCTCGTGACCGCGATGGACCCCGAGTTCTTCGCCGCGCTCACCGTGACCGTCGTGCCGGGGACCCCGCTCGCGAAGCTGCGCGCCAAGGGCCGCTTCGAGGTGCCTCCGATCGAGGGCCTGCTCGAAGAGCTCAAGGTGATGGTCGAGAACGCGGCGCCCACGGACGCGCTCTTCCGCACGAACCACGCGAGCAACTACCTCCCGCTCGGCGGCCGCCT
>JAUHXR010000089.1 GCA_030426845.1 Polyangia bacterium | reverse complement strand
CGCGGTGGGCGGGGCGGTCGACCTCACGCACCGCGTGGGCCGCGTTGATGAGCACGTTCGTCAGCACCTGGGTGAGGCGGGTGCGCGGCGCGAGGAGCGGCGGCAGGTCGCGGCCGAGGTCCCGCTCCAGCACCGCGGTCTGCTCGATCTCGCGGCGGACGATGCGCAGCACCTGATCGATCAGGCCGACCACGTCGACGACCTCGGGCTGCTCCTCGTCGTCGGTGCGCGCGAAGACCCGCAGGTCGCGGACCACATCGGTGATCGAGTCGACGCTGAGCTGGATGTCCTCGAGCGCCCCGAGGGCGTCCCAGCTCGGGGTCGAGGCGCGGATCGAGCGCACCACGCTCGCGAGCTCGTCGACCTGGATGGGGCGTCCCAACTCGGCGAAGCGCCGCAGCTCGTCGCGGCTCCGCACGAGCGGATCGATCGCGAGCTCGATCGCGTTGATGGAGAGCGCGACCGCGCCGAGCGGGTTGTTGATCTCGTGGGCCACGCCGGCGACGAGCGTGCCGAGCGCGGCGAGCTTCTCTGCGTGTCCGATCGACGCCGACAGGCGCTCTTGGTGCCGCCGGAGCTGCGCGCGCAGGAGCGTGCGATCGATGAGGGTGTGGATCTGCCGGGCGTCGGGGAGCGCGAGCGCGATCGCCTCGTCGGCGCCGCCGCGCAGCGCGGCGAGGCAGTCCTCCTCACGCGCGAGCGCGCAGCCGAGGGGGATCGTCCCGCGGCGCTCGCGCTCGGCGCGCACCCTCGCCTCGACGTCGCGGGTGACGACTTCGAGGATCAGGGTCATCGGGCCGCCCCGGAACCGCTGGTGCGCGATGTCCGAGATCTCCTCGGCGAGGGCGACGTCGTGGGTGAGGAGGAGCGCTTCGATGCGGCGAGTATACCGTGTCGTTCACCAGCGGAGGAGCGCTGCGCTCCGGGTGAACCCCGCGCCCTGCGCGTAGAGGCCGACGAGCGCCCCCTCGTGGAGGAGCCCCGCGTCCCGGCAGGCGAGGAGGTTGGTGATGACCCCGCACCCCCCGACGTGGGCGGTCTGGTCGAACGAGCTGCGGGTGCGGGCCGCCTCGAGGCCGAGCCCCTCGAGGATGGCGCCGGGGATCCAGCGGCGTGGGTGGACCGCGGCGAAGACCTCGATCTCCGAAGGCGCGACGCGCACGTGCTCGCAGACCAGCCGCATCGTGTCCACGCCGTAGCGGACGGTGCGCTGCATGATCTCCTTCGTCTTCGCCGGGTTCTTGCTCCCGAGGACGTAGGGCCCGCCCGCCTGCCACCACGGCGGGTCCTCGTCGTCGCCCGGGCCTCGCATGTACGTGACCGCGTCCCACGCGTCGCCGTGGGAGACCGAGCGGACACCGAGCACGCCGGGGCGCTCGCTGGCGGATACCACGACCGCCGTCGCCGCGTCGCCCACGCCAGGCGAGGCCGGGTGCGAGAGCGGGAAGCTGCGGGTGAAGAAGTGGCTCTGGGTGAGCAAGACGTGCCGGGCGCGGCCCGACTCGATCAGCGCGGTGGCCATCTCGAGCTGGACCAGCGCGCTGGCGCAGCCGGCGTCGACCCCGCTCGCCCACGCATGCGGGATGCCCAGCTCGTGGGCGACCTTGGTGGCGTTGGGCAGGCACGGACGGTCGTAGAGCGCGGCCCAGGAGAACACCGCGTCGATCGACTGGACGTCCAGCCCCGCGTCGGCGATCGCGAGGCGCGCGGCCTCGAGCTCGCCGAGCCACGACGGCTCGTCGACCGCGATGTGTCGCTCGACGCCGCCGATGTACGGGTCCTTCGCGTCGCGCGCGAGATGCTGCAGCGTGATCCGGTCCAGCTCGTCCCCGCCCGGCGGGATGTCGACGAGGGTGCGGTCTCCCCGCGCGCGCGCCGCCTCGAGGAACCCGGTCGGCCACGCGTCGTTGCGACGCACGGTCGGCGGGAGCCACATCGCGAGCCCGGCGATCCGGGCCCTCACGACGGATCCTCCACGCTCATCTGCTGGAGCGCCTCGACCCGTCCGCCACCGCGGATCCGAACGTCTCGATCGATGCGCACGTCCAGCACCACCGGGCCGGGGCCGAGGCGGCGGAGCCGGCCGAGGAGCTGCGGCGTGATCTGTCCGGGGCGGGTGATGCGAGCCGACGGAACGTTCATTGCGGATGCCCAGGTGGCGAAGTCGACCCATCGGCTGTGCCACGCGTCGCCGCCCCGGCCGTAGAGCTGCTTCATCCCGTGATGGACCATGTTGTAGCGGGCGTCGTTGAACACCGCGTAGACGATCGGCAGACCCTGATCGGCCGCGACCATCAGCTCCATGCCGTTCATCTGCATCCCGCCGTCGCCGCAGATGCAGACCACCTGGCGGCTCGGGTCGGCGAGGCCCAGCCCCACCGCGCCCGCGATGCCCGAGCCCATGCTCCCGAGGCGCAGGTGGATATGGAAGCGATCGGGGTCGTCGGCGGTGAGGTAGTGGAGCGCGAACAACATGTGCTCGCCGATGTCGGTGATGAACCGCGCCGAGCCGTCGGCCGCCGCCTCGAGGTCGAGGATCGCGCGGTGAGGGGTGATGGGGTCGCGCGGATCGTCGGCCGCGTCGGGCTCGTCGAACGGGCTCTCGGCCCGCGCCTCCCGGAGGAGAACCCGCGCGCGCGAGTTGTACAGACCCTCACTCATGGCCTGGTCGGCGAGCGCGTTGGCCATGGCGCCGACGTCGGCGACCACGGGGAGCGCGGCCTCGTGGTTGCGATGGAACACCGTCGCGTCGAGGTCGACGTGGATGAGGCGCCCGAGGCGGCCCACGTAGGGCGTGGGGCCGACCGCGCTGTCGTCGAGGTCGGTGCCGAGCGCGAGCGCCACGTCGACCTCGCCCGCGGTGTACCGCCGGGCCCAGTGGCTGGCGGCCATGCCGCCGTTGCGCAGCGAGCGAGGGTGACGCTCGCTGACGATGCCCTTGGCCTGGGGCGTCGTCACGAAGGGGACGTTCACGGTGTCGACGAGGCGACGGATCGCCGCCTCGTGGCCCCGGCAGCCTGCCCCGAGCACGATCAGCGGTCGCTCAGCGTCGGCGAGCCAACGCGCAGCCGCGACGACCGCGGGCCGCGGTGCCTCCTCGCGGCGTTCGACGCTCGACCGCAGCACCGTCGGGGGGGGCTCCACCGAGCGGCGCGCGTGGTTCATCGGGACGACAACGAGCGCGGGGCCGGGGGTGGGCTCCCGAGCCGCCTCGAGCGCCGCGAGCGCTTGGGTCGACGCGCTCTGCTCGCGCGCGACCCGCACGGTGGCTCTCACGAGGTGGCCGAGCATCTGCTCGACGTGGAGCCCCTCGGGGCCGGAGTTCTGCTCGAGCCGGCGGCCCTCTGCCGCCCAGGGCACATCGCCGCACAGCAGCAGCATCGGCACGCGCGCGAGGTGCGCGTTCGCGACGCCGGTGACCACGTTGGTGGCGCCGGGGCCCGCCGTGACCACCACCGCGGGCACCTGCCCACTCGCTCGCCAGTAGCTCGCCGCCGCGAAGGCCGCGCTCGTCTCGTGGCGAGACTCGATGAACGACGCGCCGGGGGTGTCGAGGATGGCCTGACACACCGGCGAGATCGGGCCACCTGGGACGCCGAAGTAGGTGGTGACGCCCTCCCCGACCAGCGCACGGATGAGCGCGTGGGCCGCGGAGCGCTGGTCGAGTGGCACCAGCGCGTGGACATCGGAACGGCGGGCGCGTCGGTACCGCGCGTTGGGATCCGCTCCTAGGGCTCGTGATACCGCCATCGAGACTCCCCTCTAAGGTACGTAGTTGACGGGGGGAGGTAAGTCGTGCTGGGGCTCGGCGCAACGTGAACGGTGCTAGATCACCTCGGCGACCAGCGGATGATGTGGGTGCCATGAAACGGTCCCTCGAGCTCGGCCGTCGCCTCCACGTCATCGCCCAGGACCTCGAACGTCCCGACCGCCGCGCCGAGCAGATAGGACTCGATCCAGATGTACTCCTCGCGGAGGTAGATGCGCGCCTCCCCCTCGCGGACCGACAGGAGCTCCCAGCTGCCGTAGTGGCAGGTCTGTCGTCGGCTCGCGAGGATCTGTTGGCAGAGGCGCCGGGGATCCCGCGCGAGGAGCCGCAGCAGGGTGCGGCCCATGAGGCTCGAGGTGAACCGCCGCGCGTTGTCGCGCGTGATCTCGAACATCCCCTGGTGGAGGTCCTCGGGTCCGGCCAACAGCGCGCCCGCTACCGCGGCGCGAAGCAACAGGTCGCTCACGTGGTGAAGCTCGAACGCACCGCTGGAGTGACCCGGGAGGAGCCGTCGGTACTCGGGGAGCAGCCCGCGCTCCTGCAGCTGTCGCTCGAGGATCTTCGTCCAGACCCCTCGGACCTGCGCCGACGGCGGGATGCGGTCGATCCGCTCGAGCAGGTCGCAGTGGGGTGCTACCCAGTCTAGCGTCTCCTGGATGCGGCGCGCCTCGCCGTCGTCCACGCTCACCGCCCGCAGAGACACGCCTAGTACGTAGCACTGATCGACGGGCGGAAGAAATCCGACGACGCTGCCGCTGTGGGTCCGCAACGCCGCGGCCTGCCCGCGAGATCGGTGTCGCGGACCGCCCCGCTTGGTAGCCTCTCGCTCCGATGACCTCCGACGCTGCCCTGGGTGAGCTCGACGGACCGCCGCCCGAGCGGGTTCTCCGCATCGAGGAGCCCGACCTGGGCCTGGTCGCCTTCGTCGTCCTCGACAGCACCGCCCTCGGCCCGGCGGCCGGAGGCGTGCGCACGACGGCCTACGCGAGCGAGGATGACGCGCTCGCCGACGCGCGCCGCCTCGCGCGCTCCATGACCCACAAGTGCGCGCTCGGTGGCCTCGACGCGGGCGGCGGCAAGGCGGTCGTCATGGACCACCCGGGGCTGCGTCGCGCCGAGGCGTTCGCGGAGCTGGGGCGCCGCGTCGAGGCGCTGCGCGGCGACTTCCGCACGGCGGGTGACCTCGGCACCACGGACGAAGACCTCGCGGCGATGGCCGCCCACACCCGCTACGTCCACACCGACACCGGCAGCCTCGCGGGGGCGGTCGGGCGCGGGGTCCTTCGGTGCGCGGAGGCCTGCGCCGACGCGGCCGGTCGCCCGGGCCTCACCGGGCTGCGTGTCGCGGTCCAGGGATGCGGCGACATCGGCGCGGCGGTGGCCGAGGCGATGGCCGGCGCGGGCGCGGAGGTGTGGGTCGCGGACCTCGACGAGGCGCGGGCGAGCGCGGTGGCCGATCGGATCGGCGCGGGCGTCGTCTCGCCGCGCGAGGTGCTCTTCGCGGACGTCGACCTGCTCGCGCCCTGCGCGGTGGGCGACGTGATCCGCGCGTCCAACGTGGGTCAGCTCCGGGCGTGGGCGGTGTGCGGCGGGGCCAACCACATCTGCGCGGACCGGGCGGCCCACGACGCGCTCCACCGGCGCGAGGTGCTCTTCGTGCCGGACCTGGTCTCGAGCGCGGGCGCGGTGATCGAGGGGATCGGCCGCACGGTGATGGGCCTCTCGGATCGGGGGGGCCTGATCGACCTGCTGCGACAGACCGCGCGCCTCGTGCTCGAGGACGCGGCGGGGAGCGACGAGCCACCGATCGTCCACGCGGTCCGACGCGCTCGGGCCCGGCTCGAGCGCGCGCGTTGACAGCCCGCGCGGCCGGGCGGGATGCTCGGCCCCCGTGACCGCGCCCTCGCGACCTAGAGCGCTGATCAGGACCCCCTCCCGTCGCCTGCCGGGCGCCGCGGGCCCTCTGCGCGGCCGGTCGCTCCTCGAGAATCCTCCGGGATTCCCTCGTCACGCCCAGCCACGCAGAGGACCCGCGGCGCTCCGGCATACTCGGTCCGGGGTTCCCGGTCAGCGCTCGAGCTCCTCGCCGCGGCCTCGCGCCTTCGCGCTCGCCCTCGCGCTCGGGTCGGGCCTCGCCGCGGTCGCCGGCGCCTCGACCGCGTTCGCCCAGACCGGCGGCGCGACGACGGGCCCGACCTTGACCACGCTGGTCGCGGTGGGCGCGCTCGCGGTGGTGCCGCTCTTCCTGATGGTGACCACGAGCTACGTGAAGATCGCGGTGGTCTTCTCGATCCTGCGCAACGCGCTCGGCGCGGGCGAGGTGCCGAGCGGGGCGGTGATCGCGGCCCTGGCGGCGATCCTGTCGCTCTACGTGATGGCGCCGGTCGGCGAGCGCATCGCGGCGGCGGCGGGCCCGGCCGCGGCCGACATCGACCCGGCCAACCCGCTCGCCGATCTCGACGCGCTCGGCGCCGCGCTCCAGGCTGGGCTCGAGCCGCTCGAGGCCTTCCTCGCCCGCAACGCCGGCGAGCGGGAGCGCGGGCTCTTCCTCGAGCTGGCGCGCGAGGCCCGCCCGGACGCGCCCGACCAGGTGTCCGAGGACGACCTCCTCGTGCTGCTTCCGTCGTTCCTGGTGACCGAGCTGACGGAGGCCTTCCAGATCGGCTTCCTCGTGTTCCTCCCGTTCCTCGTCGTCGACCTCGTGGTGGCCAACGTCCTGATGTCCCTCGGGATGCACATGCTCAACCCGACGCAGGTCAGCATGCCGTTCAAGCTGCTGCTCTTCGTGCTCGTGGATGGGTGGTACCTCCTCGCGAGAGCGCTGGTCGTCGGCTACGCCTGACGCGGCCTCTTCCGCCGTATCGGGGAATGGACGTTCTCTACGGCGAGCCGGCCGCGTCCTCGAGCTCCAGGGTCCACGCCTCGACGCGGCGCGGCTCGTGGGCCTCCTCGGCCGAGAAGGTCACGCGGCCGCGGTAGCGCGCCCAGTCGAGCGCGGCCCGGTCGCCCGGCGCGGCCTCTCCGGCGAGGCGCGTCGCGCGGAGGAGCAGGAGGGGGCCCTCGGACTCCGCCATCGCGCAGTGGAAGAGTCGTTGCGCCTCGTCGAACTCGGCCGGGTCGTCGAGCGCGGCCTCGATCACCGCGGCTCGCGCGGGGGTCGTCGGGACGAGGCCGAAGATCCGCGGCCCCTCGTCGGGGGCGGCCAGCAGGAACGCGACCCACCGGCCGCCCGCGCGCTCGGTGACCACCGCGGTGACCGGGCCGTCGTACCAGTCGATGACCTGGGCGTCGGTGATCTCGAAGCGATCCGGCGGAGCCGTCATGCGACGAGCATAGCGGCGACGCGGGTCGACGGCGGTCCGCCGCGAGGCTAGCCCTCCGGCATGAGCCGGTGGACCGAGACCGTGGCCGGGATGGAGGCCGAGCTCGAGGGGCTGGCGCACGTCCCGCGCGGGATCCTCGCGTACCTGCGCGCGGGCTGGGCGCCGGAGTACCCGGTGGAGCTCGCGCGCGGGAGCGGCGGGCGCGTGTGGGACGCGTCCGGTCGCGAGCACGTCGACTGGGTGATGGGGAAGGGCCCGGTGATCCTCGGGCACGGGCGGGCCGAGGTGGTGGAGGCGGCGGCGGCGCGCGCGGCGTCGGGCGGGCTGCTGCCAGGGCTCGCGCCGGAGTACGGGGCGCTCGCGGCCCGGGTGGCCGGCGCGATCGAGGTCGCCGAGCGCGTGGCCTTCGCCAAGAACGGCTCCGACGCGGTGAGCATCGCGATGCGCCTCGCGCGGATCGACACCGGCCGGCGCGGCGTGCTGAGCGCGGGCTACCACGGCTGGGACGACCGGGTGCAAGGCGCGCCCGGCGTCGCGCCGACAGGAGTGAGCGACTTCGGCTACGACCTCGACGCGCTCGAGCGCGCGCTCGCGGCGCACGGCGAGGCCATCGCCGCGGTGCTGATCACGCCCGAGCCGGCGTTCCTCGGGGCGGCCCACCTCGCGCGGGTGGCGGAGCTCGCGCGCGGCGCGGGCGCGCGGTTGATCGTCGACGAGGTCCGTTGCGGGATGCGGGTCGCGATCGGCGGCGCGCACGAGCGCTTCGGGGTGCGGCCCGACCTCATCGCGATGAGCAAGGGCCTCGCGAACGGCTTCCCCCTCAGCCTCGTCGCGGGGCGGGCCGACGTGATGGAGGCGAGCGCGCGGACCTTCGTCTTCGGCTCCAACTACGGCGAGGCGGTCGCGCTCGCGGCCGGGCTCGCGACGTTCGAGATCGCGCTCGCCGAGGGGGCGCTCGCGCGGCTCGCGGACGCGGGCGAGCGGCTGGCCCGGGCGCTCGCGGCCGAGCTCACACGGCGGGGTGCGGCCGCGTGCGTGATCGGGCCACGCGCGATGCCCACGATCGTGTTCGAGCGCCCGGCGGACGAGGACGCCTTCTACGCGCGCGCAGCCGCGGCGGGCGTGCTGTTCTTCCAGGACGACGCGCAGTGCCCGTCCGCGGCCCACGGCGAGGCGGAGATCACCGACACGATGGGGCGGCTCGGCCCGGCGCTCGACGCGATCGAGGGGCGGGGCGAGGTCTCGGACGACGCGATCCGCCGCTACGCTGCGCGGCGGATGATCGCGCCCGGCGCCTTCGACGTCGCGCACACCCGCGCGCAGGTCCTCGGGCCCTGAGTACCCCCGCTCCAAGCGTGTTCGGGGTTGCGGCGGCCTCGCGCCCGATCCCGGGCGGCCGCGCTCCTCGAATGGCGGTGCCACCTCCGCGTGGCCGGCCGTGCGGCCTCGAACGCGATGCCTCGCCGGACTCCCCGATCGGACTACGGGCCGGGGGCACCGGCGCTCAGAAGCGGTAGCCGGCCGACAGGATCAGCTCCGCGGTGAAGCCCTTCTCGGTGAAGCCGGCGCGCAGATCCTCCTCGAAGCCGCCCGCCGGGTCGCTCGGCAGCGCGCGCACCTCGTCGGGTACGGTGAGCCGCGCGTCCGCCGCGAAGGTGTGCGCCCATCCGGCCGCAGCACGCAAGACAAGGTGCTCCTCCACCACGAAGCGCCAGCCGACGCGGGCGTGGAGCGCGTGCAGCGTGAGCCCGAGCGGGACGACCGTCATGCCCGGCCAGCGGAAGCTCTGGCGGGTCGCGCTCTCGATCGCGCCGGGCGTCAGATCGGCGCTCGTCGTGAGCACGGTGTAGCCAGCCGAGACCTCGAGACCCTCGGGGATCGTGTAGCCGACGCCGAGCCGGACGTTCCAGGCGCCGCCGGCGATGACCTCGTCGATCAGCGGCCGGGCCCGCGGCCGGTACGCGTCCGCGCCAGCGAGCGCGTCGGCCATCACGCTCATGTAGGCCTGCGGCGTGTGCCCGAGCTGCGCGTAGGCGAAGCCGCCGAATGGCGCGGTCAGGGTGGCCTCCACGCCGATGGAGAGCGGCAGGCTCGTCGTCGCCGCGACGTCGAGGGTCCACGCGTCGGCGGCTGGCGCGGGCGGCGCTGGGTCGCCGAGGGCCTGCCCGAGCTGCGCCTCCGCGGGCGCGGCGGCGAGGGCGAGGAGGCAGACCGTGAGGTGTGCCGTGATGCGCCAGCGGATCGTCACGCCGTCCAGCGGCGCAGGACCCGTGCCACGGCTCGTCCGCACGGGGATCGTCGTCCGGCTGCGACACCGAGGCGCGGATCGTCCTCCCGACCGAAACGAGGGTGACGGTCCACCTTTCCGCGGACGCGGGAGTCGCGAGGCGCGAAGGTCGGCCCTTCGCGCTCAGCGGGCGTTCTGACGATCGATGATCGCGAGCGCGCCCACGATGTCGGCGAGCACCACCGCGGGCAGGCCGAGGATGAAGAGGGTGCGACCGCTGATCGCGAGGAAGAGGCAGGTCCAGGCGATCGCGAGCAGGCCGAAGCCGCGCGCGTAGGAGCGCGCGTAGAAGTGCCCCGAGCCGAAGGCGGCGAGGACGCCCGGCATGATCAGCGCGGCGGCGATCGCGACGATCTTCTTGCGGGGTGGCGGGCCGCGGTCGTCGGGCGCGCCTCCCCGGTACGGTCCGCCGGCGTCCTCGCGCGCGAGATCCGGGGCGCTCGGAGGCGCGTCCTCCGGGTCGACCTCGTCGTAGTCGTCGAGCGCACCGAGGATCGCCTCGGCCCGCTCCGCGTCCTCCTTCGACACCATCAGCGGGACGTTCAGCGCGCCGCTCAGCAGGCCGCCCATCATCGCGTTGTGCTCGTTGCCGGGGACGATCGCGACGATGTCTTCTTGCGCGAGCAGGTCGACGAGCATCTTGGCTTCGACCGGGTCGCCGACGCGTCGAAGGGTGACGAGGTCGTCGCTCATGAGACCGAAGCTAAGTCGCTGGCCTGCGCCGCGCGAGCGAAATCGGGCGCCTCAGGGGCGGTCGTCGAAGCGCACGGCGGTCAGCTTGCGGCTGGCGAGCACGCTGTGGATGGCCGCGATCTCCCCGCGCGCGTTGAGCTGGACGGCGATGGTGAGGCGCTCGGCGTAGCGCGAGGGGCGGGCGCCGAAGCGCACCACGAGCGCGGGGAGCCCGTTGAGCTCGACCTCGCGCGCCATCTCGATCGGTGGGGTGAGGCGGCTGAGGTTGTCGTAGAAGCGCGCGACGTCGGCCATGCCGCGCAGCGGGCGGACCGCGGCCACGAACTCGCCCCCCGCGTCGTGCACCGTGACGACGTCCTCCGCGAGGACGTCGATCACCGCGCGGACGTCGCCGGTGCCGAGCGCGACGACGAGGCGCCGCAGGACCTCGGCGGTGCGCGCCTTCTCCGCCTCGGAGGGCGCGCCGCGCGCCTTCCCTTCGAGGGTCCTTCGCGCGCGATGGAGGATGACACGAACGTTGCCCGGCGTCGTGTGGAGCGCGGCGGCGACCTCGGCGCCGTCGAGGCCGAGCACGTCGCGCAGGACGAGCGCCGCGCGCTGCCGCGGATCGAGCGCCTCGAGCGCGAGGAGGAACGCGGTGGTGACGCTCTCGACCAGGCCGAGCTGCGCCTCGGGGCTCGGGGTGATGCCGTCGCAGACCTCCTCGACGGGGATCGGGGAGGGGAGCCAGGGGCCGTGGTAGCGCCGCGCGCGGCGCTGGCGCAGGGCGTCGATCGAGAGGTTGGTGGCCACGCGCACGAGCCACGGGCGCAGCGGCGCGCCGAGGTCGGCGGGCGGGCGCTCGAGCGCGCGGCGGAAGGTGTCCTGGACGAGGTCCTCTGCGTCGGCGGCCGAGCCCGTCATCCGGTAGCAGAGCCCGAACAGGAGCGCGCGGTGGGGCTCCATCCTCGCGCCTAGCGTGTCGATGGGCTGGGTGGCTGCGGGCTGGGTGGCTCCGGGCTGGCTGGCTCCGGGCTGGCTGGCTGCGGGCTGGCTGGCTGCGGGCTGTGTGGTCATTCGCTGCGCGGACATCGTGACACCTCCTCGGAGGCGTCACGAACCGAGAGGCCGGAGCGTTACGCGTAACGAGGCGCCGGCGCGCTCCGTGGGGTCGGCAGGAGGTTCGTCATGCACTCACGTCACGTCGTCATCGGCGCCGGCTTCGCCGGCCTCTCGGCCGCGCTCCGCCTCGCCCGCGCGGGTCACCAGGTCCTCGTGCTCGAGGCCGCCGCGGAGATCGGCGGCCGCGCGCGAAGCCCCGGGCCCGCCGGCTTCGCGCTCAACCTCGGGCCCCACGCGATCTACCCGGCCGCGTTCCGGGAGCTCTCGGAGCTCGGCGTGGCGCCACCGGGCGCGGTCCCCGACCGCGGCTTCGCGCTCGTGCTGGGCGATCGGGTGGTGCCGCTCCCGACCGGCGCGATGAGCCTGCTCGCGCACCCGACGCTGCGCCTGCGGGACAAGTGGCGGGTGGGCGGCTGGCTCGCGGGGCTCCTTCGGGGTGACCCGGCGCGGCTCGACGCGGTCTCGGCCGCGCAGTGGCTCGACGATGCAGGGCTCGCGGATGCAGGGCTCGCGGATGCAGGGCTCGACGATGCAGGGCTCGACGGTGCGGGGCGCGACGGCGCGGGCCGCGCGCTGGCCGAGGCGCTCGTCCGGCTCGTGAGCTACGGCCACGCCCCCGGGCTGCTCTCGGCCGGTCAGGTGATCCGCCAGCTTCGGGCAGGGTTCGAGGGCGTACGCTACGTGGACGGCGGCTGGGGCGGGATCGTCGACCGGCTCGCGGCCGAGCTGCGCGCGGCGGGCGGCGAGATCCGGACGCGGGCCAAGGTCGAGGGGCTCGTCGTCGAGGGCGGCCGAGCCCGCGGGGTCCGGGTGGGCGGCGCGCTGGAGGAGGCGTCGTCGCTCGTCCTGACGACCTCGGTGCGCCGGACCCTCACCCTGCTCGGAGAGGCGGCGCCAGCGTCGCTCCGCGCCTTCGCGGCGCGGGCGGTCCCGCTGCGCGCGGCGTGCCTCGACCTCGCCCTCACCGGGGACGCGGGGGGGCCGACGGGGATCCTCTCGGCCGACGCGCCGCTCTACCTGTCGGTCCACACGCGCTTCGCCCGGCTCGCGCCCGAGGGCGGCGCGGTGGTCCACGTGGCCCGCTACCTCGCGCCCGGGGAGCAGCCCGACGCGTCGCACCGCGGGCAGTGCGAGGCGCTCCTCGACCGCGCGCAGCCGGGCTGGCGCGCGCGGGTCGTGGAGGCGCGGTACTCGCCCGCGTTCACGGTGACCCACGCCGCGCCGCTCGCCGCCGACGGCGGCCTGGCGGGGCGGCCGACGGCGCGGGACAGCGGGCTCGAGAACGTGTGCCTGGCCGGCGAGTGGGTCGGCCCCGAGGGCTACCTCGCGGACGCGGCGCTGCTCAGCGGGCGGGCGGCGGCGGAGGCGCTGATGGGGGACAGCGGTGAGGCTCGGGTTCGAGTGGGGTGAGGTCGGGAAGGGTAGTTGCGTCTGGAGGGCGTGTGCTCGGTAGGCCTCTGCGGGCTTGGTTCTGCGGGCTTGGTTCTGCGGGCTTGGTGCTACGAGCACGGGCAGGGGAGCTAGAGTCGCTCGAGGATCGTCGCGATCCCCATCCCCCCGCCAATGCACAGCGTCACCAGCGCAGTGTTCAGGTCGCGCCGCTCCAGCTCGTCGAGCGCGGTGTTCAGCAGCACCGCGCCGGTCGCGCCGAGCGGGTGGCCGAGCGCGATCGCGCCGCCGTTCACGTTGACCTTCTCGGGGTCGATCGAGAGGTCGCGCATCGTCTTGAGGGGCACGACCGCGAACGCCTCGTTGATCTCCCACAGGTCGATGTCGTCGACCGTCATGCCCGCCTTCGCGAGCGCGCGCTCGGAGGCCGGGGTCGGGGCGGTGAGCATGATGACCGGCTCGGCGCCCGCGGTGGCCGTCGCGCGGATGCGCGCGCGGGGGCGCGCCCCGAGCTTCTTCGCGCCCTCCTCGCTCGCGAGGAGGATCGCGCACGCGCCATCCACGATGCCGCTGGAGTTGCCCGCGTGGTGGATGTGCGTGATCGCGCCGACGTCCGGGTAGCGGATCAGCGCGAGCTGATCGATCGTCTCGCCGTTCGGGCCCATCGGCATCGCGCCCATCTTCTCGAAGGACGGGCGCAGCGCGCCGAGGCCCTCCGCGGTCGTGCCGGGGCGCGGGTGCTCGTCGGCCGCGAGCGCCACCTCGCCGGTCGCCGGGTCCTTCACCGCGAACAGGCTCGCGGCGAAGCGGCCGTCCTCGATCGCCTCGGCCGCGCGGGCCTGGGAGCGCGCGGCGAAGGCGTCCGCCTCCTCGCGCGTGAAGCCGAACTTCGTCGCGATGAGATCCGCGCTGATCCCCTGCGGGACCTGCACGACCGTCTTGCGCAGCTGCGCGTTGTGGCCGTCGATGCCCGCCTCGTCCGAGCCCATCGGCACGCGCGACATGCTCTCGACGCCGCCGCCGATCGTGACGTCCTGCATCCCGCTCGCGACGCCCATCGCGGCGAAGTTCACGCCCTGCAGGCCCGAGCCGCAGAAGCGGTTGAGGCTCACGCCGGTCACCTCGTCCGGCCAGCCCGCGGCGAGGATCGAGTTGCGCGCGATGCACGCGCCCTGCTCCTTGGCCTGGCTCACCGTGCCGAGCACCACGTCGTCGACGAGCGCCGGGTCGAAGCTCGCCTTCTCCGCCAGCCGGTTCAGCGTCTGCGCCATCAGCTCCTGCGGGTGGATCTCGCTGAGCCCGCCGCCGGGCGTGTCGCCCTTGGCGCGCTTGCCGCGCCCTCGCGGGGTGCGGACCGCGTCAATGATCAGTGCGTCGCCCATGTCTTCCGTCTCCTCGGGTGAAAGCGGGCTACCAGCCCATGATCTTGGAGATCATGTACTTCATGACCTCGCTCGTTCCGCCGCCGATGCGGAAGAGGCGCTGGTCACGCCACGCGCGCGCGATCCACAGCTCCTCGAGGTAGCCCATGCCCCCGTGGAACTGCAGGCAGGTGTCGATGATCTCGCTGGTCACGTCGCCGACGAAGAGCTTGCACATGGCGATCTTCTTGACGGTCTCGAACGAGATCTCCTGCTCGCGGACGTAGCGCTCCTCGTTGAAGTCCCAGACCGTGTCGTAGCAGAGGCTCCGCGCGGCCTGGGACTTGGTGTAGAGGTCCGCGAAGCGGTGCTTCCACACCTCGCGCGCCATGATCGGCTTGCCGAACGCCTTGCGATCGCGGCCGTAGGCGACCGAGCGATCGAGCGCGCGGTGGGCTGCCGCCAGCGCGCTGGTCGAGCCGATGAGGCGCTCCGATTGGAAGTTCTGCATGAGGTAGTAGAACCCCTTGCCCTCCTCGCCGAGCAGGTAGCGCCGCGGGATGCGGCAGTTGTCGAAGAACAGCTCCGCGGTGTCCGACGCGTGGTTGCCGATCTTCTCGAGCTTCTTGCTCACCGAGAAGCCGGCCGTGTCGGTCGGGAAGAGGAGGATCGAGATGCCGCCGTAGCCCGCGTCGGGGTCCGTCTTGACGAGCAGGGTGACGAAGTCGGCGCGCGTCCCGTTGGTGATGTAGGTCTTGCTCCCGTTCACCACGTAGTCGTCGCCGTCGACCACCGCCGTGGTGCGGATGCCCGCGACATCCGAGCCTGCGCCCGGCTCGCTCACCCCGAGCGCGGCGATGCGGTCGCCCTCGAGCGCGGGCCGGAGGAACTCCTCCTTCTGCTCGCGCGTGCCCAGCTCGTTGATGCAGGGCGTGGCCATGTCGCTCTGGACGAGCAGGCCCATCGTGACCCCCGCGGTGTCCGCGCGGACGAGCTCCTCGCTCTTCACGACGCTGAACCAGTAGTCGCCGCCGCCGCCGCCGACGTCCTCCGGGTAGTGCGCGCCGAGGATCCCGAGCTCGCCCGCCTTCTTGAACACCCAGTTCGGGAAGGTGCGGTCGTGCTCCCAGGCGTCGGCGTTGGGCGCGAGCTCGTTCTCGGCGAAGGCGCGGACCTGCTTGCGGAACAGCTCGTGCTCCTCCGAGTAGGGGTTCTGCATGCTGACTCGTCCTCCGTCCTGAGTGAACGCCCTGGATGGACGTCTCAGTGAATGACGATTCATTATCGAGGCGCGGCCCCGCGCGCAAGGGGGATCGGCCTCGCGGCGCCGTGGGCGGTGCTCCGATCAGGCGTCGTCGGCGCTGATGCCGTACTTCTTCATCAGCTTTCGGAAGTACTTGCGGTCGATGTCCGCCTCGCGCGCGGCGTGGCTGATGTTGCCCTTGTTCTTGCGCAGGAGCGCCGCGATGTAGTCCTCCTCGAAGGAGGCGACCCACTGCTCCTTGGCGTCCTTGAAGGGCCCGCTGATGCTCGGGCGCACGCTGCCCGAGTCGGGCAGCTCGATGTTCGGGTTGGTCTCGTCGGGCAGCGACGGCGCGCTGCCGTTGCGCGGGTAGGCGATGTGCTCGGGGAGGTCGGCGAGCTCGACGATCTCGCCCTCCGCGAAGCTCACCGCGCGCTCGACGACGTTGTGCAGCTCACGCACGTTGCCCGGCCACTCGTAGCCGCGCAGGCGATCCACCACCGCCGGGGCGAAGCTCGTCACCTTGCGGCCGCCCAGCCGATCGCGGTTGAAGCGCCCCGAGGTCAGGAAGTGGCTGGCGAGCAGGTCGATGTCCTCGCGCCGCTCGCGCAGCGGCGGCAGCTTCAGCCGGACGACGGTGAGGCGGTAGAAGAGGTCCTCGCGGAAGCGGCCCGCGCGCACCTCCTCCTCGAGGTCGCGGTTGGTCGCGGCGACCACGCGCACGTCGACCTTGATCGGCTTGCCGCCGCCGACGCGCTTGACCTCGCGCTGCTCGAGGACGCGGAGCAGCTTGGGCTGCAGGTCGATCGCGAGCTCGCCGAGCTCGTCGAGGAACACGGTGCCGCCGTGGCCCATCTCGAAGACGCCCTGGCGGGTCGCGATCGCGCCGGTGAAGCTGCCCTTCTCGTGGCCGAACAGCTCGCTCTCGATGAGGTTCTCCGGGACGGCGCCGCAGTCGAAGACCATGAACGGCCCGTCCTTGCGGCGCGAGGTCTGGTGGATCGTCCGCGCGACCACCTCCTTGCCCGTCCCGGTCTCGCCCTCGATGACGACGGTGGTGTCGGTCGGCGCGATCTTCTCGAGGATCGCGTAGATCTCCCGCATCGTGCGGTCGCGCCCGAGGATGTCGCCGTAGCGCTCGCGGTCGCTCGGCACGATGCGGAGCTTCTCGTCGACCGGCTGGAACTTGATGTCGGTCTTGCCGCAGGTGAGCGTGCAGTTCTCGTGGAGGAACGCCTCGCGGATCCGCACCCGGTTGACGAAGGTGCCGTTGGTCGAGCCGAGGTCCTTGATGATGTACTGGTCTCCCTCGCGGATGATGCGGCAGTGGTTGCGCGAGACCGTCTCGTCGTCGACGACGAGGTCGTTGTCCTCCATCGCCCCGATCGTCACGACGTCTTGCTCGAAGAGCATCTCCTTGAGCTCACCGCCGCGCATCAACGCCAGCTTGCAGCGGCGGAGCGTGATGGTGGTCGGTCGACCGTCGATGTAGGTGATCTTGGTCGCGGGCGCCGGGCCGGGACCCTCGGGCTTGTCCATCGCTCGCGAGACTAGCCACCGGTCGGGGATGGGGTCAATGGTCCCCAGGGGCCGAGGCGGTCGCCGTCGTTTCGGCTCAGGGGGCGGGAGGGGCCGCCGGGGCGGCGGGGGCCTCCGCGGCCGGGGCCTCGCCGTGCGAGTCCTCGTCCTCGTCCTCGCGCTCGGGCGGGTCGAGGCGGATCGGGCGGAGCAGGTCGTAGTTGACCTCGACGTTGGCCTCGCGGCGCAGGCGCGCGACGAACTCCTCGAGCGCCGACTGCCGCTGGCTGCGCCAGAGCCGGAGCCGGATCGTGGGGCCCGACTGCTCGATGGTGCGGCTCTCGGCCGGGCGCAGGCCGGTCAGCTTGAGCACGCTCCACTCGTCGCCGAGAGGGATCGGCTCGCCGTGGACGTCGCCGACCTCCTCGAGCGCGAAGGCCGCGCGCGCCAGGCCCTCGTCGATCTGGGGGTCGCGCTCGTTGCGGCCGTGGCCCGTCTCGTCGAAGTAGCGCAGGTCGCCGCCGCGGAGCTTGGTCGCCGGGTCGGTGCTGTGCTCGCGCGCGAGCTGCCGGAACGCGCGGGCGTCCGCCTCGCGTGCCTCACCGATCAGCCGCACCGCCTCTTCGCGGGTCGCCACCCGGATGTGCGCCGCGCGCCGCAGCTCGGGCCGGCTGAACTCCTCGGGGTGCGAGTCGAAGTACTCCTGCACGTCCTCTTGCGGGATCGTCTGGACGGTGATGCGCTCGTCGAAGTCGCGGCGGATGAGGTGCTGCACCGCGTTCTGCTGGACGGTGTGCACGACCTCCTCGTCGTCGCCCGCCCCGGCGCGGTCGGCCGCGCGGGCGAGGAGCTCGAAGCGGATCATGCTCTGGACGAAGGACTCGAGCTGCTCCCGGTCGCGGTAGCGCACGCGGACGAAGGGCGACTGCTGGTGGATGGCGTCCTCGACGTCGCCGATCGTGACCGTCTCCTCGCCGACGCGCGCGATCACCTTGGCGCGGCGCGCGACGTCCTCGGGGCTCAGGTCCTGCGCGGGCGCCGGCTGGCCGGGCACGAGCGCGGGGTGGGTGGCCTCGGTGTCGGGCGCGGACCCGCCCGGAGGCTGACTGTTTTGCTCGTCGTCCTGGGCCCCCGCTGCGGCCACGACGAGGCCGCTCAAGAGGACGGAGACGCTGGCCAACCCGACGATCCGGCGCATCCCGGCGTTGTTCCATGGGCGGCTGGGCCGGTCAACTGGCTCCCCTCAGGGGCAGCCGCCCATGCCGCCGCCGAGGCAGAAGCCGGGCTCGCAGCAGGTGCCGCTGCACACCGGGTCGGTGTAGTTGCAGACCCCGGTGCTGCTGCAGGTCCCGCGACGGCAGGTGAGGAAGTCGTCGCAGTTCGTGCCCGTGGTCGTCCGAGAGCAGCTCCCGGTGTCGGTGCCCATGCGGGACGTGCAGCTCCCGCCGCTGCACGCGAAGGTCGTCTCGGTGCGGCTGCGCGTCCCGGTGTTGTCGCAGATCGACGAGAACCCGGAGCAGGAGCTCCACGGGCCGTAGGTGGTCGCCGCGCACATGACCCCGGTCTGGTCTCGCGTGCAGGCGCGGCTCTCCGGGACCATCGTGGTGGCGCAGCTCCCCATCGTGCAGGCGAAGTCGGTCCGCGTCCGGCTCTGCGTCCCGGACTCGTCGCAGGTGCCGCTGAACCCGCCGCAGCTCGACCACCCGGTGAAGGTGGAGGCGGCGCAGGAGACCCCGGTCTGGTTGCGGGTGCAGCTCCCGGTGTCGGTCGACATCGAGGGGGTGCAGGCGCCGGTCACGCAGGTGAAGTCGGTCTGGGTCCGCGAGCGCGTGCCCGTCTCGTCGCAGGTGTCGCTGAACCCGCCGCAGGATCCCCAGGCGCCGTAGGTGGTCATCCCGCAGCCGTCGCCGTCGGTGTCGCGCACGCAGGCCCCCGAGTCCGGGCTGTTCGCGTTGCTGCAGACGCCGCTCGCGCAGACGCGGTCGGTGCGCGTGCGGGTGCGCGTGCCCGACTCGTCGCAGGCGTCGGCGAAGCTGCCGCAGCTCCCCCACGTGCCGAAGGTGGTGCTGCCGCACGTGTCGCCGTCGGTCGCGCGGCTGCACGCGCGGTCCTCGCTCGCGCTGCTCGGCTGGCAGACGTTGCTCACGCAGGCGTAGGTCGTGACGGTCCGCGACTGAGTCCCGCTCTCTGCGCAGGTGTCGGGGTAGCTGCAGCTCCCCCACGGGCCGGCCAGCGGGGCGGGGCAGTCGCTGTCGGCCGCGCAGCCGACGCAGCGGTCCATCGCCTCTTCGCAGACCGAGCCGCCGGCGCAGGGGTCGCCCGCGTGCCGATCGCACAGGCCGGCGGAGCAGGTGTCGGGGCCGTTGCAGAACACGCCGTCGTCGCAGACCGCGGCGTTGGGCGTGTTGTCGCAGCCGGCCGCGCCGCAGGCGTCGTCGGTGCAGGGGTTGCCGTCGTCGCAGCCGCGCGGGACGCAGGCGTCGCCGCAGCACTCCTCGGACGCGCCGCAGGCCGACTCGAGGACGCACTGGTCGCCGTCGCAGCGCGCGGTCTGGCAGGGCCCGGCCACGCAGGTCGCGGGCGAGCAGCCGTCGTACTGGCAGCCGAAGCCCTCGACGCACATCCCGCCGGTGCCGTCGGTGCAGCGGGCGTCGTCCGGGGTGAACGTGCACGCGCCCGCGACGCAGGCGTCGGTGGTGCAGTCGAGGCGGTCGTCGCAGTCCGCGTTCGACGTGCAGCCCATCGCCGCGTCGCCGGGATCGCCCGCGTCGCCGCCGTCCGGCAGACCCGGGCCGGCGTCGCCCCCGTCCACGAGGCGGGGCCCCGCGTCCATCGGCAGCTCGCACGGGCCCTCGGGCGGGCTCCCCGACCACTCCGAGGTCGGCCGGTCCACGCCCTCGCACGCGCCGCAGACGCAGGTCTCGGTCGCGCCGCAGCTCACCGCGCCGCACATCGCGCTCAGGAACATCCGCAGGGTCAGCGAGCGCCCCGACTCCAGCGTCACGCGGGCGCGCTGGTCCACGACCTCGGCGCCGTCGAGGAGGCCGACCGCGCGGATCTCCACCGGGCCGAGGGACTCGCCCCCCGGCACCACCGTCACCGTCATCGGCAGGCGGCTGTCCCGGTCGAGCGCCTGCTCGGTCGTCCGCGTCTCGCCCGACGGCCCGGTGACCTCGACGCGCAGGGCGTCGAGCCCGGCCGGGACCGCGTAGTCGGTGTCGACCACGACGATCAGCTGGGTCACGCCCGCGCAGCTCGTCAGGCCGAGGATCAAGAGCGCCGCGAACCTACCGCGCGCGAGCCGAGCCAACATCGCGCCCAGCGTACACCAGGCGCGGCCCGCGGCGCAGGGGGCCCGTTCAGAACCGCGAGGCTCAGAACCCGTAGTAGACGCTGCCGCCGAAGAAGAAGTTGTAGATGCCGTAGCCGCCGTCGATCCGGATCTGGACCTGGCGCACCGGCTTGATGCGGACCGCGAGGTGGGGGAGCGAGATCCACGGCACGACGAAGGGGACGTCGCCGCCCTCGCTGAACCAGTTGGCCTCCTCGCAGTTGTAGTGGCCGCCGCTGTTGTTGTAGCAGGGGTCCGGCGCCGGGGGCGACTCGCAGTAGGCGCCGCCGTTCGGGTCTCCGGGGCCGGCGCAGGGCTGCCAGTCCTCGGCGCCCGGGCTCGACTCGTAGGCCTCGGTGCGGGTCAGGTTGCCGTAGATGAACCCGATGCCGATGTCGAAGCCGAGCTCGAAGGCGAGCCAGTCGGTGAGGGGGAACGACCACATGAGCTCGGCGTTCACGAAGATCACGCCGAGGTCGACCTGGACGTACTCCTGCTCGGTGGCCGGGTCGCCGGGGCCGCGGAAGTAGCCGTCGCCCGCCGCGCCGTTCCACCAGACGTTCGCGCCGACGGTGAAGTTGTTGCGGCGCCAGTTGAACGAGAGCCCGAAGCCGGGGTTGATGCCGTCGAAGCCGCCCTCGGTGAAGAGGCCCTGGATGAAGCCGGGGATGATCACCCCGCGCGCCATCGCGCCGAGGAAGAAGTAGTCGGTGTCCTCGAGCTCGACCGGGCTGCTCGTGTCGACGACCGGCTCGTCCTGGTCGAAGCCCTCGTCCTCGACGTCGGCCTGCTCGTCGTCGAGGCGGGCCGGGGCCTCGGCGTCGCCGGCGGCGTCGTCGGCGGGCGCGGCGCCACCGTCACCGTCGGGCGAGTCGAGGCCGCCGCCTCCCTCGTCCTCCATCGACGCCTGCTCCTCCTCGAGCGACTGCGCGGCCGCGGGGCTAGCGATCAGCGCCGCGAGCGCGACGACCCAGTAAGCCTGACGAAGCATGAACCCTCCACCCAACAAGGTTGGGCAGAGCCTACCCCAGGCCGGCCGAGGGCGCCGCGCGGTCGCTCACCGTCGGGCGTGGGCGACGATCGCCCCGGCCAGGGCCTCGGGGGCGAGCTGGTGGATCATGTGGCCCACGTCGTCGATCACGAGCTCGCGCGCGTCGGGGATCGCCGCGAGCCGCGCCTCGTGGTCTGCGGTGCGGAAGCCGCGGCTGCCGGTGACGATCAGGGTCGGCGCGTCGATGCGGCGCAGGTAGGTCTTGAACACCTCGGCGTCGAAGGCCCCCGGCGAGGTCGTCCGGTGGAGCGGGTCGAAGCGCCAGATGAGGCCGTCGCCGTCCGGCGCGGGCGCGGTCCCCGCCTCGGCCAGCTCGTAGCCGAGCTCCGCCGGCAGGTCCGGGTTGCTCACCCGCAGGCGGCGCACCGCGTCGGCGAGGTCCGCGATCGGCCGGGCGTCCTTGCGGGCGTGGCGGTCCATCGACTCGAGCCACGCGATCAGCTTGTCGGGCGCCTCGCCCTCGTAGGCGGGGGGCCCGAGGCCCTCGATCACGGTGAGCGTCCGCGCGACGCCCGGGTGGGTGGCCGCGTACATCGACGCGACCGTGCCGCCCATCGAGTGACCGACGAGGTGCACCGGCCCGCTCGCGAGCAGCGGGAGCAGGCGGTGCAGATCGAGCACGTAGTCGGGGAAGTGGTAGTAGCCGCCCGGGCCGACGTGGTCGGTCTCGCCGTGGCCGCGCCAGTCGAACGCCACCGCCCGGAGCCCGGCCGCGGCGAGGCGCTCCGCCACCTGCCGGAAGCTCGGCGCCTGATCGAGGAAGCCGTGGCAGAGCACGACCGTCTCGGGGGCGCCGTCGTTCCACACGAGGGCGCGGTGCCGCAGGCGGTTGACGGTGAGCCATCGCGTGTCGGGGTCGGGCATCCCGCGGTTCGTAGCATCCCGTTGAAGAACCGACCGTGATGGATCGCGGTTGCGAGGGCGCGCCTGCGTGGCGCAGCGGACGAGGGAATCCCGGAGGATTCTCGAGGAGCGCCGCGCAGGCGCGGGCTCGCCGGCCGTGAGGCGCGCGGGGTGGTTCTTCACCGGGCTGCCAGCATCCCGAATGGCGCGGCGGCGACCGCCTGACGTAGGCTTACGTGCCTTGCTTCGACCCGCCACACTCGCCGCGTCCATCGCCGCGTCGGCCGTCGTCCTCCTCGCCCTCGCGGTTCCCGGCTGCGCCTCGCAGGAGTGCGACTTCAACTCGCAGTGCGGCGAGCGCGCCTACTGCGAGCGGGGCCGCTGCTGGCAGGACTGCCGCGAGGACTTCGACTGCGCGACCGGGATGCGCTGCAACCTGATCGGTCAGTGCCGCCCGGCCGACGAGGTGGACGGAGGCCCGCCGCCCACGCTCGACGCGGGCCCGCCGACGCCGGGGGTGGACGCCGGTCCGCCGATCCCGGGCGTCGACGCCGGCCCGCCGCCGCGCGACGCGGGCCCCCCGGTCACGCCCGACGCGGGCCCCCCGGTCACGCCCGACGCGGGCCCGCTCGGCCGCTACCTCGATCGCTGCAACACCGCGGCGGACTGCGCCTCGGGTCAGTGCGTCGACGACACCGGCGGCACGCGGATGTGCTCGCGGAGCTGCGGCACCCACTCCGACTGCGCGTCGGAGCACGTCTGCGCCGCGGGCCAGTGCCGCCGCGACGACACCGGCGCGGTGTGCAGCGGCTCGGCCGCGTGCGTGCTCGGGCTCTGCGCGGGCGATCCGTCCATGGGCACCGGCCGCTGCACCCGGCCGTGCGGCAGCGCGAGCGACTGCCCCGGTGGCTACGCCTGCGCGGACGCGGGCGGGGTCTTCATCTGCGTCAACATCGAGCAGGGCTGCGCGACCTGCGGCACCGGCCTCTGCCTCGCGGGGCCCGCCGGCTGCACGAGCAGCTGCCGGAGCGCGGCCGACTGCCCCACGACGCTCACCGGGATGCCCTACTCCTGCCAGTCCAACCTCTGCGTGCCGCACGCGTCGGTGATGGGCTCGGACCCGATCGGGGCGCCGTGCTCCGCGAGCGGCACCAACACCTGCCGGAGCGCGGCCTGCCTCGTCGACGGCGCGCGCACGATGTGCACCCAGCGATGCACGGAGGCCGGCGGCTGCGGGCCCGGCTTCGGCTGCATCCCCGAGGACGACGGCGGGGGCGGGGTGGTCCTCGTCTGCAGCCGCGGCGGCGCCGGCGCGCTGACCTCGTCGTGCACGACCGGCGACCAGTGCGACTCGGGGATCTGCGACGGCGGGCGCTGCACGCGGCTCTGCACCCGCGACTCGCTCTGCCCCACCGGCCTGCGCTGCGTGCCCCGGGCCGGCCACTCGGTCTGCGCGCCCTGAGGCTCTCCGCGCGCCCCGGCTCGCTCTCGCGTCGACCGGCGCGACGCGCCGTGGCCCTCGCGGGCCGACCGGGTTACAAAAGGGGCGGCCCGCCCGATGAACTTCACCCCGCTGAACGTCACCTTCGCGATCCTGGGCATCTCCTTCCTCGTCATCGTGCACGAGGCCGGGCACTACTTCGCGGCGCGCGCGTTCGGGATGCGGGTGCTCCGGTTCAGCATCGGGCTCGGCCCGGCGCTCTGGAAGCACCAGCCCAAGGGCTCGCCGACCACGTTCCAGGTCTGCGCGATCCCGCTGCTCGCCTACGTGCAGATCGCGGGGATGAACCCGGCCGAGGAGATCGACCGCGACGACCCCGAGCTCTACCCGAACAAGGGCGTGTTCGCGCGCATGGTGACGATCTTCGCCGGGCCGCTCGCGAACTACCTCGCGGCGGGGCTCATGCTCTTCGTGATCGCGCAGGTCGGCGGGCTGCCCGAGCAGATCGTGACCAACCGCGTCGCCGAGGCCCGCAAGGGCATGCCGGCCCAGCTCGCGAAGCTCGCCCAGGGCGACGAGGTTGTGAGCGTCAACGGCGTCGCGGTGAGCGACGGCGAGGAGCTGATCGCGGCCAACCGCGGGCGCGACAAGCGCGAGACGGTCTACGTGGTGATCCGGGACGGCGAGCGGCTGGAGTTCACGATCGTCCCCGAGCTCCACAAGTCGGCGAGCGGTGAGCACCGGCCGCTCATCGGCATCGCGCTCGAGGGCGAGCGCGTCTACACGACCCAGCCGATGGGGGACGCGGCGCGCACGTCGGTCATGGGCCCGGTCGTGATGACGGTGGGGACCCTCGAAGGCATCGCGCGCATCATCCGGCGGCGCGACTCGAGCGAGGTCGGGAGCGTCGTGAAGATGACCAAGATCCTCTCGGACTCGATCCGGGAGGCGCCTCAGCAGTACGTCTGGATCCTCATCCAGATCTCGATCTCGCTCGGCCTGTTCAACCTGCTGCCGTTCCCCGCGCTCGACGGCGGGCGCCTGACGTTCCTCGCGTACGAGCTGATCACGCGCCGCCGCGCCAACGAGAAGGTCGAGGCCGCGATCCACACGGTCGGGATCCTGTTCCTCCTCGGGGTGCTCGCGCTCGTGATGGTGCGCGACGTGATCGATCTGACATGACCCGCGCGGCCGCGGCGCGGCGCCTCCTCGCCCCGGCCGCCCTCGTGGCGCTGGCGCTCACCGCGGTGCGCGCGGACGGGCAGGACCGCCCGGTGCTCCACGAGTACGTGCCGGATCTCGCGAGCGACGAGGGGACGCTCCTGGTGTCGTCGGGGTCCGGGCCGCCGGAGGCGATCGTCTACGACGGCGAGCTGCTCCCGCCGCCGGAGCCAGGGCCGCGTCGCGCGGACGAGCAGGCGCTGCGCGCGGGCGAGGCGCCGGCGATCGGGGGGGCGCGGCCCGAGGAGGTGGGGCAGCGGGCGAGCGCGTTCCACCCCGATCGCGTGACCGAGCTGAACGGCACCGTCGGCTACTACACGGTGTTCACGCCGAGCATCGCGCCGTTCAAGCGGGTGACCGCGCTCGATCGGGTGGTGCTCCAGGGCGGGGTCCCGGTGCTCGAGGTCGCCGATCGCGCGGCTCACGCCCTGCCGGTCAGCGACGTCTTCGAGGAGCCGGGCGCCGCGCCGCGCGATCGGTTCTGGGGCTCGGTCGTCCTCGACTTCGCGGGCGGGACGACCGTGCCGTTCCCGTCGGTCGCGCCGAGCTCGCGCATCCTGAGCCTCGAGACGGATCCGCCGACGCCGATCACGATCCGGCGCGACGCGGCCGACAACTTCTACGCGAGCGCCGACGAGGGCACGCGCCACGAGGTGCGGGTCACGTTCCTCACCGACGCACCGCGCGCCTACTTCGGGCAGCCGATCGGCCCTGGCCCGGTGGGCGAGCACGCGGCGGACGTGCCGCCGCTGCCGCCGTCGGTGCAGGCCGACGCGCTGCGCTTCGCGTCGGAGCTCGGCCTCGATCGGCAGAGCGAGCTCTCGGTCGTGCTGACGCGGCTCACGCGGCACTTCCGCTCATTCGAGGAGTCGGCGGATCCGCCGGCGAACACGGGCAACATCTACCTCGACCTGGCGCGCGGGATGCGCGGGATCTGCCGGCACCGGGCCTACGCCTTCGTGATCACCGCGCAGGCGCTCGGGATGCACGCGCGCTTCGTGCAGAACGAGGCCCACGCGTGGACGGAGGTCCGGCTGCCGGGCGACGCGGGGTGGCTCCGGGTGGATCTGGGCGGCGCGGCGACGGGGCTCGAGACGCGCGGGGCGGGCGAGCGCCCGAGCTACCGCGCGCCGCAGCCGGACCCGCTGCCGCGGCCGCCCGAGTATCAGCGGGCCTACGAAGAGGCGGCCCGGATGAACGCGCAGCGACCCGGCGGCGCCGGCTCGGACGGAGCGACCTCGGGGGCGGGCGACGCGCCGCGGCCGCCCGCGCCGGCGCCTCCCTCCGATCAACCGACCCGGCTGTCGGGGGAGGTGGACGCGAGCCGTGGCGCGATCTCGCTGATCGTCGATCAGCGCGAGCTCGAGGTGTTCCGCGGGCGCGAGCTCGAGGTGACCGGGGCGGTGCGCGGCGACGGCGTGGGCGTCGAGGGGCTGCGGGTCGAGGTGGTCCTGCAGGCGCCACGCGGCGACGCGGAGTGGCTCCTCGGGGTCACGGTCTCGCGCGAGGCCGGGCGCTTCCGCGGGCTGTTCGGGGTCCCGCCGGATCTTCCGGTCGGGGACTACCGCCTCTCGGTGCGCACCCCGGGCGACGCACGGTGGGGAGCGGCGATCGCGCGCTGAGGGGCCCCGCGGGGAGCGGGTGCGCGTGAAGGGCCGGCGCGCGCGCGCTGGGCGGGGCCGCGACGTGCGTGTGGATGAGAACGTGTGCTTGCGCGTGGACGTGGGACGGGCGCGGGCACGGGATGGCCTGGCGGCTTGGCGCTGCTAGCATCCGGCATGAGCCTGATGGCGACGATGCAGCGGGCGCTCCCCAGCGTGGAGCGCCACGGCAACTTCATCCGCGACAGCTGGGACCGGCTCGCGCGCGTGCCCGGCGGCAAGGCGATCTTCAGCCGCCTCGTCGGCGTCGCCGCGCCTTACACGGGCACGATCGGGGCCGAGGTGCGCGAGCTGCGGCGCGGCTTCGCGCGGGTCGAGCTCGCCGACCGGCGCAAGGTCCGCAACCACCTCGACTGCGTGCACGCGGTCGCGCTCGCCAACCTCGCGGAGCTCACGGGCAACGTGGCCGTCGCCTACACGCTGCCCGACGACGCGCGCTTCATCGTCGCGGGGATGTCGATCGACTACCTCAAGAAGGCGCGCGGGCCGATCGTGGGCCACGCGACCTGTCCGCTCTTCGAGACGAACGCGAAGGCCGAGCACGCGATCGAGGTCTCGCTCCGGGACCGCCGGGGCGAGGAGGTCGCGCACGCGACGCTGCGGACGCTCGTCGGGCCCAAGAAGGCCTGAGCCGCGACACCACGAAGACGCGCGCCCCGACCGAAGCCGAGGCGCGCGTCTTCGCGCTTCGAAGGCGACGAGGTCAGGCGACGAGGTCAGGCGACGAGGTCAGGCGGCGACGGGCTCGGCGCTCGGCGTCGGCTCGGGGCTCGCGGGCTTCGCCTTGGCCGCGAGCACGCCGCGGAACGCGTCGCGGTAGGCCCAGGCGAGGGCCAGCTCGAGGGCGACGAGGACGATCGACATGCCCATGCCGGCCGGCTCGAGCGCGGCGTGGAAGGCGACGATGTTCACGATGACCGGCGCGAGCAGGAGCAGGCCGAGCGGCACGAAGCGGTTCGAGAGCAGCAAGAGGCCACCCGCGATCTCGGTGATCTTGATGAGCGGGAACAGGTAGCCGGCCGCGAAGAACGCGCCGAGCAGCGCGCCCGCCTCGCCCGCGTGCTCGGGCTGGGGGATGAAGCCGAAGAAGAAGTTGAGCCCGAACACGGTGAAGACGAGCCCGAGCAGGATGCGGGCGGCGTGCGGGGCGTAGCGGCGAAGGGCGAGCATGAGGGCTCCTTGGTGAAGGCGCCGGGGCGCGGCGCCAGGGGACGAGCCACGCGGCCCGCCTCGGATGCCCGTACTGTGCAGCGTTGCGTCGAGGTCGGTAGTGGCCCACGATGCGACGAACTGTTCCATGAGCGCAACGATCGACGTCGCCCTCGTCCCTGCCTTCGTGGAGGTGGTCCGGCAGGGCAGCTTCACCGCGGCCGCGCGCGCGCTCGGTCTCCCGAAGTCCACGGTGAGCCGGCGCGTCTCCAAGCTCGAGGCCTCGCTCGGGACGCCGCTCCTCGTGCGCTCGACCCGGAGCCTGCGGCTGACCGAGGCGGGGGAGGCGTTCTTCGCCCGCGCCGCCCCCGCGCTCGAGGCCGTGGCCGAGGCGGCGACGGTGGTGACCGAGCTCGAGGCCGATCTGCGCGGCCTGCTCCGCGTCACCGTCCCGGTCGACGTCGAGGTGCTCGCGCCGATCGTGGCCCGCTTCGCCGCCGCCCACCCCGCGCTGCGGGTGGAGGTCATCGCCACCGCGCGCCGGGTCGACCTGATCGGGGAGGGGGTCGACGTCGCGGTGCGCGCCGGCCCGCAGCCCGAGTCGAGCCTCATCACCCGGCGGCTGACCCGGACGCGGCTCGGCTTCTTCGCGAGCCACGCCTACCTCGAGGCGCGCCCGGCGCCGGCGTCGCTCGACGCGCTGCTGCGCGACCACGAGGTCATCCTCTTCCGGCCGACCCAGGGCGTCTCCCGGCTCCGCCTCGACACGCCCGACGGCGCGCGCACGGTCGAGCTGCGCGGTCAGATCGCGTGTGACGAGATGCTCTTCCTGCGGGGGCTCGTGCTCGCCGGCGCGGGCGTGGGGCTGCTGCCGGCCC
>JAUHXR010000088.1 GCA_030426845.1 Polyangia bacterium | reverse complement strand
GGGCTTCAACCACACCTGTGTGAGCACGCCGGGAGGCGGCGACGCTCGCTGCGTGGGACGCGGAGACACGTTCGAGCTCGGGGACGACATCGACCCGAACCTGTTCAGCGAGACGCCGGTCGTCGCGGTGGGGACGACCGGCCTGGAGGAGCTGTTCGACGGCTGGAACACCTGCGGGATCGGCACCGGCGGCGCGGTGCTCTGCTGGGGCTACAACGCCACCGCCGCGCTCGGGCGCGGGTTCGAGAGCGCCCGCGAGCTCCCCGGTCTCGTCGATGCCCCGGGCGTGTCGTTCGTCCGCGGCGCGGCCGGCGCCGGTCACACGTGCGGGGTCGACAACGCCGGCATCTTGTATTGCTGGGGCGAAGGCTCGTCGGGGCAGATCGGCGACGGGTCCACGACCCGCCACAGCCGCCCGACGCGGGTCACCGCTGTGCCGGTCGACCCGAGCGCCACGGTGGCGGCGGGAGAGGTCCACACCTGCGCGACCTCCGGGGGGCAGCTCTTCTGCTGGGGCGACAACACGTTCGGGCAGCTCGGCCGTGCGAGCTCCGGCGCCGACGCGGTCCCCGCGGTGACGCCGGGCGTCATCGCCGACGAGGTGTGCGCGGGCGAGGGATACACCTGCGTAAGGAGCGGGGGCGCGGTCCGCTGCTTCGGGCTGAACGACCGGGGTCAGCTCGGCCGCGGCGTGATCTCGCCGATGGCCTCGTCTCCCGAGCCGGTGCTCGGCCTGCGCGACGCGTCGGCCATCTCGTGCGGCAAGCACCACGCGTGCGCGCTGCGAACGACCGGCGGCGTCGCGTGCTGGGGCGAGGGCGTGGACGGTCAGCTCGGGGACGGTCGAGGCGTCACCTCGGCCGTGCCGGTGGCCGTCGTCGCTCCCTGAGCCGCGCTCGCGGGCTCGTCAGTCGTCGTCGCCGCTCGCCGCGCGCCGCAGCGCCTCGGCGGCCCGGCGCCGCTGGATGATCGAGTCGGTCAGGCGCCGCGCCGACGAGGACGCGCTCGAGCTCTTCCGCTTCGCGCGGCGGGCCTGCATCACGACGCGGCACGCGGGGCAGGTCACTTCGCTGCCCTGGTCGGTGACCGCGCCCGCGTGGGACCACGTCCCGCAGTCGGTGGCGACCTGGGGAGGGATGGAGCCGGGGAGCGGCTGGCCGCCGAGCGTGAAGTGATGCATCCGAGCGTCCGTCTCCCAGTCAGCGACACTTTCAGCCTGGAGGGGGGCGCCCTGCGCTTCTGTCGGGAGAAGCCTTACGCGGCGACCGACGCGCCGAGCGCGGGGGCCCAGCGGGCGGCGAGCCGGCGCTGGACGCTCGGGTCGCCCAGCGCGGCCAGCAGCTCGACGCGGGGCGCGCGCAGCCGGACCTCGCGCCAGGCTCCATCGCGCGGCAGCTCGATCACCACCGTCCAGCGATCGCCCTCCAGGCGGACCGCGAAGAGGTAGGTCGGCAGGCCGAGGCGATCGAGGACGTGCCGCACGGCGTCCTCGGCGGCGGCGTGGTCGCGGCGCGGGCTCACGCGAGGTCAGTGGCGTGCTCTCCCGCGCGCGTTCACATGTCGGGGAAGACGTCGCGCAGCTCGTTGAGCCGCTTCGCCTCGCGGAGCAGGCCGCCGATGATCTCCTTGGTCGCCTGGTAGCTCTGGTCGAACGACTGGCGGATCACGGTCAGCTCTTCGGACGCCGCGCGCGCCTCCTGCTGCTCCTGCTTGGCCTGCTCGTTCGCCTTCTTGATCGCCTCGACCCCGCGCTGGGCGAGCGTGCCGAGCGCGCCGCCCGGGTCGGCGCCGTCGTGCTCGATCAGCGCGGCCATCACGCGCTGGAGGGCCTCCATGCGCTGCTGCGGAGTCGCGCCGATCGACTGGCTGCCCTGCGGGAACGCGCTCGCGAGCGCCGCGCGGTAGGTGGTCTCGGGCACCGCGCCCTCGAGGAACGCCGCCTCGAGCTTCACCCCCACGAGGCGCGCGCGGCGCACCGCGTCGTCGCTCGCCTCCGAGAGCGCGCGGAGCGCGTCGGTCTCCTCGCTCTTCTCGCGCTCGATCCGCTCGAGCGCTTCGGTGAGCTGCGCCTCGAGCGCGACGTGTCGCTCGATGCGCTCCTGCACGATCGCGTGGAGATCGGTGATCTGCTCGAGGTTGGAGCGGAGCGCGCTGCTCCACTCGACGCGCTGATGATCGGTCACCGCCATGGGAACCCTCCGGGAGGCCGGGAGGGTAGCAGACCCGCGCGCGTGTCATCCTCCGACGATGGACCGCGCGGCCCGCAAGCTCTACCGGCAGCTCCACGCGACCTGCGCACGTCATCGTCTGCTGGAGGACGGCGATCGGGTGATGGTCGCGGTCAGCGGCGGAAAAGACAGCTACACCCTCCTCACGCTCCTCGACGAGCACGCACGGCGGAGCCCGCTCGCGCTCGAGATCGTCGCCGTCCACCTCGATCAGGGCCAGCCCGGCTACGACGGCCGCCCGCTCGTGGAGTGGCTGCGCGCGCGCGGCGGCCGCTTCGAGATCCTCCGCGAGGACACCTACTCGGTCGTCACCGACAAGCTGCCCGAGGGCTCCACCTACTGCTCGCTCTGCGCGCGCCTGCGTCGCGGGATCTTGTACTCGGCCGCCGAGCGGCTCGGCTGCACCAAGATCGCCCTCGGGCACCACCGCGACGACGCGCTCGAGACCTTCCTGATGAACCTGCTGTTCAGCGGCAAGCTCCAGGCGATGCCGCCGCGCTACCGGACCAACTGCGACCGCTTCGACGTGATCCGGCCGCTCATCGAGTGCGCCGAGGCGCAGATCGAGGCCCACGCGGCGGCGGCGGGCTACCCGATCCTGCCGTGCGACCTGTGCGGATCGCAGCCCGGGCTCAAGCGGGACGCGATGGCCGAGCTGCTGAGCGAGCTCGAGGGGCGCTTCGGCGGCGACGTCCGCCCGGTGATGGCGCGCGCCCTGGCCAACGTCCGCGCCGGCCACCTCCTCGACGCGGAGCTCGCCGAGGTCTGGGCCGGGCGGCCGGCCCACGTGCGGCCGGACCCCGAGCCGCTCGATCGTCCGGTCCACGCGCGCGCGCTGCCGGTGATCGTCGGCTGAGCCGCGCGACCCGTCACGGCGGAACCGGCGCGTCGCGCGCCGCGGGTCAGTCCCCGGCGCCCGCCTCCCTCAGCCGCGCCGCCGCGTCCTCCGGAGGCACCACCACCACGCGCTCGCGGGAGGCGAGCTCGAAGCCGGCCTCGCCGCCGCGCCGCGGGAGCAGGTCGACGTGCCAGCTCGCGCGCGGCGCGCCCACCGGCGGCGTGCGCACGAGGACGTTGTAGTCGGCGATCGCGAGCCCCGTGCGGAGCGCGCCGACGCAGCGTCGCAGCGCGCGGGCGAGGGAGGCGAGCTCGGCGTCGGTGGCGGTCGCGAAGCCGCCCCGCGGGGCGCGCGGCATGAACCGCACCTCGAAGGGGCGCGACGGCGCGAAGGGGCAGCACCAGAGCAGCGCGTCGTCGGCGCCGAGCCGCCGCGGGCCGTCGAGCTCCCGGGCGAGCTCGTCGGCGTAGATCGGCGAGGCCGCGAGGCGCGCGGCGCGGAGCGCGAGCTCCTCGGGCACCCAGGCGGTCGCCATGATCTGCGAGTGGGGGTGGGGCTGCGAGCTGCCGGCGCGCACGCCCCGGTTGCGGAACACGATCACGGCGGCGATCTCGGGCCGGGCCTCGAGCGCGCGCACCCGGTCGCGGAGCACGCCGAGCCACCCGGCGACGTGGGCCTCGTCGAGGCCGTCCAGCGTCGCGTCGTGGTCCGGCGACTCGATCACCACCTCGTGGCGGCCGAGCCCGTCGGCGGGATCCACCAGCGGATACTTGTTTTGCACCACGCGGACGCGCCACGGGTCCGCGTCGGGCCAGCGCGCGATCGTCGGCTCGGTGTCGCTCTCGTGCCCGGGGCAGAACGGGCATCGCCCCGACGGGGTGGGGAGGCCGCCGGGGCGGGGCGAGCCGAGGCCGCTCCGCGCGGGCGCGATGAGCACCCCACGCCCGGTGAACGGGTCGACCCGGCGCTCGGTCACCGCTCGCGCTCGGCCGCCACGAGCCGCGGCTTGACCACCTTGCCCATCGCGTTGCGCGGGAGCGCGTCGACGAAGCGCACCTCGCGCGGGCGCTTGTGAGGGGTCAGCTCGCTCGCGACCCGGTCGGCGAGCGCGTCGGCCGACGGCGCGGCGCCGGCGCGCGCGACGACGAAGGCCACGATCCGCTCGCCCAGGTCGTCGTCCGGCAGCCCGACGACCGCGACCTCGGCGACCCCGGGGTCCTCGAGGAGCGCGGCCTCGACCTCACCCGCGCCGACCTTGAAGCCGCCCGTCTTGATCAGGTCGGTCGCGCGCCGGCCGACGATCCGGATCGCGCCGTCCGCGTCGCGGGTCGCGAGGTCGCCCGTGTAGAACCAGCCGTCGGCGTCGCTCACCGCGGCGGTCGCGTCGGGGCGGTTGAGGTAGCCGTCGAACACGTGGGGCCCGCGCACCGCGATCTCGGCGAGCGTCCCGTCGGTCGAGTGGACCGCTTCCCTTGCGTCATTGACGAGTCGGAGCTCCACGCCGTCGAGCGGCGGGCCGACCGTGCCGGGCCGGGGCCCGGTGGACGCGCGGACCGAGCAGTTGATGAGGGTCTCGGTCAGTCCGTAGCGCTCGAGCACGCCGCGGCCCGCGACCGCCTCGACGCGGCGGTGCTCGCGCACCGGAAGGCCGGCGGAGCCGCTGATGAGCAGGCGCGCGGCCGCGAGGTCGCGGGCGATCGTGGGGTCCGCCTCCGCCGCGTCCGCGAGCCGGTGGTACATCGTGGGCACGCCGAAGAGCAGCGTAGGCCCGCCAGCGGCGAGGGCGGCCGCGGCCTCCGCGGGATCGAACCGGCCGAGCCAGCGCAGCGCCCCGCCGGCGCGCAGGGCGCCGAAGAGGCCGAGGACGAGGCCGTGCACGTGGAAGAGCGGCAGCGCGTGGACGACGGTGTCCTCCGGCGTCTGCTCCCACGCCGCGGCGAGGGCGTCGAGATCGAACGCGATGTTGCGCCGGGTGATCACCGCGCCCTTGGGCGGGCCGGTGGTGCCGCTCGTGTAGAGGACGAGCGCGGGCGACGACGGGTCGGCGGGGTCGGGGAGCGCGCCGGGCCCGGGCTCGACGCGGATCGCGATCGCCCCTGGCGTCGCGTCGGCCAGGTTCGCGGGGTCGGCGGCCACGACGCGGCGGGGGGCGGCGTCGCTCAGGATGTGGCCGAGCTCGCGCGGCCCGAGCTTCGGGTTGAGAGGGACGCTGACGAGCCCGCCCGCCGCGTGGGCCGCGAGCGCGACCGCGGTCTCGAGCCCGGGGTGGGTCCAGACGCCGACGCGATCGCCGGGCTGGACCCCGTGGTCCGCGAGGCGCGCGAGGTGGGCCGCGCAGGCGCCGGCGAGCTCGCGGTGGCTCAGGGTGCGGTCGTCGTACCGGAGCGCGACGCGGTCGTCCGGGGCGCGGAGGGTCGGCAGCAGCGCGGACACGCCCCGACGCTACGACATCGCCTCCGCCCGTCAACCGCCCCGGGAGGCGCCCGGCGGTGCCAACGAGGGTGGCGAACGGTCCGACGAACCGGCGCCGACGGCGATCGGTACGCTGGCTGCAATCCGCTCGCTCGTGCGCGCGCTTGCTTCCTTCTTCTTCCCCGGCTTGCTGCTCTCGCTCCCCCTCGTCGGGTGCGCCGACTCGATGAGCCGAGACGCCGGGATCGACGCGCACACGCCAGACGCGGGCGGTCCGCCGCCGCCGGCCAGCGAGCTCACCCTGCTGTTCGCCATGGACAACTCGAGCTCGACCGTCGAGGCGCAGCAGGCCTGGCTCGCCGAGCTGCCCGCGCTGCTCGCCGCGCTCACGACGGGCGACCGCGACGGAGACGGCGCGCCGGACTTCGCGCCGTTCGAGCGCGTGCGCTTCGGCGTGATCACGTCCGACATGGGGACGGGCGGTCACCCCGTCCCGAGCTGCGGCGACCCGATGTTCGGGGACGACGGAGTGCTCCAGGTCTACGGAGGCGCCGGCGACCCCGCGTGCGAGGGCGACTACGCGCCGGTGCTCGCGCTCCGCGCCGGGGACGAGGTCGAGCCGTTCGCCGCGCGCGCGAGCTGCCAGGGGTTCGTCGGCTCCAACGGCTGCGGCTTCGAGCAGCCGCTCGAGGCGATCCTCAAGGGGCTCAGCCCGTCCGCCGCGCAGGCCTGGACCGCGGACGGCTACGCGCCCCCTGCGTTCTTCGCGGGCGCAGCCGGGCACGGCGACGGCGCCAACGCGGGTCTGCTCGACGGCGACTCGCTCCTCGCGGTCGTCGCGCTCACCGACGAGGACGACTGCTCCTCGTCCAACCCCGACCTGTACGATCCGCTCGACCCGGCGTGGGGGGGCGTCGACGGTCGCTGCCGGCGCTTCCCCGACGCCATGCACTCGATCCGGCGCTACGCCGAGGGGCTCGTTCAGCTCCGCCGTCACCCGAGCCGCGTCGTGTACCTCGCGATCACGGGGATGCCGATCGACCTCGAGCCCGCGTCGGGCGCGCGGCCGGACTACGACGCGCTGGTGAGCGACGACCTCGACGTGCGCGACGACCGGATGGAGGGGCGTCCCGACCCGATCGACCCGCGCCGCACCGAGCCCGCGTGCAGCGCGGACGGCGGGGGCCTCGCCTTCCCGGGGGTGCGCATGATCCGGCTCGCGCGCGCGCTCGACGCGCTGGGCGGCCGGGCGAGCGCCGCGTCGGTGTGCAACGGCGACCACGGCCACACCCGCGAGATCCTGCTGAGCCTGCTGCGCCCCTGAGGTAGGGTCGGCGGCGATGGGATTCGCCGAGTACGACCGCTACGACGCGCTGGGCCTCGCCGAGCTCGTGGACAAGGGCGAGGTGACCGCCCTCGAGCTCCTCGAGGAGGCGATCGCGCGCGCGGAGCGCGTGAACCCGCGCCTCAACGCGATCGTGATCCGCATGCACGACATCGCGCGCGAGCGCGTCAAGGCGCCGCTCTCGGGGCCCTTCGCGGGCGTGCCGTTTCTCATGAAGGATCTCGCGGCGGGCTACGCGGGGGTGCCGCTGCAGTCGGGCAGCCGGATGTACCGCGGCTTCCTCCCGGAGAAGCACAGCACGCTCACCCAGCGTTACCTCGACGCGGGGCTGGTCGTGTTCGGCAAGACGAGCAGCCCCGAGCTCGGCCTCGTGCCGGTGACCGAGCCCGAGCTCTACGGCCCGACCCACAACCCGTGGCGCTACGGCGTGACGCCCGGCGGCTCGAGCGGCGGTTCGGCGGCGGCGGTCGCGGCCGGGATCGTCCCGATGGCCCACGGCGGCGACGGCGGCGGCTCGATCCGGGTGCCCGCGTCGTGCTGTGGGCTGTTCGGCCTCAAGCCGTCGCGCGCGCGGCTGCCGGTCGGCCCCTACGAGCCCACGCGCCTGTTCGGGCTCTCGGTGGAGCACGTCCTCACGCGGACGGTCCGCGACAGCGCCGCCATGCTCGACGCGACCGCGGGCCCCGAGGACCTGACGATGTTCTTCCCGCCGGCGGCGCCCGAAGGGGGCTACCTCGCGGCGCTCTCGGAGAAGCCGCGGCGGCTGCGCGTCGCGTTCACCGACGAGCCGTTCATGCCGGCGCCGAAGCACGCCGAGGCGACGCGCGCGGTGGAGCGGGCGGCGGAGCTCTGCCGCGAGCTCGGCCACGAGGTCGTCCGGGCGCGCCCCGCGCTGGACGGCCCGACCTTCGCGAAGGCGTTCTTCCTCCACTTCGCGGTCGGCGTGGCGTCGGAGATGCGGATGGCCGAGGCGCACCTGCGCCGCCCGGCCGGGCCGGCCGACGTCGAGCAGGCGACCTGGCTCCTCGCGCTGGTCGGCCGATCGATCGACGCGGGCGAGTTCGCGGTCCACCGCCGCAAGATGCTGCGCGAGGCGGCGAACGTCGTGCGCTTCTTCCAGGACTACGACGTGCTGTTGACGCCGACGCTCGGGCAGCCGCCTCTCAAGCACGGCGCGTTGCTCCCCAAGGGCGGCGGCCCGGAGGCGGCGCTGATGGACGTGGTCTCGACGATCGGCTCGCCGACGCTCCTCAAGCTCCCGGGGGTCATCGATCGCGCGGTGGGCCGCGCGTTCCACTTCGCGCCCTACACGATGGTGTTCAACGTGACCGGCCAGCCGAGCGCGAGCGTGCCGGTGCACTGGACCGACGACGGCCTGCCGATGGGGGCGATGGTCACCGCTCAGGACGAGCAGACCGTGCTGTCGCTGTCCGCGCAGATCGAGGAGGCGCAGCCGTGGTTCGACCGGCGCGCGCCGAACCAGCCCTGAGGGTCGGCCTCGGCCTTCTCGTAGCCTGCGCGGTCGTGGGCTGCGCGGTCGTGGGCTGCGCGGTGGTGGGCTGCGCGGCGCCTGCGCCGGTGCGGCTGGCGAGCGGCGCCGAGCACGTCTGCGCGGTGACGCCGGGGGAGGTGCCTCGCTGCTGGGGGAGCGGCCGGTGGGGTCAGCTCGCGGGGGCCGGCGCCGATCATGTCACCGACTTCCCGCCCGCGCTGGACGTCGCCGCGGGGGGCTTCGCGAGCTGCGCGGTGGATCTCGAGGGCGCGGTGTGGTGCGCCGGCTTCAACGACCACGGCCAGCTCGGCGACGGGACGCTCACCGCCCGCGACGAGCCCCGGGTGGTGCTCGGTCTGCCGCCGATGGTCGAGGTGAGCCTCGGCTACGCGCACGCCTGCGCCCGCACGGCGGAGGGCGAGGTGTGGTGCTGGGGCTGGAGCTCGATCGGCCAGGCCGCCCCGGGGGCGCGCGCGCAGGACGTCGAGCCGGCCCGCGTGGAGGGCCTGCCCGCGATCGCCTCGCTCTCGCTCGGCCTCACCCATTCGTGCGCGATCGACCCGCGCGGCGACGCCTACTGCTGGGGCGAGCTGACGAACGGCGAGGTGGCCCCGATCGGGACCGAGGTGCGCGCCGTCGCGGTGGGCGTCGACCACGTCTGCGTCGCGGAGCCTGGCCGGGTGGTCTGCCGCGGCGCCGAGCCGGGAGGCGGGAGGCCGCCGCTACCGGCCGAGGGGCGGGCGTTCCCGTTCGACGCGACGGTGGCCGCAGGGGCGATCGATCACGCGTGCTTCGGCGGCCCGACCGGGGCGTGGTGCATCGGAAAAGGCACGAGCGGCCAGCTCGGCGGCGGCCGGATCGACGGGATCGAGGCGGACCCGATCCGGGTCGTCGATCTCGGCGCGGTCCAGGCCCTCGCGGTCGGCGAGCGGCACAGCTGCGCGGTCTCCGGCGGGCGGGTGTTTTGCTGGGGCTGGAATGACGAGGGCCAATTGGGCGACAGTAGCGGCGCTCACAGCTTGATCCCTCAGCCGGTGCGCTGAGGACGGGAGAGACGATTCCATGAAGAACCTCATCATCCTTGGCCTCGCGGCCGCCCTCTGCTTCGGTTGCGACGACGGAGGCGACACGGACGCGGGCCCGGGCGGCAGCGACGCGGGGCCCGGCGGCAACGACGCGGGTCCGGGCGGCAACGACGCGGGCCCGGGCGACAACGACGCGGGCCCGGGCGGAACTGACGCGGGCCCCGGCACCGGCGACGCGGGCCCCGAGGTCGACGGCGGCCCCGGCGGGGGCGGGATGCACTGCGGCGGCAACGGCGTGATCATCCAGGAGATCAACGTCGGGACCTCGATCACCCTCTTCAACCCGACGGGCAGCCCGGTGGCGGCCAGCGACGTCATCCTCTGCATGCGCCCCGCCTACCCGACGGCCGCGATGCTGAGCCCCACCGCGGACCCGATCCCGGCCGGCGGCACGAGCACCCTGAGCTGGCCCTCGAACTTCACCGACACGGACGCGGGCGGCGAGCTGGCGATCTACTCGAGCCGCTCGTTCATGAGCCCGGCCGCGGTGGTGGACTTCGTCTGCTGGGGCACCGGGCACCCGGGTGGCCGCCAGTCGACGGCCGAGATGGGCGGCAACTGGAGCGGCGCCTGCGCGCCGGCCATCAGCGGCTCGCTGACCCGTGAGCCGGACACCGCGGGCAACGACGCGGCGTCCTACTCGTCGACCGGCGGCTCGGCCGCGCTCACCTGCCCATGAGCCTCGCGCGCGCCCTCGCCGCGTTCGCCCTCCTCGCCGCGCTCGCCCTCGGGTGTGACGGCGGGGAGGCGATCGACGCGGGGGCGGGCGACGCGGGCTCTCGCGACGCGGGCGCGACCTCCGACGCCGGCCACGACGCCGGCCACGATGCTGCGATTGATGCTGCGATTGATGCGGCCGTCGAGGCCGACGCGGGGGCGCCGGGCCCGCTCCACTGCGGCGGTGACGCGCTCGTGATCGCGGCCGTCGATCCCGGCCAGACCGTCACGATCTTCAACCCCACCGCGGGCGCGATCGATCTGACGGGCTCCGAGTGGGTGATCTGCGATCGCCCGAGCTATCTGCCGCTCGACACGATCGAGCCCGGGGTGACGATCGAGGCCGGCGCCTCCCACGCGTTCGCCTACCCCTCGTCTTTCGTGGGGACCGACGCCGGCGGCGAGCTCGCGCTCTATCGGCGCTCCGCCTTCGCCAACCCCGACGCGCTCGTCGACTACGTCTGCTGGGGGACCGGGAGCGCGAGCGAGTCGCGCCGCTCGGTGGCCGAGATGGGCGGCGACTGGAGCGGCGCCTGCGCCGGCGCGATCACGGGCGAGGCCCTCACGCGGCGCCCGGACACCGACGGCCGGGACGCGAGCGCCTACGACCCGACGGGATCGAGCGCCGCGCTCGCCTGCCCGTGAGGCTCCCTCAGCCGAAGTAGCGGCGGACGTCGCGGCTGAACAGCACGCGCAGCGAGTGCACGTTCATCGCGATCAGGACGGTGAGCCCGGCGATCGGCCAGAAGAGGCCGAAGGCGAAGGTCGCGAAGAACAGCAGGATCGCCTTGCCGATCCCGATCACCGACAGCCCGAGGCCGAGGGCCGAGAGCGTGATCACGAGGCCACGCACGAACCCGTTCCGCCGGACGAGGGCGCGCCCGATGAGGAGGTTGATCCCGACCCCGATGAGGAGGCCGATCGCGCTCGTCGTGACGTTCCAGAAGCCGAAGCCGCCCCGCACGAAGAACATCAGCCCCGTGCTCACGACGCAGTAGAGGATCCACAGGAGCGTCAGGTTCTCGAGCTTCTCGCGTGCCTTCATGGTCATTCCCTCTTCCCAGCTGGTCCTACGACGGGCCCGCTCCGAGCATCCCCTGGGCCAGGCCAGAAACCTCCGGCCACTCGACCCGCTGGCGTCACGGGCTCGTGCATCCCGTGCTCGGCCTCGCGCGCTCGATGCACACCGGGCGCGGCTGAGCGCGTACGCTGAGGCGGATGCGTCTCTACAAGATCCTGCCCGCCGTGCTCTGGGCCACCGCCGACGCGACGGTGCCGTGGGCGCCGGTGGACGTGGCCGATGGCTTCTTCCACCTGAGCGACGAGGGCCAGGTGGAGGAGACCGCCCGCAAGCACTTCCTCGGGCAGCGCGACCTCGTCCTGCTCATCCTCGACCCGGCCCTTCTCCACGCGGGCACCCTGCGCTGGGAGCCGTCGCGCGGCGGGGCGCTGTTCCCGCACGTCTACGGGGAGGTCCCGCGGGCCGCGGTGGTCGAGGAGCGGCCGCTGCCCCCGATCGAGGCGACCTTCCGGCTCGGCTGACTCAGGCCTCTTCGCTGGCCCGGGCGTCCGCGAGGCGGCCGTAGTGCCGGTAGCCGAGCCCGTCGATCGCCTCGGGCGGGGCGAGGCCGATGTCGACGAGGGTCTTGATCGCGTAGGTCCCCGCGAGGACCGGCGGCCGGTAGGCCTCGAGGGTCGCGGGGGTGCGGAAGCGCTCGAGGGGGAAGACCATCTCGTGCGCGTGCAGGTGCAGGAAGTGGGCGCCGCTCACCCGGGTGTAGCCAGGGGTGCGCGGGGCGGTGATGACGTGGGGCGTCGCGAGCAGCTCGCCGCCGGTGAGGATCTCGAGCTGCTGGCCGACCTGGGCGACGATGCACCCGGGCGGCGCGACCCCGCGCACCTTCTGGCCGCCCCGCGTGCGCAGGTAGAGCCCGCTGCCCGCGTCCGGCCGCTCGCAGGGGGCGCCGTCCGGGTCGTGGAAACGCCCGCCGGGGAGCAGCGTGAGCACGTTGAAGTCCGTGTGCTCCTCGCCCCAGACCACGCCCTCGGCGAGCTGCGCCTCGTTGACCGGCAGGTAGCGCAGGAGGCGGAAGACGTGCGCGCCGCCGTCCAGCTTGCGCTCGAAGGTGCGCGAAGGGAGCGAGAGCGCGAGGGCGACCCCGCTCAGCAGGCTCAGCCCCGCCTCGTGGAGCTGGCGGCCGAGCCGCACGTAGTCCTCCTCGAAGCCCTCGAGGTCGTCGGGCCAGACGTTCTCCGCGTAGACCTGGGGGTGCTCGATCGCGCAGGCCGGATCGGTCGGGATGGGGGCCGCGAAGAAGCACTCCTTGAAGTCCGGCTGGCCGCCCGCGACGACCGCCCGCTCGGTGTTCGGCGGCGTCCACCCGCGCTGGAACCAGAGGTCGCCGCGGTTGAGCGCCTCCTTGGCGTCGGCCGAGCGCTCGGTGAGGGCCACGAAGCGGTCGAAGAGCCGGTCGCGGAGCTCGAAGTCGACGCCGTGGTTGGCCACGTAGATCAGGCCGTAGCGCCCGAAGCCCTCCACGATCGTCTTGGCCGCGCGCTCGCGCGTGCCGCGGTCGGCGTCGACCAGGTCGGCCAGGTCGACGGTCGGGATGCTCATCTCTTCTTCGGCGTGGGCCATCCTGCGGTCCTCGGGCCACGCGGCGCGCTCGCTCGGCGGCGGCCGGGGCGGTCGTTCGGGGGCGGTCAGTGGGGGCCGGGAGTCTGCGCAGCAGAGACTCGGTCGTCCAGCGGCATCCGTGGTATCCAGGGGCGGCAGAAGTATGTCGCGGATCGTGGGAATCGACCTGGGCACCACGAACTGCTGCGTCGCCGTCGTGGACGGGGACCGGCCGAGGGTGATCCCGAACAAGCACGGCTACAACACCACCCCTTCGGTCCTCGCGATCCAGGAGGACGGGACGCGGGTGGTCGGCCAGATCGCGGTGCGCCAGGCGATCACCAACCCGCACCACACGGTCTACGGCATCAAGCGCCTCATGGGCCGCCCCTTCGACAGCGAAGAGGTGGAGCACGCCCGCGCCCACTGCAGCTTCGAGATCATCGCGGGCCCCTCGGGCGACGCGCGCATCCGGCTCCACGACAAGGAGCACTCGGTCGCCGAGCTCAGCGCGATGTTCCTCCAGGAGATGCGGGTCGTCGCCGAGGACTTCACCCACGATCGGGTCGACCGCGCGGTGGTCACCGTCCCGGCGTACTTCAACGACAACCAGCGCCAGGCGGTGCGCGACGCGGGGCGGGTCGCCGGCCTCGACGTCGTCCGCATCCTCAACGAGCCGACCGCGGCCGCCCTGGCCTACGGGTTCGGGCAGGCGACGGCGCGCACGCTCGCCGTCTACGACCTCGGCGGCGGGACGTTCGACATCTCGATCGTCTACATCGACGAGGAGGGCGAGTTCCACGTCGTCGCGACGACCGGCGACAGCTACCTCGGCGGCGAGGACTTCGACGAGCGCCTGATGGACTTCGTGATCGCCGCGTTTCACCGCGACCACGGCGTCGACCTGCGCGAGCACCCGGTGTCCCTCACCCGCGTCCGGCAGGCGGTCCAGAAGGCCAAGGCGGACCTGTCGTCGGTCACCTCGGTCGACATCAACCTGCCGTTCATCGTGTCGAACCCGAGCACCGGCCCGCTCAACCTCGACTACACGATCACGCGCGAGCAGCTCGAGAGCATCACCGCCGACCTCGTCACGCGCACCCTCCAGATCTGCGAGGTCGGCCTGCGCTACGCGGAGATGCAGCCCGAGCAGGTCGACGAGGTCGTGCTCGTCGGCGGGATGACGCGGATGCCCGCGATCCAGCGCGCGGTGGAGGACTACTTCGGCCGGCCGCCGTGCAAGGGCGTGCACCCCGACGAGGTCGTCGCGCTCGGCGCCGCGATCCTCGCCCACGCGATCGAGACCGAGTCCGAGGACGTCGCGCTCCACGACGTGACCGCGCACTCGCTCGGCATCATGACCGCGGGAGGCGGCTTCGACGCGCTCATCCCGGCCAACACTCCGGTGCCCACGAAGGTGCAAGAGATCTTCCGCACCAGCCGGGACGGGCAGACCGTCGTGAAGATCGTCGTGCTCCAGGGCGAGAGCGACAAGGCGGCCGACTGCGCGGCGCTCGGGCGGTTCGCGCTCGCCGGCCTGCGCGCGGCCGGCGCCGGCCAGGTCGAGGTGCAGGTCACCTTCTCGATCGACGACGACGGGATCTTCAGCGTGGGGGCCAAGGACCTCGAGACCGGCGAGGAGAAGGTCATCGACGTCCTCGCGTCGAGCGGCCTGACCGACGAGGAGGTCGACCGCATGATGGCCGACAGCACCGAGTACTTCGCCTACCGGCGCGCGCAGGAGAGCCCGGAGACGAACGAGGACGAGTGCCTCCAGCTCATCGCGCGGCTTCACGCGCTGCTCCCCGAGGCGGAGAAGAAGATGGCCTGGACCCCGGTCGGCGCCAACGCGGTCGAGAACGCGCGCAAGGCGGTGCAGCTCGTCGAGGGGCGCCTCGAGGGCTCGACGCCGGAGACCCAGGCAAAGCACATCGCGTTGCTCTCGCGCGTCGAGGTGATGCTCGAGAAGGCGATGAGCAAGGCCGGCTCGTAGATGGGCTCCCACGACACCGACCGCACGATGTCCACGCCGGGGCGTCGGACGGCGGGGTGGCGGAGCCATCGACTCCTGGTGGTGAGCTCGCCCGACGCGGCGGCGCGCGGGCGCGCGGTGCTCCTCGACGATGTCTCGGTAGAGATCGGCCGCCCGGGCCACGTCGCGGGCCCGCTCGCGCTCGCCGACGCCGAGCTCTCGCGCCGCCACGCGCGCCTCGAGCCGGAGGTCGCGACCCAGACCTGGTGGGTCCGCGACCTCGGGAGCCGCAACGGGACGCACGTGAACGGCCTGGCGCAGGCCCACGCGGGGCTCGTCGATCAGGACGTGCTCCGGGTCGGCGGGACGCTCCTCGTCTTCGAGCGCGTCGAGCTCGAGGCCGACGCCGCGCTGTCGCCCGCCCAGGAGCCGCCGCTGCTCGGGCCGAGCCTCGGGATGCAGCGCCTCCGCGGCGAGGTCGCGCGCATCGCGGGGCGCGACATGCCCGTCCTGATCCTCGGCGAGAGCGGCTCCGGCAAGGAGCTGGTCGCGCGCGCGCTCCACGAGCGCAGCGGGCGGTCGGGGCCGTTCGTCGCGGTGAACTGCGGCGCGCTGCCGCCCGATCTGGTCGAGAGCGAGCTGTTCGGGCACGTGGCCGGCGCGTTCACCGGGGCGGCGAAGCCGAGCGAGGGCCTCTTCGCGCGGGCCCACGGCGGGACGATCTTCCTCGACGAGATCGGCGAGATGCCGCTCGCGGTGCAGCCGAAGCTCCTGCGCGCGCTCGCGACCGGCGAGGTGCGGGCGGTCGGCGCGAACCAGGCGCGGACGGTGGACGCGCGGGTGGTGGCCGCGACCAACCGGGACCTGCGCGCCGACGTGGAGGCGGAGCGCTTCCGCGGTGACCTCTACGCGCGCCTCGCGGGCTGGACGCTCGAGCCGCCCCCGCTCCGGCGCCGGCGCGAGGACGTGCTCGCGCTCGCCGCGCTGTTCCTCGGCCGCCTCGGCGCGCCGACGATGCTCGAGCCCGACGCGGCCGAGGCGCTCCTGCTGCACCGCTGGCCGTTCAACGTGCGCGAGCTCGAGCAGGTCGCGGGGGCGATCGCGGTCCGGGCCGAGGGCGCGCCCCGCGTCCTCCTCGACCACCTCCCGCCCGAGCTGCGCGCGCCGGTCGAGGTCCGCCGGCCGGTGGCCGCGGTGTCCGAGCCGCCGCTCAGCCTGACGGTGCGCCCGGACGGAACGCCGAGCGCCGAGGAGCTCGCCCGCGTGGTCCGCCACTACCAGGGCAACGTCGCCCAGGTCGCCGCCTTCTTCGGACGCGACCGCCGCCAGATCTACCGCTGGCTCGAGCGCTACGACCTCGACGTCGACGCGCTGCGGGAGTGAGGTTGGAAATCCGGCGCCCGCCGAGCGACGACCCACGCATGCGTGGGTGGATCGCCTTCGGAGCGCTCGTGGGGTTCGCAGCTGGCGCGTTCGGGTGTGGCGCGCGGACCGAGCTCGCCGCGCCCCTGCCCGAGGGGTCGGACGCGGGGGTCGACGCAGGGATCGACGCGGGCGTCGACGCGGGCCTCCCGCCGATCGATCCGCAGCTCGAGCCGGCCATCCAGGTGGTGGCGGGGCTCTTCCACACCTGCGCCGCGACCCGCCGCGGGCGGGTGCACTGCTGGGGCTTCAACAACCAGGGGCAGCTCGGCAACGGCTCCGTGCAGGTGCAGCACAGCCCCGTGGCGTCGCCGTCGATCGACGACGCGATCGCGGTGACGGCCGGCCGGACCCACTCGTGCGCGCTGCGCGCCACCGGCGTCGTCCTCTGCTGGGGCGACAACCTGCGCGGGCAGCTCGGCGACGGCGACGACGAGCAGACGCGCCAGGCTCTGCCGGTGCCGGTGGTGGGCCTCGGCGACGTGGCGCAGGTGGACGCCGGCGGCGAGCACACCTGCGCGCGCCAGACCGGCGGGCGGGTCTTCTGCTGGGGCAACGGGCAGGACGATCAGCTCGGCCTCGAGCGGATGTCCTCCCGCGCGCCGATCCCGGTGGACCTCCCCGAGCCCGCGCGCGCGGTCAGCGCCGGCTGGCGGCACACCTGCGCGCTCCTCGAGAGCGGCCGCGTCGTCTGCTGGGGCCGCGCCGCGACCACGGTGAACAACCCGTCGAGCGACCCCGACGGGGCCTACCAGCGCCGCGAGGTGCGGGGGCTGCCGGCCGACGTCGCCTCGATCACCAGCGGCGACCTGGAGACCTGCGCGGTGAGCGCGGCGGGCGCGCTCTATTGCTGGGACTTCGGGATCGGCGGGCGCCCCAACCTCGCGAGGCAGGTCGCCGACGGCGGGGTGGTCGAGGCGAGCTGCGGGCACGAGTTCCGGTGTTTTCGGCGCGCGAGCGGCGAGGTGCGCTGCATGGGCAACAACGAGCGCGGGCAGCTCGGGGATCGCGGCCAGGATCAGACACCGGGCGCGGAGGTCGCGCCCCAGGGTCTCCCCCCGGCCGACCTCGTCACGGCGGGGTGGCGGCACGCCTGCGCGCTCGACGCGTCCGGCGTGGTGCGCTGCTGGGGCCGCAACCAGGAGGGTGAGCTGGGCGACGGAACGTCCTCGGAGTACCGGCCGCCGGTGATCGCGGCCGTGGTCCGCGACTGAGCGAGGCCGCGCCGGGCGACCCGCCCGCTACTCCCACGCCTGGCTCGCGCCGTAGGAGCCCGAGCCGGCCGGTCGGTGTGTCGGCGTGCTCTCCTCGGCGGCGGGCGCGGGGTCGGCCTCCTCGGCCGGCGCGTCGCGTCGGCCCGCGCCCTCGCGCGCGTCGTCCTCGCGCGCGTCGTCCTCGCGGGCCTCGTTCTCCTGAGTCGCATCGCCCGGCGCCGCCTCGTCGGTCGGGGCCTCGGGGGCCGCTCCGCCCGCAGCCTCGCCGCGCGCGGCCGGCGGCCCGGGGGCGAGCTCGAGCGGAGGGGTCGGGGCCAGCACCTCCAGGGCGTCGCGCGCCTCGCGGGCGAGCTCGGGGTCGTCGAGCTCCGACGCGATCGCGGTCGCGAGCGCGGCCGCCTCGCGCGCTTCGTCGGCCCTCGCCTGCGCCGCGAGAGCGCGGGCGAGGACGGCGTGCTCGCTGCCGACGCGCTTGCTGCGCGGGCCGATCCGCGCGCCGTCGAGCGCGATCGCCGCGCGGACGTTCGCTTCGGCCTCCGCGAACCGGCCTTCGTCCAGGTCGAGCAGCGCGAGGTTGAAGCGCGGGAGGGCAGCGTCGCCGTGGGCGTGCGCGTCGAAGATCGCCAGCGCCTGCTCCCAGCGCGCGCGGGCCGCAGGGCGATCGGCCGCCTCGCGCGCGAGCAGGCCGAGGCTGTTCAGGGTGAGCGCGACCTCGGGGTGCTCGGGGCCGAGCGCGGTGCGCTTGATCGCGAGCGCGCGCTCGTAGCGCTGACGCGCCTCGGCCGTGCGCCCCATCCGCCGCAGCACGCCCGCGAGGTTGTGCAGGTCGCGCCCGACGCGGGGGTGGTTGGGGCCGAGCGCCGCGCGGTCGCGCGCGAGGGCGCGCTCGTGGGCGGCGAGGGCCTCGTCGTAGCGCGCGTCGACGCGAAGCAGGTCACCGAGGCTCGAGTGCAACGCGGCCACGCGCGGGCTCTGAGCGCCGAACCTCTCCTCCGCGTCCTCGAGCGCGGCCCGCAGATCGCGCTCCGCCTCCTCGAGCTGGCCGAGGTTGGTCCGAACCACCCCGCGCAGGTGCCACAGCTCGCCTCGCAGGTCCGCGGGCTCGCCGGCGCGCGCGACCGCGGCGTCCGCGTGTCGGCTCCACGTCGCCGCCTCGTCGAAGCGGCCCCGCGCGCCAGCGACCCGCGTCCGCTCGAGCCACCCGGCGGCCTCCGCGCGGTCGTCGCCGGCCCGGCTCGCGCTCAGGACGCCGCGCTCGGCCGCGTCCTCGGCCTCGTCGTAGCGGGCGGCCGCGCGGAGCGCGGACGCGGCGAGGCGCGAGGCGTCCGCGATGAGCGGGAGGTAGCCCAGCTCCTCCGCCGCGTCGCGCAGTCGGCCGGCCTGCGTCACCGCGTCGGCGATCGGCGCGAGGGCGAGGTCCACCCGCGCGCGATCGAGCTCCCCGCGGAGCGCCGCCGCCGCCTCCGCCTGCGCCGCCTCGGGCGGGGCGACCTCCGCGTCGATCGCGCAGGACGCCGGATCGGGCAGCGCCTCGATCGCGTCGATCACCGCGGGCGCGCCGCCGTCCTCGCGGCTCGCCTCGACCACCGCCTCGAACACCCCGCGCTGCCGGTCGAGGCAGGCCATCCGACGGTCGAGGCGCTCGGGGGACTGCTCGCGCCGCACGTGGGTGTCCTCGCAGGCGTCGACGCGCTCCGCCGTCCAGCGCGACGCCCAGCGCCCGAGGCCGAGGTCCGCGACCGCGCCCCCGAGCGACGGCGGGGCGTAGACCTCGGCGAGCGCGGCGCCGCTGGCCGCGCACGGATCCTCGAACCGGTCCGCGAGCGCCCAGGCCGCGGTCAGCCCGAAGGCGGCGGTGGCGGCGGCGAGCGCGAGCGGACGGGCGCGCGACGGCCGCGGGCGGAGCGCGGCGAGCAGCGCGTCGAGATCCAGGTGCCGATCGGCGGGCGACGGCGCCAGCCCCTTGCGCAATGCGGATTGCGTTCGTCGATCCATGCGGCGGGCCGACGGGGGGCCTGCGGCGATCGACGACCGCAGCTCCTGGATCGTCTCGCCCTCGAACGGCCGCGCGCCCTCGAGCGCCTCCCAGAGGGTGACGCAGAACGCGAACTGATCGGCGCGCGCGTCCGCCGGCTCCCCCGCGAGCTGCTCCGGCGCCATGTAGGCGGGGGTCCCCAGGAGCGCGCCGGTGCGGGTGAGGGTGGCGTCGAGGAGCGCGCCCTCGGGCGGCGGCCCAGCGCCCTCGCCGGCGCCGCGCGCGAGGCCGAAGTCGACGACCTTGGGGACCCCGGACGCGTCGACGAGGACGTTGTCCGGCTTGAAGTCGCGGTGCACGAGGCCGGCGGCGTGGGCGGCGGCGAGGCCCTCGCCGGCGGCGACCAGCGCGCGGAGGACCGCCCCGCGCTCGCGCGGCGTCCGGAGCCACTCCCGCAGCGACTGCCCCGCGACGAGCTCCATCGCGACGTAGACCTCGTCGCCGCGCGCGCCGACGTCGTAGACCACCACGACGTTCGGGTGCGAGAGCCGGGCGAGGGCCTGCGCCTCGCGCGTCAGCCGCGCGCGACCCTTCGCGTCGTCGCCCGCGTGCAGCAGCTTGAGCGCGACGCGCCGATCGAGCTCGGGATCATAGGCGGCGTAGACGACGCCCATCGCGCCCTCGCCGATCGCCTCGAGCACGACGAAGCGGCCCACGACCTCCGCCCGCTCCAGCGCCGCCCCGGCGCGCGGCCGGGGGCCCGAGGCGGCGGGCGTCGAGCCGAGCGTCGCGACCACCTCCCGGCAGATCGGGCAGCCGTCGAGGTGCGGGTCGAGGCCCGCGATCGCCTCGCCGTCGAGCCGGCCCTCGACGAGCGCGAGGAGCGTCTCGTCGCTCGGGCACGCGCCGGGCTCAGCCATCGAGCCTCCTCGGCTCCGCGCTCGGTGCATACTCACCGCGATGTCGCTCCACGCGATCTACCGCGAGGCCCGCCCCGAGATGCCGGGGGAGGCCGTCACCGAGGAGGCGCTCGCCTCTGCGGTCGCGCGCGCCCGTCAGGCGTGGCCCGCGATCGCCCACGACGAAGAGGCGCTCGTCCGCGCGCTGGCCGGGCTGCCCGCGTCGGTTACGGCCCTCGAGGACCGCGCGATCGTCGAGGTCGCGCTCTGCGTCGCGTGCGGCCGGGGCGACGCCGCGGCGCTCGCCCGCCTCGAGGCCGAGTACCTCGACGGAGCGCGCGCCGCCCTGGCCGCGATGAAGCTCGACGACGCTCTGCGCGACGAGGCGCTCCAGGAGACCCGGCGCAAGCTGCTCGTCGGCGACCCGCCCAAGCTCGTGGGTTACGCGGGGCGCGGCTCGCTCCGCGGGCTGCTCAAGGTCACCGCCACGCGCACCGCGATCTCGATGCTGCGCAAAGCTGGCCGCGAGGCGCCGGGCGACGACGCGGTCGTCGACGTCGACGGCGAGCGCGATCCCGAGCTCGCCTACCTCAAGGCGCGCTACCGGGCGGTGTTCCGCGACGCCTTCGCCGACGCGGTCGCGGGCCTCGAGCCGCGCGAGCGCAACCTGATGCGGCTCCACTTCCTGCGGCGCGTGACCCTCGAGCGGCTGGCGACGATGTACGGCGTCCATCGCGCGACGATCGTGCGGCATCTCGCGGCGATCCGCGAGTCGATCGAGCGGGCCACCAAGGCGGGCCTCCGCGAGCGCCTCGGCGCCGACCGCGCGGAGGTCGACGAGGTCCTCGATCTCATCCGGAGCCGCTACGACGCGAGCGTCGAGCGGCTGCTGCGGACCGAGGGCTGAGCCCGGGCGGGGGCAGGGCGTCCACGGCGTCGGCGGGTAGGGCAGGGCGTGCTCCTCTCCCGAACGGAACGCGCAGGGGAGCCGAGTGGCGCGGCAATTTTCCCGCCGCGGGTCGGGCCGGCCGAGGTGTGAGGAGGCGACCCCGAATTCAGGACAATTCGGCTGCGGCCGTTTAGGCTCCGCGCCCATGACTCGAGCGCACGGAATTGTCCGCGTCGTCGTCGCCCTCCTGCTGGCGCTGGGGGCGGCTGGAACCGCCTTCGCGCAGCCTCAGGGCACGCTCAACCGCTTTCGGCCGTCCGAGACCCCCGAGGACGACTTTCACCTGAGCCGCCCGACGGACTTCGGCGACCTGCGCTTCGGCGCGCAGCTCCACGTGGACTACGCGCTGAACCCGCTCGTCTTCGAGACGAGCCTGGGCGACGCCGGCTCCGAGGCCTTCCCGGTGGTCGAGCACCAGCTCACCGGCACGCTCGGTCTGACGCTCGGCCTCGCCGACCGCGTGGTGGTCTTCGCGGGGCTGCCCGTCACGCTCCTGATGGACGGCGCCGATCCCGCGGTCATCGGCCGGGTCCCGCCGGCGGATGGCGCCGGCCTCGCCGACGTGTACCTCGGCGGGCGCGTCCGGCTCTTCGGCGAGGCGAGCGACGTCGGCGCGCTCGCGCTCCAGGTGAGCGGCACGCTCCCGACGAGCGGGGTCCCCGAGGCCGCGGCCTACCGGGGCGATCCCACGCTCACGCTCCACCCCGAGCTCCTCGGCGAGCTGCGTCCGGGCGCGGGCTCGCGGATCACCCTCAACGTCGGGGTGCGCATCCGCGAGGAGACCACGGACGCGGCGAACACCAACCTCGAGTTCCGCCACGAGCTCACCTACGCGCTCGGCTTCGCGATCCCGCTCTGGACCGACCCCGGCCAGCCCAACACCCACCTCGACCTCCACGCCCAGCTCTACGCCCAGTCCGCGCTCGCGCTCTTCGGCGTGCGCGAGGGGACCGCGCTCGAGGCGATCGGCGGGCTCAAGCTCTTCCACGAGAGCGGCCTCGTGTTCGGCGCGGCGGCGGGCCCCGGCCTCAACCGCGGCTTCGGGAGCCCGGACCTGCGGGTCGTGGGGATGCTCGCCTGGATGATGCCCCCGGAGGCCCCGAGCGGCGACCGCGACCACGACGGGATCGCCGACGTCGACGACGCGTGCCCCGACGAGCCGGAGGACGACGACGACTTCGAGGACGCCGACGGCTGCCCGGATCCGGACAACGACGGCGACGGGATCCTCGACACGGCCGACGCGTGCATCAACGAGCCGGAGACCGTGAACGGCGTCGACGACGAGGACGGCTGCCCGGACGAGGTCGGCGATCAGGACGGCGACGGCATCCGCGACGACGTCGACGAGTGCCCGACCGAGGCGGAGGACCGCGACGAGTTCGAGGACGAGGACGGGTGCCCCGACCCGGACAACGACGGTGACGGCGTGCTCGACACCGCCGACGGCTGCGTCATGGAGCCCGGCCCGGTCGAGAACCGCGGCTGCCCGGACAGCGACCGCGACGGCGACACCGTGGTGGACCGCGTCGACAACTGCCCGGACGAGCCGGGCCCGGTGGACAACCACGGCTGCGAGGAGCAGCAGCAGGTCGTCATCCAGGAGGGGCGCCTCGAGATCCTCGACCACGTGTACTTCCGCACGAACCGCGACGTGATCCAGTCCCGCAGCCACGCGCTGCTCCTGAACGTCGCGCGGGTGCTGAACGCGCACCCCGAGATCGCGCACGTCCAGGTCGAGGGGCACACCGACGCGCGCGGTCGCCATGACTACAACGTCGACCTGAGCCAGCGCCGCGCCGAGGCGGTGGTGCGGTTCCTCGTCCGCCGCGGCGACGTCGACGAGTCTCGCCTCACCGCGCGCGGGTTCGGGCCCGACCGACCGGTGGTCGAGAACGCCAGCACCCCCGAGGAGCACGCGCAGAATCGGCGCGTCGAGTTCAACATCCCTCGCACCGAGGGCGTCTCGCAGCGCGAAGGCCAGGCCGGCGCTGACACGATCGACCGCTGAGCGACCGTCAGCGAAGAGAGGACACACTCATGCGCACCATCCAACTCGCGGTCACCGCCTGCCTCGCGTGGGCCCTTTGTTCCCCGGCCGAGGCCCAGTGCGGCAACGGTCGCTACGAGCCCCCCGCCGAGTCCTGCGACGACATGAACACCGTCGGCGGAGACGGCTGCGACGGGACTTGCTCCGTCGAGGCGGGCTACACCTGCATCAACCCGCCGAGCCTCACCGGCATCGTAGCCGAGAGCTACGCGGGGGCGGGCGCGAGCTGGACGGTCTCGGCCGACGGCTTGAGCGGCATCCAGACCGCGAACACCGCGGCCCCGACCATCGGCCTGATCGGCGCGGACGCGCAGGAGCTCACCTACACCTTCGACCTCACGGTCGAGACGACCACCGACGACGACTTCATCGGCTTCGTGCTCGGCTTCAACCCCGGGGACGCGTCGAACGCGAGCGCGGACTACCTGCTCATCGACTGGAAGCAGGGTCCCCAGTCCGGCGCGACCGCCGGGATGGCCCTCAGCCGCGTGACCGGGCTCCCGAGCCCGGGCTTCGGGGGGGACTTCTGGACGCACAGCGCGGGGGCGGGCGGCGCGGTCACCGAGATCGCCCGCGCCGCCGCGCCCTTTGGCACGACCGGCTGGGCCGACAACGTGACGTACCGGTTCGTCATCGACTACACGCCGACCAACCTGACCATCACGGTCGCCCGCACGACCGCGCCCGCGACCGCGCCGGTCACCGTCTTCAACCAGAACGCGCCGGCCGGGCAGACCTGGCCGGCGGGTGAGATCGGCTTCTACGGGTTCAGCCAGCAGGACGTGCGCTACACGGTGATCCTGCCGCCTCCCTCGGTCTGCGATCTGGACGAGGACGGCGACCGCATCTTCGACATCGCGGACGCGGACGCGGACGGCGACGGCATCGCGGACGTGGCCGAGATGCCCGGCTTCGCCGGCGACCCGGACAACGACACCGACGGGGACGGAGTCCCCGACTGGGCCGATCCCGATCAGAACACGATGTGCGTGTCGGACGGCGGCGCGCCCGCGCGCTGCGTGAGCCTGCCGGCGGGGCAGGACCCCGACATGGACGGGATCCCCAACCACCTCGATCTCGACTCCGACGGCGACGGCATCCCCGACGTCTTCGAGTCGGGCAACGGCGCGCTCGCCGGCCCGGACGGGCGGCTGTCGTCTCAGGCCGACGCGGACCGCGACGGGATCGCCGACCTCGTGGACACCGCGCCCGCCGACCCGCTGATCGCCACCACCACGACGGTGCCGCCGAACACCGACCTGACCGACGCGGTCGACTACCTCGATCCCGACAGCGACAACGACGGCCTGAGCGACGCGGTCGAGGCGCACGACGAGAACGGCGACGGCGTGATCGCCGGCGTCGAGCACCTGCCCGTGATGAACGATCACGACGGCGACGGGATCGACGACGCCTTCGACGCGGACTGCGCGGACGTCGGCATCCCGGCGGGCTGCCTCGCGGCGGGCTCCGCCGTCGGGCTGCCGTTGGCCGGCTACCAGGACGAGGACGGTGACGGGCTCGCCGACTGGCTCGAGACCTGCGGCGACGCCTACGTGCGCGGCGCCGAAGGTTGCGACGACGCCAACGGCGTCAACACCGACGCCTGCAACAACGTGTGCTTGATCACGGACGGCAGCGCGTGCGCCGCGGGCGCCGGCTGCGCGAGCGGTATCTGCAACATGACCACCGGCACCTGCCAGCTCTGCGACGACACGATGATGGGCGCCGGGATCGATCAGGGCTGCACGACGCCGGCCCCGGTCTGCGCGCTCGACATGGGCGTCGCGGGCTGCGCGGTCTGCGCGGAGACGTCGATGATGGCGTCGACGCCCGACGACGGCTGCTCCGCGGCGAGCCCGGTGTGCCTCGGGACGACCGCCTCGGGCGGGCCCGGCACGTCCTGCGTGCAGTGCGCCGCCACCGCCGACTGCGCCTCGGGCGTTTGCGACGTCGCGACCAACGCCTGCGTCGTCTGTGTGGACAGCGGCCCCGGGATGGACACCGGCTGCATGGGCGGCACGCCCTTCTGCGATCCGAGCACGCCCGGCGGCGCCTGCGTCCAGTGCCTCGCCGACGTCGACTGCCCCGGGATTCAGGGCTGCGTCATGGGGACCTGCGCGTTCCCGGACACCGACGGTGACGGACTGACCGACGACGTCGACGTCGACGACGACGGCGACGGCATCCCCGACGCGGTGGAGACCGGCGGGGTCGACCGCTCGATCGACTCGGACGGAGACGCGATCCCCGACTACCTCGATCCGGACGTGGTCGCGTGCATGGACGTCGACGCGGACGGCCGCTGCGACGCGTTGCCCCCGAGCGTGGACCTCGACGGGGACGGGCTGCCGAACCACCTCGACCTCGACGCGGACGGCGACGGGATCCCCGACACGGTCGAGGGCCACGACGCGGATCAGGACGGGGTCGCGGACGTGGCGATGCCCGCCGGGTCCGACATGGACATGGACGGCCTCGACGACGCCTACGACCCCGACAACGGGGGCCGCGCGGCGCCGGTCCAGGACACCGACGGCGACACGCGCCCGGACTTCCTCGACGGAGACTCCGACGACGACGGCCTGCCCGATCGGCTCGAGGCCTTCGACACCGACGGCGACGGGATCCAGGACGTGCTTCGCTCCGGTCGTGACGTGGACGGCGACGGGATCGACGACGCCTTCGATCCGAGCGAGGGCGGCGCCTCGCCGACCCTCGCGGACGTGGACGGCGACGGGCGCCCCGCCTACCTCGACCTCGACTCCGACGGGGACGGCGTGCCGGAGACCCTCGAGTGCAGCGACCCGACGGCGTGCCCGGACACCGACGGTGACGGCACCGCCGACTACCTCGACGTCGACGCCGACGGCGACGGGATCCTCGACGCCATCGAGGGCTTCGACGTGGACGGCGACGGCGTCGCGGACGTCATGCCTTCGGGCGTGGACGCCAACAACAACGGCCTCGACGACGCGCTGGATCCGGCCGCGATGGGCCGCGGCGCCTTCGCGGTCGATCACGACGGTGACGGCGTACCCGATCTGCGCGACGTCGACGACGACGGCGACGGCATCGGGACCGCGTCGGAGTGTCCCTCCCCCTCGGCGGGCTGCCCCGACACGGACGGCGACGGCGCGCCGGACTACCTCGACCCCGACGGCCCGGCGATGGACTCCGACATGGACGGCATCCCGGACACCGTGGAGTGCGATGGGAACGTCGCCACCTGCCGCGACAGCGATGGGGACGGCCTCGCCGATCACCTCGACGACGACGACGACGGAGACGGCGTGCCGACCGCGCGCGAGTGCCCCGGCGGCCCCACCCTCTGCGACGCGGACGGCGACGGGCGCCCGAACCACCTCGACCTCGACAGCGACGGTGACGGCATCGTCGACGGCGAGGAGTGCGCGGGCGCCGACGCCTGCGAGGACACGGACGCGGACGGCGTCCCGGACATCTACGACCTCGACAGCGACGGCGACGGGATCGTCGACGCGATCGAGGGTCACGACGCCGACGCCGACGGGGTGCCCGACCGGGTCGCGCTCGGGGTGGACGTCGACCTCGACGGCCTCGACGACGCGTTCGATCCCGACCAGGGGGGGACCGCGTCGCCGCTGCCCGACACCGACAGCGACGGCCGGCCCGACTACCGGGACGCCGACGACGACGGGGACGGCATCGCGACCTCCCTCGAGTGCGTCGACCCGAGCATGACCTGCCCGGACACCGACAGCGACGGCGCGCCGGACTACCTCGACGCGAGCTCGGTCCCCGTCGACACCGACGGCGACGGAATCCCCGACGTCGTCGAGTGCCCTCCGCCCGGTGATCCGGTCGGGGCGCCCGCGTCCTGCCCGGACACGGACGGCGACGGCAACCCCGACTTCGACGATCCGGACGACGACGGCGACGGCATCCCCACGCGTGAGGAGAGCTACGACGGCGACGGGGATCCGACCGACGACGACACCGACCGTGACGGCGTTCCGGACTACCTCGACGACGACGACGACAACGACAACGTCCCGACCGCGATGGAGTGCGCGAGCTTCGCGGCGGGCTGCCCGGACACCGACGGTGACGGCCGGCCGGACTACCTGGACGTCTGCGGTGACGGGCGCGTGAGCACGTGGGACGACGTGACCGCGTGGGAGCAGTGCGACGACGGCAACACCGTGGCCGGCGACGGCTGCGACCCGACCTGCCGGACCGAGGACGGCGACCGTGACACCGACGGCGACGGCCTGCTCGACTCGGTCGAGTGCCCCGCGCCGGGCAACCCGCGCACTCCGTCGACGTGCGTGGACACCGACGGCGACGGCCGGCCCGACTTCGACGACCCCGACGACGACGGCGACGGCGTCCCGACGGCCGACGAGCTCGCGGCGGGCCCGGCGGTGCGCGACACCGACGGCGACGGGGTGAACGACCACCTCGACCCGGACGACGACGGCGACGGCGTGCCGACCCTGGTCGAGCTCGGCGACCCCGGCTCGCCGCGCAACACCGACGGAGACGAGGCCCCCGACTACCTCGACCCCGACGACGACAACGACTCGATCCCCACCGCGGACGAGCTGGGTGACGGTCCGTCGCCCCGCGACACCGACGGCGACGGAGACGCGGACTACATCGACCCCGACGACGACGGCGACACGATCCCGACGCGGACCGAGGTCGCGGACGGCGCCGCGCTGACGCCGCCCAACCCGGACGTCGACGGGGACGGGCTGTCGAACTGGCTCGACCCCGACGCGGACGGCGACGGGGTGACCGACGGCGACGAGCCGGGCGACGCGGACGGCAACGGGGTCCCCGACTACCTCGAGGCCAGCCAGGAGCCGGTCGTCGGGGGCCTCTCGGGCGGCGCGCTCTGCAGCGTCCGACAGGCCGGCTCGCGCGGCGCTCCCCTCGCGTGGGCGCTCCTCGCCGCGGCCCTCGTCTTCGCCCGCCGCCGCCGCCGCTAGCGGTGACCGACGACCCGCGGTCACGACCTCGGTCGTGGCCGCGGGGTCTCGCGCGATGGGCGCGCCCGGCGGACGATTGTCTGCGCCGGTCGGCTCGCGGCCGCGTTCCTCCCTCGAACCACGAGAGGAGAACGCCATGCACCGACGTCACTTC
>JAUHXR010000471.1 GCA_030426845.1 Polyangia bacterium | reverse complement strand
AAGAAGCGCCGGGGCAAGCGCTCCAAGAAGGAGCGGCGCGAGGAGGCGCGGGCGCGCAAGGCGGCCCGGCGCAAGGCGAAGGCCGAGGAGGACGTCGAGGCGGCCCCGGCTGCGACGGCCGCGCCGGAGACGGCGCCCGCCACGAAGGCGGCCAAGAAGCCGGCTTCGAAGACGGCCTCCAAGACGGCCTCGAAGACCAAGAAGAAGAGCGGCGCCAAGCCGGCGAGCACGCCCGAGGCGAAGGAGCCGGTCGCCGCGGCCAAGCCGGAGGACGAGGGCCTCGGCCCGATGTTCTGGCCCCTGGTGGTGGTCCTCGCGGTGGTGGCGCTCGGCGCCGCCTGGTGGTTCTTCTTCCGCGAGGGCTGACCGCGACGGGCGGACCGCGCCGGGCGGACGGCGAAGGCGCCGGCCGCTCGGCTGCTGACACCACGTTGGCGGGAGGGCGTGGCATGGTGCTCTCGCGCCGATGAGCATCGCCCCCGACCTCGCGCCCCTCGACTTCGCGCACCCGGCGACCCGCCGCTGGTTCGCGTCCTCGTTCGAAGCGCCGACCCTGCCGCAGCAGCGTGGCTGGCCGGTGATCACGGCGGGCGAATCCGCGCTGCTCCTCGCGCCGACGGGGAGCGGCAAGACGCTCAGCGCGTTCCTCGTCGCGATCGACCGGCTGATGTTCGGGCCGCCGCCCGCCGGGCGCGGGGTGCGGGTGCTCTACGTCTCGCCGCTCAAGGCCCTCGGGGTCGACGTCGAGCGCAACCTCCGCGCGCCGCTCAACGGGGTGCGGGTGATGGCGGAGCGCGCCGGCGAGGCGCACCGGGTGCCGACGGTCGGGATCCGCTCGGGCGACACGCCCATGGGCGAGCGCGAGCGGATGCGCAAGCACCCCCCGGAGATCCTCATCACGACCCCGGAGTCGCTCTACCTGATGCTCACCTCGCGGGCGCGCGAGACCCTCGCGTCGGTCGAGACGGTGATCGTCGACGAGATCCACTCGATGGTCTCGTCCAAGCGAGGCACGCACCTCTTCTTGTCGCTCGAGCGGCTCGAGGCGCTCCGGCGCGGTCGCGATCCCGAGGCGCCGCCGCTCCAGCGGATCGGGCTCAGCGCTACCCAGCGCCCGCTCGACGAGATCGCGCGGCTGCTCGGCGGCTACGACGCGTCCGGCGAGGCGCCGCGACCGCGCGACGTGAAGATCGTCGACGCGAGCCACGACAAGCGCTTCGAGCTCCTCGTCGAGGTCCCGGTCGAGGACATGGCCCGCCTCGCCCAGGTGGAGGAGGTCTCGAGCGGCCCCGCGTCGGCCGGGCCGCGGCCGCACTCGATCTGGCCGTCGATCCACCCGCGGCTGGTCGAGCTGATCCGCGCGCACCGCTCGACGATGATCTTCGTCAACTCGCGGCGTCTCGCCGAGCGGCTCGCCCAGGCGCTGAACGAGCTCGCCGAGGAGGAGCTCGCGCGCGCGCACCACGGCTCGATCGCCAAGGACATCCGCGCCGACATCGAGGACCGGCTCAAGCGGGGCACGCTCCCCGCGATCGTCGCCACCAGCTCGCTCGAGCTCGGCATCGACATGGGCGCGGTCGACCTCGTCATCCAGATCGAGGCCCCGCCGTCGATCGCCTCGGGCGTGCAGCGCGTCGGGCGCGCGGGCCACCACGTGGGCGCGGTGAGCCGCGGCGTCATGTTCCCGAAGTTCCGCGGTGACCTGCTCGCCTGCGCGGCGGTGACCGAGCGCGTGATCGCGGGCCAGGTCGAGGAGACGTTCTACCCGCGCAACCCGCTCGACGTGCTCGCCCAGCAGATCGTGGCGATGGTCGCGGACGGCGAGCAGTCGGTCGACGACGTCTACCGGATGGTGCGGGGCGCGGCGCCCTTCGCCGAGATGCCGCGGCGCGCGTTCGAGGGCGTGCTCGACATGCTGAGCGGTCGCTATCCGTCGGAGGAGCTTGGCGATCTGCGGCCGCGCGTGACCTGGGACCGCATCGCGGACCGCCTCACCCCGCGCAAGGGCGCGCGGATGCTCGCGATCGCCAACGGCGGAACGATCCCCGACCGCGGCCTGTATGGCGTGTTCCTGGCCGGCCAGGAGGAGAAGAAGCCGGTCCGCGTCGGCGAGCTCGACGAGGAGATGGTCTTCGAGTCGCGCGAGGGCGACGTCTTCCTCCTCGGCGCGAGCTCCTGGCGCATCGAGGAGATCACCCACGAGCGGGTGCTCGTGACGCCCGCGCCGGGCGAGCCGGGCAAGATGCCTTTCTGGCATGGGGACCGTCCGGGCCGCCCGCTCGAGCTGGGCCGCGCGATCGGCGCGCTCACCCGCGAGCTCCAGGCGCTGCCGCGCGCCAAGGCGGTCGAGCGGCTCGAGAGGCGCCACCACCTCGACGCGCGCGCGGCGGAGAACCTCGTCCGCTACCTCGAGGATCAGGCCGAGGCGACGGGGAGGCTGCCGACCGATCGCGCGATCGTGATCGAGCGGTTCGTCGACGAGGTCGGCGACTGGTGCGTGACCGTCCTCAGCCCCTTCGGCGCGCGGGTGCACGCGCCGTGGAGCACCGCGATCAGCCAGCGCCTGATGCACGAGCTCGGCCTCGACCCGGACGCGATGTGGTCGGACGACGGGATGGTGTTCCGCCTGCCCGACGCGGACGAGCCGCCCGACGACGCGGTGTTCCTCCCCGCGCCGGACGAGGTGGAGCGCCTGGTCACCGATCAGCTCGCGTCGACGAGCCTCTTCGCCGCGCGCTTCCGCGAGAACGCGGGCCGCGCGCTGCTCTTGCCCAAGCGCCGCCCCGGCCAGCGCACGCCGCTCTGGGCCCAGCGCCGCAAGAGCGCGCAGCTCCTCAAGGTCGCGTCGCGGTTCAGCGACTTCCCGATCGTCCTCGAGACCTACCGCGAGTGCCTCCGCGACGTCTTCGATCTGCCCGGGCTCGTGAGCGTCCTGTCGGACGTGCGCGAGCGCCGGATTCACGTCGCGAGCGTCCACACCAAGTCGCCGTCGCCCTTCGCGAGCTCGCTGCTGTTCAACTACGTCGCGAGCTTCATCTACGAGGGCGACGTCCCGCTCGCGGAGCGGCGCACCCAGATGCTCTCGCTCGACCACGCGCAGCTGCGGGAGCTGCTCGGTGAGCCGGAGCTGCGCGAGCTGCTCGACCTCGGGGCGATCCACGAGGTGGAGGCGCGGCTCCAGCGCCGGAGCGGCTACCTCGTCAAGCACGCCGACGGGCTGCACGATCTCTTGCTCGCGCTCGGCGACCTGAGCGAGACGGAGATCGTCCAGCGCTCCGAGGCCGAGCCAGGCGCGTGGATCGAGGCGCTGGTGAAGGCGCGGCGGGCGGTGCCGATCACGGTGGCGGGCGAGGCGCGCTTCATCGCGGTGGAGGACATGGCGCGCTACCGCGACGGGCTCGGGGTGGTGCCGCCGCCCGGCTTGCCGATCGCCCTGCTCGAGCCGGTGCGAGAGCCGGTGCACGACCTGCTCGCGCGCTACGCGCGCACCCACGGACCGTTCACCGCGGGCGCCGCGGCGACGCGCTTCGGGCTCGGCGAGGGAGCGGTGCGGGCCGCGCTCGAGGCGCTCGCGGCGCGCGACCGGGTGCTCGAGGGCGAGTTCCTCCCGGGCGGCCGCGGGCGCGAGTGGGTGGACGTCGGCGTGCTGCGCCAGATCAAGCAGCGCTCCCTCGCGAAGCTCCGCCAGCAGGTCGAGCCGGTGGAGCCGGAGGCGCTCGCGCGCTTCGCGATCGACTGGCACGGGATCGGCCGTGGGCGCTCGGGGCCCGAGGCGCTCCTCGCGGTGATCGAGCAGCTCCAGGGCGCGCCCCTGCCCGCGTCGAGCCTCGAGGCCCACGCGCTGCCGAGCCGGCTCCGCGGCTACGACCGCCGCGACCTCGACGAGCTCTGCGCGAGCGGCGAGGTGATCTGGCGCGGGCTCGGCGCGCTCGGGCCCAAGGACGGCCGCATCGCGCTCTACCTCGCCGACCACTACCCGTACCTCGCGCCGGAGACGACGCCGGTGGAGGGCACGCTGGCCGAGCGGATCCGTGCGCTCCTCGACGAGCGCGGGGCGGTGTTCTTCCGCGAGCTGGTCGACGCGGTGGGGGCGTTCGGCGCGGAGGTGCTCGAGGTCCTCTGGGACATGGTCTGGGCGGGCGAGGTGACCAACGACACGCTCCTGCCGATCCGCTCGCTGCGGGGCGGCGACGCGACGCGCGGCCGGGCGAGCCCGAGGCGATCGGTCGGGCGCGCTGCGCGGCGGGGCCCGCCGGGGTCCGAGGGGCGCTGGTCGCTCTTGCCAGCGCCCGATCCCTCGATCACTCCGACCGAGCGGGCGGAGGCGCTCGCGACCCAGCTCCTCGAGCGGCACGGCGTGTTGACGCGCGAGGCGGTGCACGCCGAGGGGGTGCGCGGCGGGTTCTCGGCCGTCTACCCGGTGCTCCGCGCGATGGAGGAGGCGGGTCGGGTGCGCCGCGGCTACTTCGTGGCCGGGCTCGGGGCGACGCAGTTCGCGGTGCCGGGCGCCGACGATCGTCTGCGGCGCCACCGCGATGTGGATCCCGACGCGCCCGCGATCCACCTCCTCCCGGCCGACGACCCGGCCAACGTCCACGGCGCGGCGATCCGCTGGCCCGAGCGCGAGGGCGCCCGCCCCGGGCGAGCCGCGGGGGCGCGGGTGATCCTGCACGAGGGCCGGCTCATCGGTTACGTGGGACGCACGGGGCACAGCGTCTTGACGTTCCTCCCCGACGCGACCGACCCGAGCTACCCACGCGAGGAGGCCGCGCTGATCGAGGGTCTCCGCCGCGCGACCGGCCAGGGCAAGCACGCCCGCGCGGTCCTGCTCAAGCGCATCGACGGGGCCGACCCCGCGTCGAGCCCCCTCGCGGCGCCGCTCCGCGGGGCGGGGTTCGCGGCGACCAGCCGGGGCTTCCACCGCCGGGTCGAGCTGAGCTGAGCGCGCACGAACCGGCGGCCGCGCTGGCCCGGCG
>JAUHXR010000087.1 GCA_030426845.1 Polyangia bacterium | reverse complement strand
CCTCGAGACGACCGCCTTCGTGACGGTCATGAAGGGCTGCGACGAGCGCTGCACCTACTGCGTCGTGCCGCACACCCGCGGACCCGAGCGCTACCGGCCGGCCGACGCGATCGTGGGCGAGGTCCGGGCGATGGTCGCGGGCGGGGTCCGCGAGGTCACGCTCCTCGGGCAGACGGTGAACTCGTGGTTCGAGCCGCGCGAGGATCACGCGCCGTCACAGGCCCCGCCGCGCTGGGCCGATCGGCTCGCGCGCACCAGCGAGTTCGCGGGGTTGCTCCGCCGGATCGCGGCCGAGGTCCCGGAGCTGCGCCGGCTCCGCTACACCTCGCCCCACCCGCGCCACCTGACCGACGCGCTGATCGAGGCGCACCGAGATCTCAGCGAGGACGTCGGCACCGACCGCGGCGGGGACCGCGGCGTCCTCGCGCGCCACGTGCACCTGCCGGTGCAGTCGGGCAGCGATCGGATGCTCCGCCGGATGCTCCGCCGCTACACGCGTGACCTCTACCTCGAGCGCATCGCGCGCCTCCGCGAGGCGGTCCCGGGCCTGACGCTGAGCACCGACCTGATCGTCGGCTTCCCCGGCGAGACCGATGAGGAGTTCGAGGAGACGCTGAGCCTCATCGAGGAGGCCGGCTTCGTGGCCGCGTTCGCGTTCAAGTACTCGCCGCGGCCCCACACCCCGTCGCTCAAGCTCGAGGACGACGTGCCCGAGGAGGTCAAGGCCGAGCGCCTCGCGCGGGTGCTTGACCGGGTGGCGGTGCAGCAGCAGGCCCACCTCGACTCCCTGGTCGGGGCCGAGGTGCAGGTGCTCATCGAGGGCCCGAGCCGCGGGGACGAGGGGCGCTACCGCGGGCGGAGCGAGCGGAATGAGATCGTGCACGTCCTCGGTCCGTCCGGCGTGGACCCGACCGGGCGGATGGTGCGCGTGACGATCACCGAAGCGAACAAGCACTCGCTGATGGGCCGCGCGCTCGAGGTGGAGGGGGCGCCCGCCGCGCGCGCCCCGCGGCGGCTGCCGGTGGCGCGGTGAGCGCCGCGCGGTCGTTCGACGCCCGGCGGCTCGCCGCCTGGGCCCCCGCGGTCGCCTACATGGCCTTGATCTGGATGATCAGCTCGGTCGCGCTCCAGCTCCCGTCGATCGACAGCTTCCCGCTCCGCGACAAGGGCATCCACATGCTGGAGTACGGCGCGCTCGGGTTCTTGCTCGCGCACGCCACGTTGCGCACGTGGCCGCGGCACGCGAGGCTCCGCACGGGCGCGCTGGCGGTCCTCATCACCGTGCTCTGGGGGGTGCTCGACGAGATCCACCAGGCCTTCGTCCCCGGGCGATCGCCCGAGACCCTCGACCTGGTCGCCGACGCGGTCGGCGCGGCGCTGGGGACGGGGCTGAGGCACACGCTCTCGGGCGTGCGCCGCGTGGCCACCCTCGCGAGGGGCTCGCGGTGACCCTCTACCCGTACAAGGGCGTGCGGCCTCGGATCGCGGAGAGCTGCTTCGTCGCGCCGAGCGCGGACGTGATCGGCGACGTGACGATCGGGCCCGGGTCCAGCGTGTGGTTCGGCGCGGTGCTGCGCGGGGACATGATGCCCATCCGCATCGGCGCGCGGACCTCGATCCAGGACAACTCCGTGATCCACACCACCGGCGGCTGGCACGACTCCGTCGTGGGCGACGACTGCACGGTCGGGCACTCCGTCGTCCTCCACGGCTGCGCGGTTGGCGATCGCGTGCTCGTCGGCATGGGAAGCATCATCCTCGACGAGGCCGAGATCGGGCACGACGTGATCCTCGGCGCGGGGAGCCTGGTCACGGCGCGCAAGAAGATCCCGCCGGGCGTGCTCGCGGTCGGCCGGCCGGCGCGCGTCCTGCGCGAGCTCACCGACGAGGAGCGCGCGCGCCTGCTCGAGGCGTCGGCGCACTACGTGCGGCTCGTCGGCGACTACACCGACTGAGAGCCGCTCGCCGGGCCCGGAGGACCGCGACCGGTCGGTCGAGCGTCTCTCGACGCACCCAGGCCCGCGGCTCTACTGATCGGCCTCGCCGGTGGGCGCCTTCTCGAGGCGCGCCACGGCTGCGAGCAGAGCGTCGCGGCTGGTGGGCTTGAGCAGCACGGTCGCCGCAGGCTCGAGCTGCTCGAGGGCGGCGGCGAGGTCCGGGCGGAATACGCCTCCCGACGTGAAGACGAAGCGGTAGGCCAGCGCCGGGTGCGCCTGGACCGCCGCGCGGTAGAGCTCCACGCCGTTGAGGTCGGGCATCATCACGTCGCAGACGATCGCGTCCACGTCCGCGTGGTGGGCCTCGAGCCATCGCAGCGCGGACCGCGCGTCACACGCGTGGACGCGGTGAGGCCGAAGGAGGCGCGTGTAGGCGCGGCGCAGCGCGGGCTCGTCGTCCACCACCAGCAGGCTCAGGGAGGCTCGACTCGGCTGCGCCGCGGGCTCGGCCTCGGCCTCGGCCTCGACTCGGAGCCCGGTGTCGATCGGGAGCACCACCCTCGCGCAGAGCCCGCCCAAAGACGGCGAGTCCTCGAGCAGCAGATCACCGCCGTGGCTGGACACGATCTCGTAGGCGACCGAGAGGCCGAGGCCGGTCCCTTTGCCCGAGGGCTTCGTGGTGAAGAAGGGTTGCAAGGCGCGTTGCCGATCGGCCGCGGCTATCCCAGGCCCCGAGTCCTCGACCCGGACCTCGACGGTGGCGTCTACCTGTCGCGCGCTGACGCGGATCCGCGCGGCGGCGCGCTCCTCGACCGCCTGGGCGGCGTTCAGGAAGAGGTTGGTGAACACCTGAGCGAGGAGACCGGGTCGACCCGCTAGCGTGATCCCTTCGAGCTCGAGCGCCTGCTCGAGGCGGGCGTGGTGGGTCAGCTGCGTTCGCGTGAGCGCGAGGGCCCAGCCAAGCACCTCGGCGACCTCGACACGCATGACCGGCTCCGCCTCGTCTTCGCGGCGCGCGAAGGTGCGCAGCTGCTGGACAATCGCGCTCACGCGATCGAGCCCCCGCCGGCTGTCGGCGATGGACGCGAGGATGTCGTGGCTCGTCTCCTCGTCGAGGTGGCCGCCGGCGCCGCCCCCCAGCAGGGCCCACAGCGCCTCGAGGTTCGCGGCCACGAAGGCCACTGGGTTGTTGATCTCGTGCGCCACGCTGGCCGCGAGCTGACCGAGGCTGTGCAGGCGGTCCCGATGCTCCGCGTCGCGCTGGTAGACCTGCAGGCGTCGCCGCTCGATGGCGTACTCGACGCTGCGACCGAGCCAGTACGGATCGAGCCGATCCTTGACGAGGAAGTCCTGGGCGCCAGCGGTGAGCGCCTCGCGCGCGACCTCGTCGTAGTCGCCGGTGAGCACCACGAAGGCCGCGTCGCCTGCGAGGGGGACCAGACCGATGCCGTCCCCGTCCGGCAGGCGCAGGTCCGAGATCACGCAGTCGAAGCGATCCGCGGCGAGGCGCGCCCGCGCCGTGGCGACCGAGTCGGCCTCGGTCACCTCGATGGCGAGCGGGGTCTTGCGCAGGGCGCGGGACAGGACCTCGAGATCGACCGCGTCGTCCTCTACGACCAACAGGCGCAGGGTCATCGCGACGCCTCGTCCTCGGGGTGCGGCAGCCAGAGCTCGAAGCGGCACCCGCGTCCGTCGTCGACCGGGCTCGACACGGTCAGCGTGCCCCCTGCCTCCACCGCGAGCCGCTGGGCGATCGCCAGGCCCATGCCGCGTGAGTCGGGGGCGCTGCGTGGCGCCAGGCTGCGGAAGATCTCGAACGCGCGGGGCTGGCGCTCGGGCGGAATGCCGGGACCGTCGTCGGTCACGGTGAGTCGCAGCCCGGCGCCGCGGGAGACGTCGACGGCGACCGTCACGGTGCCCTCATCGCGGTCGTGGTGGCGAATCGCGTTGTCCACGAGGTTCAACACGATGTGCTCCAGGGCGACCCCGCCGGGGAAGTGGAGTGAAGGATCGATCGCGTCCGCACCTTCAAGCCGCCAGGCCGCCGCCTCTTCGGGGCGCCGGCCCGAGCTGACGGCGGCGAACACCGAGCGCACGACGTCCGCCACGGGGCGCGGCTCGTCCGCCTGGTGTCCGGCGCGAGCGTAGGCCAAGAGCCCGTCCAGCATGCTGTAGACCCGGGCCACCCGGAGCTCTAGCTGCTGGAGGCGTGGCTCGATCTCGCGCAGCGTGGCTTCGGACGAGTCCTGGCGCAGGAAGCCCACCACGTGCTGGATTCCGCGCAGGGGCGTCTTCAGATCGTGGCCGGCGATCTGTGCGAACTTGTCGAGCGCTGCCAGGTTCGCTCGGTGATCGCGCCCCTCCCGGCCGCTGCCCGTCTCGGCTCCGACGTGGAGGTGGGCCCCTAGCAGCCGCGGACCTCCGTCCGTGTCCACGCGAGTTGCGAGCGAGCGGAGCCAGACCCGAGAGCCGTCGGCCCTCAGGAACCGCTGCGTCAGATCGAGGCTTCGTGGCGCGTCGCCCCGGAGTTGCTGGAGCGCGGCCTCCAGCGAGGGCGCGTCCTCCGGCGCAAGCCGCGCGCGCCACCAGGCAAGGCCTTTGGACGACTCGTCGGGATAGCCCAGCCAGGAGGCGAAGCGCGGGCTCAGCCATCCCTCGTCGGGCTCGTCGAGGGCGACATAGAACAAGCCCTCGAGGAGCTCGCTCTCGAGGAAGCTCAGCACACTAGGATCGGTCTGGAGTCGATGGCGAAGCTCGCCGCGCAGTGCTCGTACGACTGGCGTCATCCCCGTCTACTATAGTTGACGTCGGGCCATGGGCAGAGAGATGAGTTGCCGCTAGCGCTGGATGGGGACAACCATCGCCTCAGTCACCCGCGCGTAGTCGGCCGGCGCGAGCACGAGCTGCGCGCCGCGCACCCCCGCGCTCACCGCGATGCGCGGGTGATCCATCGCGGACTCGTCGAGCACCACGGGGAAACGCCGCTTGGTCCCGAGCGCGGTCACCCCTCCGCGGACGTACCCCGTCAGGGGCTGCACCTCCTTGAGCGGGACCATCGCGAGCTTCCGCTCCCCGCGGGCCCGGGCGAGCGCCTTCAGGTCCAGCTCGCGATCGGCGGCCACCACCCCGAAGCAGACCCCCGCGTCGCCCCGCACCAGCAGGGTCTTGAACACCTGCTGGCAGGCCAGGCCGACCTTGGCCGCGACGGTGGGCGCGCTCAGGTCCGACTCGTCCACCTCGTACTCCCGGACCTCGAAGTCGACGCCGGCGCGCTCGAGGATGCGGGCGGCGTTGGTCTTGGCTTTGGACACCGAACGGGACATCGGCCGGCAGGGTACGGCGAAGGGCGCCCCTCCGCGACCGCCTCCGCGAGCCCATCCGCGAGCCCCATCCGCGAGCCCCATCCTCGAACGGTGGCCCCGAGGGCCGTGAGTCAGTAGGGTCCCGGTCCGATGCGCCCGATGCTCCTGCTGTTCGTCGCGCTCTTCAACAGCATCCTCGGGCTGTCGGTCCTGTTCCCTATCCTCGCCCCGCTCGGCCGCGAGCTCGGGCTCAGCGACATCGAGATCAACCTCCTGGCGACCGCCTACGCGCTGATGCAGCTCGTCTGCGCGCCGGCGTGGGGGCGCTACAGCGAGCGGGTCGGGCGGCGCCCCGTGCTCCTGACCGGGGTGTTGGGGTTCGCGGGCGGCTTCGCGGCGTTCGGCGTCGTGGCCGAGCTCGGCGCGCGGGGCGTCCTCGGGCACTGGCCCCTCTTCGGGCTGCTCCTCGCGTCGCGGCTCGCCGGGGGCGCGTTCTCCTCCGCCACCCTGCCGACCGCCCAGGCCTACGCGGCCGACATCTCGGATCGCGAGTCGCGCACGTCGTCCATGGCGGTGATCGGGGCCGCCTTCGGGCTCGGGATCGTGTTCGGCCCGGTGATCGGCTTCGCGGTCTCCGAGGTCACCGGCAGCCTGCTGGCGCCGGTCTTCCTCTCGTCGGGGGTCGCGGTGGTCAACGCCATCTTCATCGCGCTCCGACTCCCCGAGCCCGAGCGCCGCGCCGCGCCCCCGCCGCGGCCCAGTCGCGAGCTGGCCTCTCGCCTCTGGCCACTCCTCGCGGTCGCGCTGACGGCGACCCTCGCGTCGGTCGCGATGGAGCAGACGATCGCGTTCTACTTCATGGATCGGCTCCACCTGTCGCACGACGAGACGCCGAAGTACGTCGGCGGGGCGCTCGCGGTCTACGGGGTGGTCGCGGTGCTCGCGCAGGGGTTCCTCGTCCGGCGGTTCAAGCTCTCGGCGCGCACCCTCGTCCGCGTCGGGCTGCCGATCGCGATCGCCGGCTACCTCATGCTCCCGTTCGCGACCGACTTCGTCACGATCACCGCCGCGATGGTCACCCAGGGCCTCGGGCAGGGGCTCCTGCTGCCCGGTATCACGGCTGCGATCTCGCTCGCGGTCGACGACGGCGACCAGGGCGGCGCGGCGGGCCTGAACAGCTCCGCGACCGGCCTCGGGCGCCTGATCGGGCCGGTGCTCGGGGCGGGCCTCTACACCTACGGGGCCACGCTCGAGCCCGCCCAGGCCGGCCTGCCCTACCTGGTGAGCGCCGGGCTCTGCGCGCTCCTCTGGCTCGTGCTCCTCGCGCGCCCGTCGGTCGTGCCGCGCGAGTAGCCCTTCACGGTTGCCCGCCGCGCGGCGCCGGTCGATAGTGGGGGTCGCGTGTCCCTCCCCGCCCAGGCCGCCTCCGCGGACGAAGACGAGCTCGTCGATGTCTCGGGTCTGATCGGCCGCGTGCTGGCGGACCGCTACCGGGTGACCGGCCTCCTCGGCGTGGGCGGGATCGGCCGCGTCTACCTCGCCGAGCACCTCGTCCTGAAGCGGCCGGTCGCGCTCAAGGTGCTCCTCGAGCACTACCAGTGCGTGCCCGATCTGCAGCGCCGCTTCGAGCGCGAGGCGATGGCGCTCGCGGCGCTCAGCCACCCGAACATCGTCTCGATCATCGACTACGTCTCGACGCGCGAGCTGACGTTCCTGGTGATGGAGCTGGTCGACGGCCGCGATCTCGACGAGGTCCTCGAGGAGGAGGGGTGCCTCCCGCCCGAGGACGCGTTCGAGATCATGTCGCAGATCCTCTCGAGCCTCGCCTATGCCCACCGGCGCGACGTCATCCACCGCGACCTCAAGCCGGGCAACGTGCTCGTCCAGGATCTCGCCGGCGGCCGGAAGCACGCGGTCATCCTCGACTTCGGGCTCGCAAAGTTCATGGACGGCTCGGGGCCATCCGCGAACCTGACCAAGACGGGGCTCATCGTCGGGACGCCGGCCTACATGGCGCCCGAGCAGGCGAGCGGAGCGCACGCCGATCAGCGCGCCGACGTCTACGCGGCCGGGGTGATGCTCTACGAGATGCTCACCGGCGAGCACCCCTTCGACGGCGAGGGGCAGGAGCTCGTCCGGCAGCACCTCCTGAAGCCGGCGCCGACCCTCGCGGCCAAGGCCCGCGGCGCGGTGGTCGCGCCCGAGCTCGAGGCGATCATCGAGCGCGCGCTCGCCAAGGACGGGTCCGATCGCTACGCGGACGGAGGCGCGATGCTCGACGCGCTCCTCGCGCTGCCCCCGGACGCCTACGTGCCGGGTCCCGACGCGACCGGCCGGGCGCGGTCCGCGCGGGCGGCGAGCCGCGCCGCGACCGCGATCGCGGCGAGCCGGGCGGCCACCGCGATCGCCAAGGCCACGCCGGCCTCGCCGTCTGCCGAGGCGCCCCGGCCGAGGGGCCGCGGGCTGGGCTGGGTCCTCGCGGCCACGATCCTCGGCGCCGCGATCCTCGGGAGCACCTGGATGGTCCTGCGCGATCCCGGCCTTCGTGGGGACCCGCGCTTCGCGACCGCGGTCGGCCTCGGGTCCCCGGGGGCCGACCCGGCCGAGCCGAGCGAAGCGGAGCCGGCCGCCACCCACGACGGGCAGGAGCCGACCACCGAGGCCGCGGTCGCCACCGCCGGCGCCTCGGCCGACAGCGCCGCATCCGACGCGGCGAGCGACGACGACGACGACGCGAGCGACGACGCGAGCGACGAGGGGGCCGCGGACGACGAGGCGACCGACGCGCTCGCAGAGGACGGGGACGCGACCGCGGAGGACGCGGCGGCCGACGCCGAGGCCGCCGCGCTCGACGAGGCGGAGGCGCCGGCGGAGGAGCCGGGCGCGGCGCGCGTGGAGGCCCGCAACCCGTGGCGGCGCGGCGTGCCGCGAGAGCTCGCGTCGGTGCGGCGGCGGGTCGCCCGCAACCAGTCCATCGCGACGCGGCACCTTCGCGCGGTCAGCAGCTACCGCCGCGAGCACCCCGACGACGTGCGCGCCGCGCTCCTCACCGCCCAGGTCTACCTGGCCCGCGGCCAAGCCGTCCGCGCGCTCAACGTCTACGAGCGCGCCTACCGTCGCGACATGAGCGCCCGCGGCGATCCGCGGATGCGGCGCGACCTGATCGTCATGGCGTCGTCGTCGGCGCTGCACGCGCGCGCGACGGACGCGATCGCCGAGATCTACGGCGCCGAGGCGGTCGACGGGCTCACGCGCGCGATCGGCCGGGCGCGCGACGCGGAGGTCCGCGCGCGGCTCCAGGCGACGCTGGCCCGCGTCCAGCCCTGAGGACTCGATGCTGTTCGAGAGCGATCCAATCCTCCGCACGATCAAGCAGATCGCCCAGATGGTGGCCGCGCTCGCGGGCGCCTCGGGTGACGTGCCCGACGACCTCGAGGTCGACGACGCGCTCGGTGACGCCTACCTCGGCCTGCTCGGGCTCGACCGCGCGTTCGCCGAGTCGCTCACCCCCGACGGGCTGCTGCGGATGCTCCACGACCCCGCCCAGCGCGAGGCGCTGGTCGAGCTGCTCCTGGCGCACGGCGATCTCCTCGCGCATCGGGGCGACGCCGCGGGCGCGAGCCGCCAGTGGGCGCGGGCGCGGGCGGTCGTGGCGCAGCTCGACGCGCCGGCCCTCGCGGCCGAGCTCGAGGCCCGTGACGCCTGAGCCGCGGCGGTCGGGGAGGGGGCCACTCGCGCTGGCCTTCGCGGTGGTCGCGCTCGGCGGCTGCTACCGGAGCCACCAGCGCGGTGAGCCCGCCGACGCGGGCGGCCGCCGCGACGGCGGGGCGCCGATCGACGCGGGCCGCGACGCCGGGCCCGGGCTCCCGCGCTCGGTCGACCTGCTCTTCGTCGTCGACAACTCCATCTCCATGGTCGAGGAGCAGGAGGTCCTCGCCGAGGAGCTGCCCCGCGTCGTTCGCGTGCTGGCCACGGGCGACGCCGACGAGGACGGCGACCTCGCGGGCGATGGTGAGCCCGGCGACCCCGACATCGAGCCGGTGAGCGAGCTGAGCATCGCCGTCGTCACGACCGACATGGGCTCGGGCGACCAGTCCATCGGCGGCTGCCCGCGGCGGGTGTTTGGCGACGACGGGCTCTTCCGGGTCCGCGGCCCGGACGTGCCCGGCTGCATGAGCATCTACCCGACCTTCCTGACGTTCCGCGCGGGCGACGACGCCGTCCGCTACACGCGAGACGTGAGCTGCGTCGCGGCCGCGGGCACCGAGGGCTGCGGGCTCGAGCAGCCGCTGGAGTCGGCGCTCAAGGCGCTGAGCCCCGCGGCGCCGACCGACTGGACGGCGCCGGGCTACGCGCCGCCGGAGTTCTTCCTCGGCACCTCGGGGCACGGCGACGACGAGAACGACGGCTTCGTCCGCGCGGACAGCCTCCTCGCGATCGTGGTGCTCTCGGACGACGACGACTGCTCGGTCGCCGACCCCGCGCTCTTCGACGTGCGGGACGACCGCTTCATCAACCATCTCAATCTGCGTTGCGTGTTCCACGAGGACGAGCTGCTCCACTCCACCGCGCGCTACGTGGACGGGTTCCTCCAGCTCCGCCGCGACCCGGGTCGGCTGGTGTTCGTCCCCGCGGTGGGGGTGCCCGCGGATCTCGTCCAACCGATCGGCGCGCCGATCGACTGGGACGTGTTCCGCCGCGACCCCCGCCTCGCGCAGGTGGTCGACCCGAGCAACCTCAGCGAGGTCACGCCGTCGTGCGACGAGCCGGGGACGGGCCTCGCGTACCCGCCGCCCCGGCTCCTGCGGACCGCGCAGGAGCTCGAGGCGCGCGGGGTCGGCGTCGGGCTCGCGAGCATCTGCCGCGGGGACTACGCGCCGCGCCTGCTCGCGCCGATCGTGGCTCGGCTCGGGCCGGGCGGCTGACGCGTCAGCCGCCGCGCCCGGGCCTGGCGCCTCACGGGAGGCAGTCGGCCTCGTCGCAGATCGGCGCGGTGAAGAACGCCGCCTCCACGCACGCGATGAAGCTCTCGCGATCCGAGTCGGCGGTCGCGCCGTCGCGGCACCACGCGTCGCAGGCCGCGACGTCGGTGGCGGTGATGCTCCCGTCGCCGCAGGTGAAGCTCGCGGACTGGCAGTTGTCGCGGCAGAGGGCGACCAGGTCTTCCAGGGGCCCCGCGTCCACCGACACCGGCGGCCCCGCGTCGGAGCCGGTCGGCGGGCCGGCGTCGAAGCCGGGGGGCGGGCCGCTGTTCTGGCAGTCGCCGACGGACTCGCCGGCCGCCTTCTCGCAGGTCTGGCTGGACGCGCAGTTCTCGTCCGAGGTGCAGCCGGGGACGCACTCCGAGAACGTCGCGTCCGCGCAGTACTGACCGGGCTGGCACTCCACCGGGCCGGTCGGGAAGTCGCCGCACGCGGTGTAGCCGCGTCGCGGGTCGGAGTCGGGGTTGCACCCCGCGAGGGCCACCAGCAGGGACGCGGCCAGGGCGGCGCGCGCAGGGATCGGGTTCATCGTCACGTCATCCTCCATCGACCGGCGCAGCTCGCCGGCTCGGCCCGAGGACGCGGTGACGGGGAGGGCGTCGCAGGTTTTCTTTGGCGCCGGTCTTCGGGACCGGTCAGGAGCGATGGACGAACCGGTCGTGCGACTGCAGGACGAGGTGGATCATGCCGTTGCCGTCCGAGCGGAGGAGGTCGGACGGAAGGCCCGCGGCGACCATCCGGCGCCGCAGGCGGATCAGGGCCACGTCCCAGCGTCGACGGAGCGTCGCGGTCCCGAGCGCCGGCTCCGCGCTCCAGACCTCGCGCGCCACGGTCTCCCACTCCACGGGCGCGCGCATCGCGCCCAGCTCGGTCAGGATCCGTGCGCCCACCCCCGAGAGCACGACCGCCTCGCGCCCCTCCTGCAGGATCTCGATCGTGTCGAAGTAGCTCACGATGGAGAGCGGAGCGTCGATCGCGCCCCCTCGGGTCGTGCTCCTCATGCCGCGGCCCAGGGGCTCTTCTCCGAACACGAAGCGCACGCCGTCGACCTCGAGCTCTGACCCCGCCTCGATCTCCCGCGTCTCGTCCGCTCCGGCACGTGCGCGCCAGGAGCCCGCGGTGTGCCACGCGTGGGCGGGCGCCAGGGGCTCGAAGCGCGTGACGACCCTCGGCCGCGGCTCGCCGTAGAGGCTCGCCACCGACGACAGCCGCCGCATGGGGACGCGCGGCGGGGCGCCGACCTGGAGCGCGTGCGCGGGGAGACGCACCTCCACGACCACGAGCTCGAGCTCGTGAGCCAGGGCGATGCGCAGGCCCGGCTCCAGGATCACCTCGCGGGCCGGTCGGCCCTCGACGGCGAGGCGCCTGCGCAGCGCGAGCAGGAGCAGCCTGCCTCGGCGCAGGCTGACCATCGCGTGCGCCTCGGAGATCTGGGGCGCGTCGAGGAGCATCGCGGCCGAGGCGGACCGCCCGATGAGGTCGCCGACGTACAGCGCCTGCTGGACACCGTCCGGCCTCTCCAGGACCACGCTCGGAGCTCGGGAGGGCTCAGGGATGCTCATCGCGGCTCGCCTCGGGAGCGGGGGGCGTAGAAAGGGCTGGCGGGATCCGGGAGGTCGCGTCCTCGAGCAGCTCCGCCGCCGAGGAGGTCAACCCGCGCAGGGAGTAGCGTCGCACGCGCCCATCCCAGCTCGCGGTCCATGGCTCACCGCGCTCGTCGAAGCCGACCCACGGGACCCGGCGGCTCGCCCCGGGGAGCACCGCGCGCCGGTGTCCCGCCGGCAGATCGACGAGCACCGCGAGCCCCTCCCGCGTCCCGATCAAGAGCGCGTCGCCCTCGGGCGAGAAGGCGACGTCGAGCGGACCCTCGGGGACGCTCAAGGAGCGGCGGTCCTCCCCGGAGGTGACCTCGACGCGATCGCGGCGCGCGATCGCCCAGGCGACCCCGTCGTTGGCGATCGCCACCGCCGTGTCGCGGCCGCCTCGCGCGTCGAGCGGCGTGACCTCGAGGCCGGTCTCTTCCGCCCGCAGTCTCACGACGCGACCGTCCACCGCCGTCGCGATCCCCACGCGCCGGTCGGGCGACACGGCCAGGTCGAGGACCTCCCCGGTCGGCCACGCGGCGCGCACGGAGGGGCTGCCCCATTGCAGGTCGAGCCCGTACGGAGCCGCGAGCAGCCGCTCGGTCGATCCGCTCGAGAGCACCGCGACCCGCTTCATCGGCGGAGCCTGGCCGATCACCTCCGTGAGGGCCCACGGCCCGGTCGCGACGCGCGCCAACCCTCCCGGCTGGGCGAGCGCTGCGACGATCTCGCCGTCCCAGAGAGCCAGGCGCTTGATCACGGAGGGGAGCGCCACGGTGGCGAGCCGCGTGCCGTCGGAGCGACGCCACACCGTGAGCGCGCCGTCACCACCCGCGGCGGCCACCCACTCGGGGGTGACCAGGGCCGAGCTGAGGCCCCCGGACGCCGCGAGCTCCGCCGGCGCGCCTCGCGCGAGCCTCCACTGAACGGACTCCCCCGGCGCGTTCACGACGATGTCGCCGTCGAGGATCTGGAGGCTCGAGCCCGGGGGCTGAGGGACGGTCATCCGCGCCGCCCCGGTGCTCGGATCGACGATCACGATCGGGCCGCGCTCGGGCTGGACGACGACCCCGGCCGCAGCCACCTGCAGCGTCAGCACCGGGCCGCCCTCGACCCGCGTCACCTGTCGAATCGCGCCGGTGGCGCGCGTGAGCACCGCGACCTCGCCGCCGAGGCCCCCGAGCCAGAGCTCCCGGTCGTCGTCGCCGAACGCGGCGGAGTAGCAGGGGAGCAGCTCGCCGCCGAACGGGCTCGCGAACGTCTCGAGGACGTGACGCGCGTGATCGTAGAGGAGGATCTCGCCGCCCTCGCACACCGCCGCGAGGTGGTCGGCGCCCCCCGCGAGCGCCTGGGTCGGGCGCTCGCCGCACGGGGAGAACGCGCCCGTGGCCGCGCTCGCCACCTGGGGCGGAAGGAGCGCGCCCCACCCCGTCGAGGTCGCGAAGGCGCGGGTGAACCCGTGGCCGCCGACGAGCTCCCGGCCGGGTCGCCCCGCGGCGTCTACTTCGCGTGCGCTCTGCGCGTCGACGACCACCCACGCGCCGCCGTCGAGGGGCACCGCGTCGACCGCGCGGAGCGGGAGGCGCCAGCGGCGCGGTCCGCCGTCGAGCGGGGCGAGCCACACCTGGTCGTCGTCCAGGCACAGGACTCCGTCGCGCGAGAGGCGCGCGGTGCGCGGGCAGCCACGCGTGTCGAGCGCCTCGCCCGCGAAGCGAGGCCGCGCGAGCACCGCGCTCACGATCCCACGCGCGAGCGGGCTCTCTCCCTGCTGCAGCGCGCGGGCGGCGCGCAGGTACGCCTCCGCGTGGTCTCCCCGCTCGAACGCCAGCTGCGCGCCGCGCTCCTCCGCGGAGGCGAGCCCGCGCCGCGCAACCTCGAGGGCGCGCCGGGCGGACTCCTCGGCGCGCTCCGCGCGCGCCCGCTCGCGGCGGGACTCGACGAGGCCGACCGCGAACACGACGAGGATCGCGAGCAGCGCCAGCGCGCTCATCGCCAGCGGGCCCGCGTGAGCGCGGACGAACCTCCCCGCTCTCTCGTGGGCCGAGTACCGGTGGGTCGGGACGAGCTCTCCGTGGACGTAGGCGGCGATGTCGCGCGCGAGCTCTCCCGCGTCGTCGTACCGAGCTTCCCGGCGCGGGTCGGTGGCGCGCCGGAGGATGGTCCTGAGCTCCGGGGTGGGCGCGTCGGCGACGCGTTCGAGGACCACGCCGAGGATCTGGCCGAGCGCGAAGACGTCGGAGCGCGTGTCGGGCGGGTCGCCCTCCGCCTGCTCGGGGCTCATGAACCCGGGCGTCCCCACGCGGCCGGCGGCCCGAGGCCGGGGAGGCCCGCCGCGATCGGCCAGCGCGTCGACGCCCGAGCCGGCGACGGGGACGGCCAGGCCCCAGTCGATCACGCGAACCTCCGCGAACTCCCCCAGCATCACGTTGGCGGGCTTGAGGTCTGCGTGCACCACGCCCTTGGCGTGCGCGTAGGCGACCGCCTCGCAGACGGTGAGCAGCGACCGGAGCAGCGACGGGAGGTCGTGCGGCCCGGTCTCGAGCCGGGACGCGAGCGACTGGCCTCGCACGATCGGCATGGTGAAGAACGGCTCCTCGTGGTCGTCGTCGTCGGGGCCGTCGTAGACCGAGATGATCGAGGGGTGGTCGAGCTGCGCGACGATCCACGCCTCCCACCGGACGCGGGCCGCGCGCGCCGGGCTCCTCGCGCGCTTGAGCGCGACCTCGCGCCGCATCCGCGCGTCGTAGACCGCGAGCACGATCGCGTTGCCGCCCTCGCCGAGGACGTCCTCGACGAGGTAGCGGGGCGTACCGAGCCGGCGCTCGTCGAGGGGGAGCGGCTCCTCGCTCCAACCTCCGTCCGAGTCCTCCATCCGGCCGCAGGATAGGCCGCGCCGCGCCGCAGGTCACCGCACCCGAGCGCGGCGCTACTGCTCGACGCAGTAGAGCCGACGCATGCGCCCGGGGCAGCTCACGGCCGCCGACTCCGTCCACGTCGCGTCGACCGCGCTCGCGCTCCCGACGAAGGCGATCCCCACGCTCGGGCTGGCCCAGCTCCCGCACGCGGTCGAGGTGCCCCCCGAGGTCGCTCCGGTCGCGGTGGTGTTCGTCCACGCGGTCACCGCGGTCGAGACCAGCGCGCCGAGCTCGTCCACCTGGATCGGAGCGTCGAGCGTGCCGTCGCGCAGATCGGTCCAGGACGCGGCGACCCGCACCCCGTCGACCCTCACGTAGGGGACCGCGGCGCCCGTCAGCCGCGCGGCCGCTGACTGGGCCCCTGCGCTGAGCCAGGCGCGGAACGTCCCCGGGAGCCCAGCGGCTCGCGCCAGCGCGTCGCACTCCGCGTCCGCCGCGGCGAGGCCCCCGAACGCCGACGTGTAGCTGGCGCTGCTCACGAAGATCCGGCGCTCGCATGGGGAGGCCAGGGTGTCGGTGGCCGTGGCGGTGCATCCGTTCACATCGGTCACCGTGAGCGTGTAGGTCCCGGGGCCGACCCCGGTGAGGTCCGCGGTGGTGGCGCCCGTGCTCCACGCGTAGGCGTAGATGGGGGTGCCCCCGCCGACGGTCGAGCTCACGCTGCCGTCGCCGGCGCCGCACGTGCCCCGCATGGGCGCGAGCTCGACCGTGAGCTCCGGAGGCTCGAACAGGAAGACCTCGCGCTGGGCCATGCACCCGTTGGCGTCGGTCACGGTCGCGGTGTGGCGCCCCGGGCCCAGCCCCGACGTCATCGCCGCCGTTCCTCCCGAGCTCCACGCGTAGGTGTACGGCGCCGCGCCGCCCGTCGCGGTGGCGGTCGCCGTCCCGTTGAGATCGCCGAAGCACAGCGGGTCGAGGAAGCTGACGCTGACCGCGAGCGGACCCGCGTCGACGTCGCACATCGCGCTGACGCCGTCGCACGTCTCGGCCAGATCGCACGCGCCCGTGGCCGCGCGGCACTCGGTGCCGGCAGGGCGCACGGCGTCGGCGGGGCAGGCGTCGGAGATCCCATCGCAGGCCTCCGGCGCGTCGCACAGGCCGGCGGCGGGCCGGCACACGACGCCCGCCTCCATGCGCGCGTCGGCCGGACACTCGGCGGCCGATCCATCGCACACCTCCTCGGCGTCGCAGTCGCCGCGCGCCGGCCGGCAGACGCGCGCGTCGATCGCCGGGGCGCAGGTTCCGTCGCTGATTCCAGTTGCGATCTCCGCGCACGCCTCGCACGCGGCGTCGCAGCGGCGATCGCAGCAGACGCCGTCCGTGCAGAGGCCTCCAGCGCACTCCGAGTCGGCCCCGCACGCCTCGCCCGGACCGCGCACGCCGGCGTCCAACGCCCCGCTGTCCGGGACGCCGGCGTCGGCCGCGTGCCCCGCGTCCAGCCCGGGGAGCCCTCCGTCGCGCCCGGGCTCCGCGTCGCACGCAGCCGCGAGCACCAGCGCCGCGATCGCCAGCGTCGCGGCGCGCGCGAAGGAGGCGTAGATGCTGGGCCATCCGCCCACGCCCCGCGCCGTAGGCTCGCGTTCCTCACCCGTCCTCGTCCGACGTCGCATGCCTCGAACGTACGTCACCCCATGCGGGCGCCCGAGGCGTCGCCGGTGGATGTAAGAGGTCCGTAGGATCGCGCGCGCGCGCCGCGATTTCGCGGTGGTCGGTGCGCTCCTCGGCCACGGTCGCGGCGGCCTGGGTTTGCGCGCCGCCCTCTCCGTCGCCAAGGGTGTTGCATGTGCGCGGCACGGAGGCGACGCGGTGGAACGGCCGCGCGAAGGCAAGCCCTGGCGGGGGTGGCGGTCCTGATCGCGGCGTGCGGCCCGCCCCGACCGGCCGCGGCCCCCGTCGAGCCGCGGCCCGGGTCGCGCGGCGCGGTCGCTCCGGACTCGCGCGCGGTCGCCGCGCCGCCGGAGAACGAGGTGCCTTCGCGGAGCGCGTCGCCCGAGATCCGCGTCGAGCCGGAGGAGCCGCATCGCATCGTCGTATCCGACGGTCGCGTGTTCGGGGCGACACCGCTGCCGATCGCGGGCCGCGAGGTGCTCCGTCGCTCGCGCTCGATGGACCGCTCGTTCGATCGCTCGGGGCCCCTCCCGGCGCGGGTGATGCGCAGGCTTCAGCCGCCGATCGAGACTCTGCGCGTCTTCGGGCCGTCGGGAGCGTGCGAGCCGGCCCGGGGCTGGGGACAGGTCTACAGCGAAGGCCCCGACTACTACGAGGTCGGCGAGCGCATCGGGCGCTGCGAGCCCATTCCGTCGATCGCGTTCGCCGACGGCTCGCCGCCCGAGTGGCTCCGGTACACGAGGCTGGCGTATCGGATCCACCGGCTGCCCGCCTCGGGGGAGACCGACGACCCGCGGGTCCGGGAGCTGCTCACGGCGGACGAGGCGATCGAGGCGGAGGTCGGCGCGTCCGACCCGAGCTGGGCCACGCACCTCCGGCGGCGCTTTCGCGTCGCGACCGTCGAGCTGGGAGTCGAGTCGATCTCGTTCGTCGAGACGCACTGGGAGCTCGACAACAACGAGTGTCCCGTGCAGGAGGGGGTCACCTACGGCGAGTTCCTGAGGTCGAGCGACGGCTCGCCCTGGGAGCGCGCTCGCGGGATCGGTGGCCAGCCGGTCGGCGTCTACCACGACGGGCTCCGGGTGCTGGCGGTGGAGGTGCTGGGCGGAGGCCCGCGGGACGGGGAGCGCTGCGGGGACGCGCGGGCGTCGGACTGCCTCGCGGTCGGGCTGGTGGGCCGCCGCGACGACGGCGCCTTCGAGCGGGTGCTCACCGTCTGGTATGGGCTCACGGCGGGTCAGTACGATCCAGGCAACGACTACCCCCCGCTGCTCCGGGACATGGACGCATGCGGGCTGTAGCGACGGAGGCCGGGGCGAGGTGCGCGGCGTCGTGGCGCGGCGCCGCCCGGAGAGGCGGAGCGGAGGGCGGGCCGTCCGCGGGGAGCGATCGCGCGTGAGCCAGCTGCCACGGAGCGCTCCGGCCCTCAGCGCGGTCGGGCTCTCGATCGGGTTCGTCGCCGTCGCGGCGCTGGCCTCGGCGCAGCCCGCGCTCCCGCCGCGCTCGGCGCGGATCGGACCTGGCGGCGTGCCGGCGAGGCTGACCTTGCGCAGGATTCACGTCCAGTGCCGCGAGCGCGCGCCGAGCGCCTGCGCGCTCCCGCCCGAAACGGACCTTGCGATCCTCTATTTCTCCGTGCGCAACCTGGGGAGCGAGCCCTACCAGGACATGATCGACGGGCTGTCGCTGGTCTCGCGGGGCCCCGAGCGCTGGTTCGAGGCCCGAACCCCGCGCGACTGCGCGCCCGAGCCTGCCGGCCCCGAGGTCGATCCGATCCTCCCGTCACGGTCCCGGCGCCTCCGCGCGGTGTTCGCGCTGCCACGCGGCGTCGTGCCGGAGCGCGTGCTCTACCACGACGACGACTTCCCGACGTGCCTGATGGCGCCGCGCGTGACCTACTCTTCGCGTACCTGTCGCGCGCCGGACCGCCCCGCCCGGGCGATGTCGTGCCAGTACTTCGATCGCTGATCGACACGCCGCCCGCGCGCAGGGCGGCCGCCGCCGCGTTCTCCGAGCGGCTGGTATATGCTCCGCCGCGTGCGGCAGCCCATGGACGTCGCGCGGCTCGAGGAGGGCCGCCTCGCGCTCGCGCTCTCGGAGCTGGCCGAGGCGCACCTGCCGCTGGCCTCGGGCGGGTCGGCCTGCGCGGGCGGCGCTCCCGAGAGCTGGCTCAACCGGGTGGTCGGGCTCGGCATGAGCGCCGCGGCGTCGGAGGACGAGCTGGACGCCATGGACGACTTCTATGCGGCGCGCGGGTTCGTGCCCGAGATCGAGCTGTGCCCCTTCGCCGATCGCGGCGTCGCGCCCTCGCTCGCCGCACGCGGCTACCGCCTCCAGGGCTTCGAGGCGGTGCTCTTCCGTGACCTCGCCGCCCCGCTGTCGCCGGACCCGTCCGAGGACGCGGTCGCCTACGAGCCGCTCGACCTCGCCGACGAGGCCGCCCTGGGGGTGTTCCTCGATGTCCACGTCGCGTGCTTTGTCGAGGATGGGCCGCCCGGGAGCCGCCGCGCGCTCTCCATGCGGGAGGACGCGCTCCGAATGGTGCGGCACCCGCGGGTGCGGGCCTGGGTGATCCGCGCCGGCGGGGAGGTCGTGGGGTGCGGCGGGCTCGAGGTCTACGGCGAGGTCGCCACCCTGCTGGCGGCCTGCGTGCTCCCGCCGTACCGTCGTCGCGGCATCCAGCGCGGCTTCATCTCCCGCCGCTGCCGGGAGGCGCGCGCGGCGGGATGTACGGTCGCCACCATCAGCTCGGCGCCGGAGAGCCCGACCCTCCGCAACGTGATCCGCGCCGGGTTCTTGACCGCCTACACGAAGGCGCGGCTGCGGCCCGGGACGGTGCGGTGAGCGAGTCGGACGCGCAGGCGCGCATCTACGAGACGGGGGCCGAGGGCTACGACGCCCTGATCGCGGCCGAGGACGCCGACGGCGAGATGCGGCGGCTCCTGCTCTCCCGCGTCGCCTGCGACGGCGCGCGCGTGATCGACGTCGGCGCGGGCACCGGCCGTCTCGCGCGGTGGATCGCGCCGCACGCGCGCGAGGTGTGGCTCGTCGATCGCGCGGCCCCCATGCTCGAGGTCGCTCGCCGCCGCCTCGCGGAGGACGGCCTCGCCGATCGCGTCACCGTGCAGGTCGGCGACGCCCGCGCGCTGCCCGCGCCGTCGGGGGCGTTCGACGTGGCGGTCGCGGGGTGGGTGTTCGGGCACTTCCGCCACTGGATGCCCGACGGGTGGCGGGACGAGGTCGATCGGGCGGTCGCGGAGATGCGGCGCGTGCTCGCGCCGGGCGGGCGCCTCGCGATCCTGGAGACCCTCGGGACGGGCCACGAGACACCGCGCCGCCACGAGGGGCTCGACGCGTACTTCGCGCACCTCGAGGAGGCCCACGGGCTCACCCGCGAGTGGCGACGCACCGACTACGCGTTCGAGAGCCCCGAGGACGCCGCGCGCGTGCTCCGGCCGTTCTTCGGGGACGCGCTCGCTGAGCGGATCGAGGAGCGGCGCTGGAGCCGGGTGCCGGAGTGCACCGCCCTGTTCTTCGCCGAGCTGGGCCTCGGCGAGCAGAGCCCAGCCGAGCTGAGCTCCGCCGAGTAGAGCCCCGCCCGGGTAGAGCGTCAGCCGCTCACGAGCCGCAGCGCGGGCGCCGGGACGCTCGCGGCCGCGGCCGGGACCTCGCCCCGCGCCTGGGGCAGGGACGGGTCGTCCGCGAGCCAGTAGATGCGGAGCAACGTGCGCGGCGCGCACGCGTCGACCTGGAGGCTGGCCTGGCCAGCCGCGTCGTCCACCACGATGGGTCGCGGCGATTCGAGGCCGGTCCCGAGGTCGGTGATCGAGCCGAAGGCGGAGCGCGCCCGCGGGCCGAGGCCGCTCACGGTCAGCGTCGCGCGCGCGCACTGGTAGCGGTTCATCAGGTGCACGCGGCTGAACGGGGTGGCCTGCGAGCCCTCGAGGCGCCGGGCCTCGGCGACGGAGCGGGCGAGGCCCCCGCTCACCACGAAGCGCGCGTCGCCGCGAGCGTCCAGCGCGACCTGGGGCGCGGCGGCCGCGTCCCCGCTCGTCACGCGCTCGGCCCCGCACCCGGCTTGGAAGCCGCTGCCCGGCGGCGCCTCGATCGTCTCGACGTAGCGGGCGTCCTCCGAGCCCGGCGCGAAGCGGACCCGCCGAAGCGTCGCGGTGTCCCATCGATGGTCTCCGAATCGCGCTGACGGCCAGAGGCTCACGTGGGCGTCGTTCTGCGCGAGCCGCGGGCCGGGCTCGAGTGGGGCCTCGTCGAGGTGGGTCGGGTGCAGCCGCGACTGCGCGCGCTGCAGCGAGACCATCGGCCGCCGGGCCAGCTCCTCGGACACCTCGCGCCAGGAGAAGGCGACCTGCTCCACCACGACCCGGTCGGCGGCCAGGGTCAGCGTGTTGAAGGATGGCCACAGCCGCGCGGTCTCGCGCTGAGCCCCGGGCCGCCACTGCTGGGCCGTGCCGGCGCTGCCCGCCGAGACGATGAGCACGTCCCCGTGGTCGGCGCGCGTCGCCTTGAGGAGCCGGCTCGTCGCGTAGTGCTTGTGGCCGTGCAACACGACGACCGCGCGTCCCATCGCGTGCAGCGTGCTCAACGCCGTCCCCGCGCCGAGCGCGGTCATGAACAGCTCCTCGCGATCCGCGTTGGCGAGCAGGGTGGGGAGGCCGCGCTCGACGAGCCAGCGCACCGCGCGCGGCCCCTCCTCGACGTCGATCGGCCCGAGGTCGGTCAGGGGCGTCGGGATGAGATGGTGGTGGAGCAGGAAGAGGACGGGCCACTCCGGGCGGTGTCCGTCGATGATCGCCGCCGCGCGTAGCAGGTCTTCTTGACGTATCGCGCCGCCGGCCCCGATCGCGCCGGTCGGGAGGTGGTTCGAGTCGTAGGCCACGATCCAGAGCGGGAGCCGATGGACTTCGTGCGGGACGACCTCGGCGAGGAACGGGCGGTCCCGGCCAAGCACCCAGGAGCGCCCCGCCAGCGCTTCGCGGAGCGCGTCGAACAGCGACTCGTCGTGTGGGAGGAAGAGGCCCGCGCGTCGGCGATCGTGGTTGCCCGGGACGATGACCGTCGGGACGGGCTCGCCGAGCGCGCCGTGCATCTCGTCGAGGAGCGCGCGGAAGGCGGGCACCGCGACGTCGGGCGGCAGCGTGCAGCTCTCGAAGACGTCGCCGGTCAGCGCGATCAGGCGCGGCGCCGCTCCCCGCCGCGTGCGCTCGGCCCGGAGGGCGTGGACGAGCGAGCGCAGGATGGTCTCCTGCTCTCGAGGGCTCGCGAGCAGGTGCAGGTCCGAGACGTGGACGATCCAGGGAGGCACGGCCCCGAGGGTGCTCCCGCGCTGGATCAGCGGCGTGACGAGGCGCGAAAGGTCGCGTGAACCGCGCCTCCCGGGGAGACGTCGGGCCCCTGCTGAGGCTCAGCCCTCTTCGACGTCGGTGTCGGGGGTGTCCTCGACCGCGTCGTCGATCGCGTCCTGGTTCCCCTCTTCGCGCCGGGCCTCGTCCCACTGACCGTCGCGGTCCCAGCGGTCGACGTTGCCGTCGCCATCGATGTCCGTCCCCATGCGGACCATGCGGCCGTCCTCGAAGTACTCCCAGCGGTCGGGGTGCCACGCGCTCGCGGTGCTGCGCCCGCCGAGGTCGCGCTCGGTGCGGACGACCGTGCCGTCCTCGTAGAACAGCTTGGTGTCGACGCGGCCGTCGGCGTTGTTGTCTTGCTCGACGCGGATGATCCGACCGTCCTGGTAGAACGTGATCGTGTCCATCGTGCCGTCGAAGTTGCGGTCCGCCTCCTCGCGGAGCGGGCGCCCCTCGTCGTTGTAGTAGCGGACGACGTCCTTGATTCCGTCGCCGTTCAGGTCGGCCTCGCGGCACGCGAGGATGAGGCGGATGAGGGGAGGGCGGCCGATGCGCCGGTACACGCGCCGGATGTCCGGGTAGCTGTCGCCCGAGGTGTCCATCTCCGAGACCTCGTGGTCCGGCTGGTCGGTGTCGCAGCGCCCCTGATCGTCCTCGGGGCGGCTCGAGCCCTCCATCGCGCGCGACCGGTCGCTCGTGTTGCGCGCGGCGTCGTTGCCACCGCAGCCCGCCGCGAGGCCCAAGACCAGGAGACCGGCGAGGCCGGTGCGCGTCAGTGAGCTCATTGATCGCCCTCGCCGGTAGTGTCGCTCGAGCCCTCCTCGGGCGGCACGTCCGAGACGCCCTCCCAGGGCATCCCTTCACCCGGGTTGGTGTCCGAACCCCCCTCACCCGTTTCATCGCCGCCGGTCTCGCCGGTCTCGCCGCCGGTCTCGCCGGTCTCGCCGCCGGTCTCGCCGGTCTCGCCGCCGGAGGTCGGCGGAGGCTCGGCGGGCGGGGGCGGGGGCTCGCTGCCGTCGCAGGTCAGCGCCGTCTCGGCGTCGCCCGCGCTCTCGCGCGGGACCTCCTCCTGCTGATCGGGCTCGCCGTCGAGGTCCGTGTCGCGGCGGATCTCCGCGAGGCGACCCGCGCGGAAGAGCTCCCAGCGCTCCGGCCGCCCGTCGTTGTTGTCGTCGTAGCGCGCCTCGCGCAGGACGCCGTCGTCGAAGAACTCCCAGGTGTCGACCTCGCCGGTGTGGTGGCGATCGCGCTCCTGCCGCGCGTAGAGCCGACCGTCGCACCACACCCAAGTGTCGATGCGGTTGTCGAAGTTGGTGTCGAGCTCCTTGCGGGTCAGCGCGCCGCCCGCGAAGTACGCGATCTGGTCGATGCGCCCGTCGAAGTCGAAGTCGTGCTCCTCCTGCACGATCGTGGTGCCGTCCTCGTCGAAGAAGCGCGAGACGTCGACCATCCCGTCGAAGTTCATGTCGAACTGGACGCAGCGCTCGGTGCCGCCCGAGTAGACGTGTCGGATGTCGGGGGTGCCGTCGTTGTTCACGTCGGTCTCGCGGACGTTCTCGCCCGATCCCTCGCACTGCCGGCGCACCGCCTCGTCGCCGAGGCTCCCCGACGGAGCGTCCGCGACCGCTTCGTTGCCGCCGCCGCAGCCCGGGGCCGCGAGCGCGAGCGCGCCGAGGGCCGTCGTGATGGCCAAGCGGGTCACAAAACCACGGGATCGTTTGGAAATCATTCTCGGCCTAGCCCCTTCGCCAGCCCCATCGGCAACCCACGGGCCGCGCGGAGCATACGCGCCCCTGCGCGCCGCTCGCAACCCGAGGTGGACGCGCCCCGGTTCTGGGTTTACCACTCCCCACGGCGGGGGGCATGGACGACGAATCCGGTGGCCTTCAGACGCAGTTTGACAGTATGTGTGGTGCCATGTAACTTCACGTCACTCGTCGCAGCATCGATGGGGTCCAGAGGCACGGTCAGGTAAGCACATGGCGCGCAAGAAGATCTCGACCACCATCTACATCACCCCCGAGCAGAACGAGCGCCTCAAGCTGCTCAATCAGCGCACCAAGGTGCCGATCGCGGTCTACATCCGCGAGGGCATCGACATGGTCCTCGAGAAGCACCGCGACAACCTGCCCGGCCAGCTCACGCTGGGCACGGGCGGCAGCGACGAGAGCTGAGGCCGGGCTCGACCAGGCTCGGGCGCCGGATTCGACCGGCGGTCGTGCGTGTCCGACTTGCCCACGCGCTCGCACGACGGCATAGGAGCGGACGGCCATGGCCTTCCCGATCTCGCGCATCCGCAACTTCTCGATCATCGCGCACATCGACCACGGCAAGAGCACGCTGGCCGATCGCATCCTCGAGTTCACCGGCGCCCTCAGCGACCGGGAGAAGCAGGACCAGTTCCTCGACAAGATGGAGCTGGAGCGCGAGCGCGGGATCACGATCAAGGCGCAGTCCGTGCGGCTCCGCTACGTCGCCGACGACGGCCTCGAGTACCAGCTCAACCTGATCGACACCCCCGGGCACGTCGACTTCAGCTACGAGGTGAGCCGCTCGCTCGCGGCCTGCGAGGGCGCGCTCCTCGTGGTCGACGCCAGCCAGGGCGTCGAGGCCCAGACCCTCGCGAACGTCTACCTCGCGATCGAGAACGACCTCGAGATCATCCCGGTCTTCAACAAGATCGACCTGCCCGGGGCGGACATCGACCGCACGAGCCGCGAGGTCGAAGAGGTCGTGGGGCTCGACTGCAGCGGGGCGGTGTCGGCGAGCGCCAAGGAGGGCATCGGCATCAAGGAGATCCTCGAGGCGGTCGTCAAGCGCGTGCCGCCGCCGAAGACCGCGAGCCCCGATGGCCCCCTCCGCGCGCTCGTGGTCGACTCCTGGTACGACCCGTACCGCGGCGCGATGGTGCTCACCCGGGTCGTCGACGGCACCCTCAAGAAGGGCGCCCGCGTGCGCATGATGGCGACCAAGGCCGACTACGACCTCACCGAGGTCGGCGCCTTCGCGCCGTTCCCCCGCGCGCTCGACGAGCTGGGGCCGGGCGAGGTCGGCTTCGTCGCCGCGTCGATCAAGTCGGTGGACGACACCAAGGTCGGCGACACGATCACCGAGACGCGGCGGCAGGCCGAGCAGGCGCTGCCGGGCTTCAAGGAGGTCAAGCCGATGGTGTTCTGCGGGATCTTCCCGACGGACACCGGCGACTACCCGAACCTCCGCGACGCGCTCGAGAAGCTCCAGCTCAACGACGCCGCGCTCAGCTTCGAGCCCGAGACGTCCGAGGCGCTCGGCTTCGGCTTCCGCTGCGGCTTCCTCGGCATGCTCCATATGGAGATCGTCCAGGAGCGCCTCGAGCGGGAGTACGACCTCGACCTGGTCACCACCGCGCCGAGCGTCGTCTACCAGGTGTACATGCGCGGCGGCGAGCTCGTCCGGGTCGAGAACCCGTCGCGCCTCCCCGACCTCGGGCAGGTCGAGCGCATCGAGGAGCCCTACTTCAACGTCTCGGTCCACGTCCCGGCCCAGTACGTGGGCGCGGTCATCAAGCTCTGCGAGGAGCGCCGCGGCGAGCAGAAGGGCATCCAGTACGCGTCGACCGACCGGGTGATCGTCACCTACGAGCTGCCGCTCGGCGAGGTGCTGTTCGACTTCTTCGATCGCCTCAAGACGGCCACCAAGGGCTACGCCTCGATGGACTACGAGCTCGCCGGGTACCGGCCGAACAAGCTCGTCAAGGTCGACATGCTGATCAACGGGGAGAAGGTCGACGCCCTCAGCGCGATCGTCCACCGCGACAAGTCCCAGTTCCTCGGCCGGAGCCTCGCGCAGAAGCTCAAGACGATCGTCCCGCGACAGCAGTACGAGGTGGCGATCCAGGCCGCGATCGGCGGCAAGATCATCGCCCGCGAGACGGTCAAGGCGCTCCGCAAGGACGTGACGGCCAAGTGCTACGGCGGCGACATCACGCGCAAGCGCAAGCTCCTCGAGAAGCAGAAGGCGGGCAAGCGGCGGATGAAGTCGGTCGGCTCGGTCGAGATCCCGCAGGCCGCGTTCCACGCGATCCTCAAGGTCGACTGACCTCGCGACTGAGCTCGCCGCGTGGCCGCCGGCTCTCGACCCCTTCGATGGGTCGCATCGGTTTTTTCTTAATCGGCCGTCCGCGTTCGCGTGACAAACGCCCGTGGCCATCCGACCCACCTGCCGGAACCTCGGGCACCTCGCGGCGGCGATCGGGCTCCTGCTTGGTCTCGCATCCTGCCGGAATCACGGCGGTTCGGGGCGCCAGGAGGTCGCGGCGAACGAGGACTGCGTCGTCTGCCACCAGCCGGAGTACGAGGCGACGAGCGAGCCGCCGCACCCGGGCCTCTTCTCCACCGAGTGCCAGGACTGCCACATGCAGGACGCCTGGCGGCCGGCGGTCCCCGTCCAGCACGACTGGTTCGTCCTGCAGAACCGGCACCTCGACCCGGCCTGCACCGACTGCCACACGGCGGGCTTCGCGGAGGGCCAGACCCCGAACACCTGCGTCGGGTGCCACCAGCCCGACTACGACATGGCGTCGATGCCGCCCCACGCGGGCTACCCGACCGACTGCGCCACCTGCCACAGCGACGCCGGCTGGCGTCCTTCGACCTTCAACCACCCCTGGCCCCTCGACGGTGCGCACCTCCTGATCGGGTGCGCGAGCTGTCACGCCGGCGATCCCCCGCAGTGGGAGGGGATCGCGCGCGACTGTGTGGGCTGCCACCGCGAGGACTACGACAACAGCCCTTACATGGGCCATCAGACCTTCCCCACCACCTGCGCCACCTGCCACACCACCACCGCCTGGACGCCCGCCCTCGAGGGCGCGCACCCCGACGACCGCTTCCGCATCTCGGGCGGCGCACACGAGGGCTACCAGTGCATGGACTGCCACAACCCCGACCTCGGGTCCTCCGCCATGGGCGCGAACTGCGACTGCGTGGGCTGCCACGAAGGCGAGCACACGCGGGCCAACGCCGATCGCGACCACCGCGAGGTCCGGGACTATCCGACGGGCGCCGCGCCGCCCAACTTCTGCCTCGACTGTCACCCCGACGGCCGCAACTGAAGCGAGACCCTCGTGCTCAGCTACCTGCTCGTGACCCTGGTCGCGTTCAGCCTCGCCGCGCTCGGCGTGTGGCTCTGGCGCCGCTTCGAGCTCCGCCGCGAGGCGGTCGCCAAGGCGACGATCGCCGACCTCCGCTCGATGGGCGAGGTCGTCGCGGCTGGGCGCTACCCGAAGATCGATCCCCACCGCTGCATCGGCTCGGGCGCCTGCGTCGCCGCGTGCCCGGAGAAGGGCGTGCTCGCGGTGGTCGACGGCCGCGCGAAGCTCGCCAACCCGCTCGGCTGCGTCGGCCACGGGCTCTGCGCCGACGCCTGCCCGCTCGACGCGATCGCGCTCGTCTACGGCAGCGAGAGCATCGGCGTGAGCCTCCCGCAGATCGACGACGCCCTGCAGACCAACGTGCGAGGGCTGTTCATCTGCGGTGAGGCGAGCGGCATGGGCCTCATCCGCAACGCGGTCGCGCACGGGCGGACGGCGGCGGCTCACATCGCGGCGAGCCCGCGTCGCGGCGGCGGTGAGGTCAAGGACGTCGTCGTGGTCGGCGCGGGGCCGGCGGGGATCGCGGCGACGCTCGCGCTCATGGAGGCGGGGCTGGACGTCACGATGCTCGACCGGGAGCGGCTGGGCGGGACGATCCTCCACTACCCGCGCGCGAAGCTGGTGATGACCGGCACGCTCGATCTGCCGCTCTACGGCGCCGTCCGCAGCTCGACGATGAGCAAGGAGCAGCTCGTCGAGCTCTGGGAGGACATCGACACGAAGGTCGGCCTGCCGCTCCGCTCCGGCGAGACGGTGGACGAGGTGGTGCGCGAGGAGGACGGCAGCTTCGCGGTGCACTCGACGAGCGGCTGGACGCGGGCGGCCAACGTGATCCTCGCGCTCGGCCGCCGCGGCTCGCCGCGCAAGCTCGGGGTGCCCGGCGAGGAGCGGGGCAAGGTGGCGTACCTGCTGCTGGAGCCCGAGGAGTTCGCGGGCCGTCACACCCTGGTGGTCGGAGGCGGCAACTCGGCGGTGGAGTGCGCGATCGCCCTCGCTGACGCGGGGGTCTGCGCGAGCGTCGGGATCAGCTACCGCCGCGGGGAGTTCGCGCGGTGCCGCGGCGAGAACCGCGAGCGCATCGCCGCGCTGATCGCCGAGGGCAAGGTCCAGCCTCACCTCAAGACCCAGGTGAGCACCATCGGTGAGCGGGACGTGACGCTGCGCCACGACGACGGACGGGAGGAGACCGTGGCGAACGACGCCGTGATCGTGCAGGTCGGCGGCACGCCGCCCTCGGCGCTGCTCGAGCGCTTCGGGGTGCGGATGGTCGAGAAGCGAGGGCACGAGTGAGCCAGGCCGCGATCGAGCGTGACGTCCGACGGGCCCGCGCGCCGGTGGGGGCCATCCTCCTCGTGCTGCTGCTCCTCGCGCTGACCGGGGTGCTCGCGTGGCGTGGCTACGACTTCTACCTGCTCAGCCTCGACTCCCGCGTCGACCACGACGACTTCCGCGTGCTCGGGCCCGGCGAGGTCGTGGGCCACGGCTACGGGGTGGTCGGCACGGGCCTCATCTTCACGAACCTCCTCTACCTCGTCCGACGCAAGCTCGCGCGCTGGCCGCTCGGCTCGATGCGGTTCTGGCTCGACCTGCACGTGGTGACCGGCCTCGTCGGGAGCCTGCTGATCCTGTTCCATTCCGCGTTCCAGCTCCGCACGCCGATCGCCACCGTCACCGCGGTCAGCCTGCTCGTCGTCGTCCTCACCGGCGTGGTGGGGCGCTACCTCTACGCGCTCGCGCCCCAGACCGACCAGGCCGCGCTGGCGGGCGCGATCGACGGGGTCGACGGCATCGTGCCCGGCCTCGGGGTGACCGCGCGCAAGCTCCTCGCCGCCCTGCCGATCACCGACGTGGGCGGC
>JAUHXR010000470.1 GCA_030426845.1 Polyangia bacterium | reverse complement strand
GGACCGGGGCGGCACCGCCGGCCCACGCGCCCGACCGGGCTCACCTCGCCCGCGCGCTGATACGGATGGCCGATCAGGTGAAGCCGCCGCGCCCGCCCAGCGGTCCGCCGGCGCTCCCCGCCGCCGCGGCCGAGCAGGCGCTCGCGGCGGGGCTGCGAGCCGAGGAGCGGGGAGACCACGACGCGGCCTTCCGGCGCTACCGGGAGGCGGCACGCGCGCCGAGCCTCGCGGCGGTGGCGAGGCTCGCCTGCGGGCGGCTCGAGCGCGCGCTCGGCCAGCGGCAACGGGCGGTGTCCACCCTCAAGGAGGCGCTGCACTTCACGAGCGACCGCCCGCTGAGCGCGTGCCTCTACGCGGAGCTCGGTCAGCTCTACTGGACCATGGGCGAGGACGACGAGGCGCAGTACTACCAGCGCCGCGCGGCGGCCCTCGACCCGCGCCTCGCCGCGCCCCTCGCGCCCCGCACGGCGAGCCTGCGTCCGGCGCCCCCGCGTCCGGCAACTGTGCGGCCGGCGACCCCGCGTCCGGCAACCCTGCGTCCGGCGACCCAGCGACCGGCAACCTTGCGTCCGCCGCCCCCGCCGCGGGGTGCGCGTGTCCACGAGCTGGACACCCGCGAGCTCGACCTCGCCATGATCGGGTAGGCAGGCGCGGACTCGAGATCGCAGGGTGCTGATTCGAGTCCAAAGGGAAGGAGTTGCTTCCCTGGCGCGGCCAAATGGCCCCTGCGCTGTAAGGTCGATCTTCCCTGACTCAACACCTGGAAATCACGAAGAAAACCCAGAGAAGGAGGGGTCGGCGGATCTTTCCACCCCCTTACAGAGCCCCTGCGCTGGCGTCTGGCGAGGCCACCCGAGAAGGAGTGGGCCCACGCAGATGGCTGGCCCGGGACTTGCGGGTAGCGTGGGCATGACCCTCTTCCCCGACCTCGGCTGAGCCGGAGCGCCGCTCGGCGCTCTACCCTTCCTCTGACCCGACCAGATCCGCGGGTACCGCCATCGCGTGGTAGCCGTGGTCGACGTAGAGCACGGTCCCCGTGATCGCGTCCGCGAGCGGGCTGCAGAGGAACGCGGCTGCGTTCCCCACGTCCGACGCCTCGAGCAGCCTCGGCCTCGCCGCGTTCTTCGCGTAGTGGTCGATCATGCGCCCGATGAGCCCGATCGCGGTGGCCGCGCGCGAGGCGTAGGGCCCCGCGCTGATCGCGTTGACCCGGTGGCCCCACTTGCGCCCCGCCTCGAACGCGAGGACGCGGGTGTCCGACTCGAGCGCGGCCTTGGCCGAGCTCATCCCGCCGCCGTAGCCCGGCACCACGCGCTCGGCCGCGAGGTAGCTGAGCGAGACGAACGAGCCCCCCTCGCGCACCAGGGGGCCGAAATGCGACACCAGCGAGACGAACGAGTACGCGCTCGCGCTCATCGCCCCGAGATAGCCGGCCCGGCTCGTCTCGAGGAGCGGCCGCTTCACCTCGGGGCCGTTGGCGAGGCTGTGCACGACGATGTCGAGGCACGGGCCGCCGAACTCCGCCTCGAGGGCGGCCGCGGCTCCCGCGATCGAGAAGTCGCCGCGGTCCTTGTAGCGCCGGCTCTCGCGCACCTCTGCGGGGGCGGACTCGAGGGTGTCGTACTCCGCGTCCAGCGGCAGGACCTTCTCGAAGGCCATCTTCGAGCCGTCCGACAGGGTCAGGGACTCGTCGATCTTCCCGCGCCGCAGCAGGGTCTCGAAGATGTTGAGGGCCGGGGGCCAGGTCCCGACGCAGACGCTCGCGCCAGCCTCGGCCAGCGCCTTCGCGATAGCGAACCCGAACCCTCCGTCGTCGGCGACGCCGGCCACGAACGCGCGCTTCCCGCTCAGATCGATGCTCATCGACATGGCGCGAAGGCTCCCCGCGGAGGGCGGCCACGTCAAGCGGCGGAAGGCGGGCGCCACGGAGCCCCGAGGCGTCCCTATTCGAGGACGGGTACCCAACCGTTTCGGAACGAACTAAACCGGAGGCGGGCCTTGGACTGGAGAGAGATCCCGATGACCGCCTTGAGAGTGAACCTTGCTTGCGTAGTGCTGGCCAGCGGCCTCGCGTTCGGCTGCGACGACACCCCGACGTTCGACGCCGGCCCGCCGGGCGTCGACGCGGGGGGCATGACCGACGCCGGTCCGCCGGACGGCGGGCCTCCGGACGGCGGCCCGAACTTCGAGCCCGAGGGCTTCATCGACACGCCCGGCCGGTCCGTCACCATCAACCAGGGTGAGACCCTCGACTTCACCGCGACCTGCGACGACCCCGAAGGCGGCGCCGTCACGCACGCCTGGGACTTCGACGGTGGCGCGACCAACTCCACGATGGAGGATCCGGGCGCGGTCCAGTTCGACGTCGCCGGGGCCTTCGAGGTCTCCTACACCTGCACCGACGACGCCGGCCAGACCTCCGTCCCGGACACGATCATGGTCGCGGTCAACGGCGACACGATGGCCGCGATCGACGCGCCGGCCACCGACGTGCTCATCGCGGTCGGGGAGTCGGTCGACTTCCAGGGCACCTGCACCGATCCCGAGGGGTCGACGCGGCTCAGCCACCTGTGGGACTTCATGGGCGCCGCGCCCCAGTCCCGGTCCGAGGATCCGGGCTTGGTCCAGTTCGACACGGCCGGCGTCTACGTCGTCACCTACACCTGCAGCGACACCGACGGCGGCACGGGCAGCGCGATGATCACCGTCACGGTGAACGCGCCGCCCGAGGGCGTGATCGACGCGCCCACCGGTTCGCTCGTGAACGTGGCGCCGGGCGCGCTGGTCAACTTCGAGGCGACCTGCACCGACGCCGACGGGGACACCCCCTTCACCCACGCGTGGGACTTCGGCGGCCTGGCCGCCCCGTCCACCGCGGAGGACCCGGGCACCGTCACGTTCCCGAGCGAGGGCCTCTACACGATCACGTACACCTGCACGGACGCGGCCGGCTTCGCCGACCCGACGCCGGCCACGGTGACCGTGCTCGTCGGGACCCCGACCCGCTGGATCGCGATCACCGGCGACGTCTTCGTGGACAACGTGACCCAGGTCGCGCTGGTCGACGTCACGACCACCCCGCCGACCACGGTCGACCCGCACGCCGGCACGTGGCTGGCGCTCGGCAACCTCGCGTCCACCCTCGCCGTCCAGCAGAGCGAGGACGGCCGCTTCGTCGCCTACGTCGGCGACGGCACCACCGACAACAGCGACGACCTCTACGTCGTCGACACGATGGCGGCCGTGCCGACCGCGGTGAACCTGACCAGCTTCACCGGCGGCGTGGACGTCGAGCACTTCGTCATGTCGCCCGACGGCACCAAGATCGCCTACACGGCGGACGTCACCACCCTCAACGACGACGAGCTCTACATCGTCGACTACTCGGCCGGGCTCGGCGCCGCCACCACCACGCGCGCGCACGGCCCGCTCGTCGCCGGCGGTGACGTGTACCCGACGTCGTTCACCACCGCGAACGACGACATCGCGTGGAGCGCGGACTCGACCAAGGTCTACTTCCGCGGGGAGGTGCTCACCGACACCGTCATCGAGGCGTTCGTGTTCGATCTCACCAACCCGGGCGCCGGCGCGCAGCGCCTCCACGCCGCCGGGGTGACGAACTCGGACGTGGACGGCCTCTACGCGGCCGGCGACGACCTCGTGATCTTCTTCGCCGACCTCCTGGTCGACAACGCGACCGACGTCTGGGCGGTCGACACCTCGGGCGCGGGCCCCTACACCGCCGTCCGCGTCAGCCCGCTGCCCGCGACCACCACGAACGAGGCGTTCATCTCCACGCTCATCACGAGCGCGTCGAGCGACGGCACTCGCTTCATGTTCCACGGCGACTTCGGGGTCGACGGCGCCAACGAGCTTTACGGGATCGATCTGACCGCGCCGCTCACCACCGGGATGGCGGTCAACCTGCACTCGAACTTCTCGACCAGCTCGCAGGACGTCACGGCCGCCGCGTGGGCGCCGGCGGGGAACCGGCTCATCTACCGCGCGGACCCCGCGGTCGACTCGGCGGAGGAGCTCTTCTACGTCGACTGGACCGGGGCGTTCGGGACGGCGCCGGCGCGCGTCAACACCGCGCTCACCTCGCCGACCCAGGACATCGACAACTACCGCTGGGCGCCGGACGGCTCCGGGGTCGCGTTCGGCGGCGACCTCGACACCGCCGACGACGAGGAGCTGTACTATACGCCGCTGCCCGCCGGCATGCCGCCGGGCGCGATGGTCAAGATCAGCCCGGCCCTCACCGCGGGCGCGGACATCGACGACGACGCGCTGTGGATCACGCCGACGCGCCTCGTCCTCGAGGCGGACATCCCCCTCGACGGGCAGGACGCGCTCTACGTCGTGGACGTCACCGTCCCCGGCGTGGCGACCCTGCTGCACGGCCCGTTCAGCGCCGCGAGCACCGCGCAGGACATGTTCATCACGGACGCGGGGACGACCCGCGACCGCCGCTGGGTGGTGGCGCGCGGCGACCTCCTCGAGAGCAGCACGGCCGAGGCCTACCTCCTCGATCCCTTCGCGCCCGGGACGAACGTGAGGCTCCACGCGAGCCTGATCGGCACGTTCCAGGACGTGTCGTACTTCGTCGGCGAGCTCTGACTCGGCGAGCTCTGACTCGGCGAGCTCTGACTCGGCGAGCTCTGACTCGGCGAGCTCTGACTCGGCGAGCTCTGATCGCGCCGCCGCCGGGCACGACCGGCGACCTCCTAGGAGCTTGGTGAGCGCCCGGGCCAGCGCCGCTGGCCCGTAGCGAATCAAGCTCCTAGCAGCCCGTTGAAGAATCGACCGTGATGGATCGCGGTTGCGAGGGCGCGCCTGGGTGGCGCAGCGGGACGAGGGAATCCCGGAGGATTCTCGAGGAGCGATGCGCCGCGCAGGCGCGGGCTCCCGGCCGTGAGGCGCGCGGAGAGGTTCTTCAACGGGCTGTTAGAGCGCCAATCGGTTTGGAGAGTCGAGAAAGCTCGGAGCGCGACGGCCGTTCGGCGTGGTCAGACGTGACGAGGCGA
>JAUHXR010000086.1 GCA_030426845.1 Polyangia bacterium | reverse complement strand
CCTCGCGGGGGTCGGCGGGGGCGCGGTCCTCGCGGCCGCCTTCGCGTCGGCCACGCTGCCGCTCACCGGCCCCGTGGTGCGCGCGCTCAAGGGTCGAAGCTGAGCTGACCGGAGCCGGGTTGGTCCGAGCCGGGTTGGTCCGAGCCGGGTTGCTCCGAAGCGGGGGGCGCGCACTCGAGCCGCGCGCGCATCACCGCGATCGCCTCGGGGCTCTCGTCGATCAGCAGGTAGCGCCGCCCATGCTTGGCCGCCGCGGCGCCGGTCGTGCCGCTGCCCGCGAAGAAGTCGAGGACGAGGTCGCCGGGCTCGGTGTGGACCTTCACGATGCGCTCGAGCACGCCCAGCGGCTTCTGCGTCGGGTAGCCGGTCTTCTCCTTGCCGTTCGTCGGCACGATCGTGTGCCACCAGACGTCGGTCGGGGTCTTGCCGCGCGCGGCCTTCTCTTTGCCGACCAGCCCCGGCGCCATGTACGGGATGCGGTCCATCGCCTCGAAGTCGAACACGTGGCGCTTCGGGTCGCGCGCGTACCAGAGGATCGTGTCGTGCTTGGCCGACCACTTGCGCTTGCTGCGGCCACCGAAGTCGTAGGCCCAGACGATCTCGTTCATGAACGCGCGGCGCCCGAGCAGGCGATCGAGCGCGACCTTGACGTAGTGGACCTCCCGCCAGTCGAGGTGGACGAAGAGCGAGCCGTCCTCGGTGAGGCACCGCAGGCCCGCCTCGAGCCGCGGCATGAGCCACGCGGTGTAGTCGTCGAACGCGTCCGCGTAGCTCGCCGACGGCACCTCCTCGACCGCGTAGCGGCGCTCGCCGAAGCCGCGCCGCGTCCCCGCGTCGTCGCGCCGCACGCGCACCCGCTGGCGCCGCTGCTGCTGGCCGGTGTTGAACGGCGGGTCCACGTAGACGAGGCGCGCGCAGCCCGCAGGCAGGGTGGGGAGCACCTCGAGGCAGTCGCCCTCGAGGATCGCGCTCTCGACGGTGGCGGGCTCGCTCATCTCAGCGCCTCGTGGTGAGCGGCAGGGCGGTGTCGGTCTGGGTGGTCGCGGCCTCGCGGGGGGGGCCCGCCTCGGTGAGGACGATCTCGAACACCGCGCCGCCGCCCTCGGCGTCGTCCACGTCGATGCGCCCGCCGTGGTCGCTCACGATGCGGTGCACGATCGCGAGGCCGAGCCCGGTGCCGCCGGCCTTCTTGGTGAAGTAGGGCTCGAAGATCCGCTCCTTGTCCTCGGGCGCGATCCCCGTGCCGTTGTCGATGACCTCGAGGCGCAGCCCCTCGTCCGCCTCGCTCAGGACGACGTCGACCCGCCCGCCGCTCCCGCCGTGACGCGCGCGCGCCGCGTCCGCGCCGTTCTGCACGAGGTTCACGAGGACCTGCGTGAGCTGCTCGCGATCGCAGCGCACCGGCCGCGGCGCGCCCTCGACCTCGAGCGTCACCGCGACCTCGCCGCCCGAGTGGAGGCCGACCACGTGCTGTGCGATCTCGCGGAAGTCGAGGCGCGTCGGGTTGGGCCGCGGCATGCGCGCGAAGCGGCTGAACTCGGTGACGATGCGCTTGAGTCGCTCGACCTCCTCGAGGATCGTGACGGTCGACTCCTCGAAGATCTCGTCGAAGTCCGGGTGCTGGCGCGCGTGCGTCTTGCGCATCGTCTCGATCGAGGTCTGGATGGGCATCAGCGGGTTCTTGATCTCGTGCGCGATGCGCCGCGCGATGTCCCGCCACGCCGCGATGCGCTCGGCGCGGATCAGCCGCCCCTGCGCGTGCTGCAGCTCCTTGGTCATGTGGTTGAACGCGCTGAGCGCCTTGCCGACCTCGCCCCCGCTGCTCACGGTGATCGTCGTCCCGATGTCGCCCGACGCGACGCGCGCGGCCGCCGACTCGAGCTCGCGGAGCGGGCCCGTGATCCCCATCGCGAGGAGCAGCCCGAGGAGCACCGACCCGACGAGCGCGGTGGAGAGGGTCACGAGCAGGCGTCGATCGAGCTGCTCGATCCGGCGGCGCAGCGGCTCGTCGTCCACGATCGCGACGAGGCGCGCGGCCGGCTCCGCGTCGAGGCCCTCGAAGGTGTGCACGTCGCGCCGCCCGCCGCCCGCGCCGAGGTTCGCCGGCACGACTCCGTCGCCGCCGGTGAGCACGAGCCGCACGGGCGGGACGTCGGCGGTGAGCGACTCCACGAACGCGTCGTCGAGCACCTGCCCGCCCGCGACCACGACCCGCGCGTCGCCCTCGGCGGCCACACAGCCCGTCAGCAGGGATTGCACCTCATGCGTCTCGCCATCGCGGCGTACGTGGAGCTGCTGGACGAACCAGCGATCCCCCGCGGACTCGATCGCGCGGGCCAGCGCCTGCTCGTCCGCGTCGGCGCGCCCGGGGAAGTGGCCGGCCGCGAGCACGCGCCCGTAGCGGCGTCCCTGTCGGGCGTCGATCAGCATGAGCCCGTCGAGGCCCATCGAGCGCATGACGTTCGGCAGCCGCGCGACGAGCTCGCCCTGCTCGATCGGGCCGAAGCGATCGACCTGGAGATCGAGCAGCAGCCGGTCGACGAGGAAGTCGCCCTCGCAGAGGCGCGCGAGGGCGCGGCGCTCTCGGTGCCGGCGGTCCGACACGCGGCGCTGCGCCGAGTCGGTCGTGGCGTCGAGGCGCTGCTGGTACTCCGTGCGGGTCTGCTCGAGGGTGAGGTCGCGGAGGAGGTAGCCGAGCACCCCGGTCGGCAGCATCGCGACGAAGACGACCGCGATGGTGATGCGCCAGCGGAGGCTCACCGGAACGGCTCCGGCCGGCGGGCGCGCGCGATCGCGGGGAGGTCGAGGCGCCCGAGCTCGTCGATGCGGAGGCCGACCAGGTCGGCGCGATGGTGGAGGGACACGCGCTGGTGGCCGAGGACCACGCAGCCGAGGTCGCGCGCGGCGGCGGTGGCCGCGTCCGGGTCGGCGAGGCTCGCGGTGAGCTCGCGCGCGCGATCGATCTGGCCGGCCGCCGCGAAGGCCGCGCCGACCATCGGGCCGCGCCCGGGGAGCGGCGGGCGCACCACCGCGAGCCGGAGGTCCCAGCGCCCGCGCAGGACCTCCGCGTCGTAGCGCGCCTCGCTCAGGCGCTCGACCGACACCCGCACCCCGCGCTCGTCCAGGGTCCCGGCGAGGGCCTCCGCGATCCGCCCCTCGAGCGGCCGGCCGTCGTGCACCAGGAGGCGGAGGCTCAGGTCGCGCGTCGCGCCCGCGCCCGGCAGCGTCGGCTCGGGCAGCGCGCCCGACAGGGTCCTGCGCGGGACCAGCCCGGCCCGCTCGAGCCGCCGCCGATCGACGCCCCGCGCGACCGCGCCCCAGGCGCCGTCGTCGCGCAGGACGCGCGCCCGGTTGGGCACGAGCAGCCAGGGCGTGGAGACGTTCGCCGCGGCCGTGGTGATCGGCCGGGTCGGCTCGCGCCCGTAGAGGCTGCGCCCCTGCCAGGAGCCGTCGAGCTCGCCGAGCTCGAACGCCCGGAGCTCCGCGTCGCGCGGTCGCGGCGGGACGAAGCGCACGCGGTTCATCCACGGCGCCCGATCGACCGCGAAGCGGAAGATGCCGAGGTCCACGCCGCCCTCGCCGTCGACGCGCGCGCGGAACGGGCCGGTGCCGAGCGGGCGCCGTCGCAGGCTCCCCCCGACGACGACACGGAACGGGGTCGCGGCGAGGAGGATGTCCACGCGGGTTGCGCGACGCGAGAGCGTCATCTCCACGGTGTGCTCGTCGAGCTCGCGAACCGCGGGCCGGCCGCCCTCCATCTCGAACGCGCCGAGCAGCCACGAGGACTCCGGCGCGGTGGTCATCCGCTGGATCGATCGCACGACGTGGCGCGCGGTGAGGGTGCTCCCGCCGTGGTGCCGCACGTCGCGCCGCAGGCGGACGCGGACGATGTTGCCTTCGCGTTCGGGGCGCCCCTCGGCGAGCACCGGCGCGACCGAGCCGTCGGGGCGCAGCTCGTAGAGCCCGTCGTAGATCGCCTCGACGAGGGTCGCCTCGAAGTGGCTCCGGACGCGCGCGGGGTCGAGGTCGGTGATCAGCTCCGGCGCGGGGAGGGTGAGCACGCCGCCGTGGCGGGGGGGCAGCGCGCCGGACGCGGGGGTCGCCCCCGAGGCGGCGAGGACGCCGACCGAAAGGCACGCGACGAGCGCGGCGCGGCTCACTGCACGATCCATAGCCTCGCCCGCCCGCGCGTGGGGTCCTGCGGCTCCTCGATCGCGAAGAGCTCCTCGACGCCGTCGCCGTCCACGTCGCCCGCGCCCGCCACCCAGACCGAGCCGGGCAAGACCTCCGAGCGCCACACCACGCGCAGCGCGCCGCGCGGGAACATCCGCAGGAGCGAGAGCTGATCGCCCGCGCCGGCCGCGGCGGCGTGGCTGAGCAGGAGCTCCGCCGCGCCGTCCATGTCGATGTCCCCCATCGCCAGCGCCGTACCGTACCCGAGCGCGCCCGCGCTGTGCTCGGCGGGGGCCTGCGCCGCCTCGCCCTCGCCCGCCGGCGGCGGCAGCACCCGCGCGCGGAGCACCAGGCGCCCGGCCGGGTTGACGAGCGCGTCGAGGTGGTGACGTGCGCCGTCGCGCGCCTCGAGCCGCCGCCCTGCGAGGGCGTAGAAGTGCATCGGGACCTCGGCCGCCGCGCCGCCGCGCTCGACCTCGTTGTCGAAGAAGTCCCGGCCGTCGACGAGGCGTGCGCAGTACACGCGCGGCTCCTCGGAGCCTCGGACGGGGTAGCGGTCGTCGGGGCACGGGCCGTCGGCGCGCCGGGCCACCACCGCGCCGTCGGCCCACGTCACCTCGATCGGCGCGGCGTGATCGCTGTGGCGGATGACGACCGCGCGGCCGCGCGCGAGGGCGGTCGCGAGCGTGCGCCGACGCGGGGACGGGCTCGGCGGCAGGTCGTCCGGCCAGGCCGCGCGGCCGAGCTCCTCCAGGGAGTGCCGCCGCCTGCCCGGCCGCACCCGGAAGACGCGCGGGCCGTCGGCGTGGACGGCCACCACCTCCACGCCCCCGTCGCCGTCGAGGTCGGCCGCGCTCACCGCGAGGTAGCCCCGTCCGGGCAGGACCCCGAAGCGCGCGTCCACCGTCTCCTCGGTGACCACCGCGGGGTAGCCGAGGAATCGCCGTAGGCTTGGGTCGATGCGCTGCCGGACGCTCGCTCGCCCGCGCCGTCGTGCGTCCTCGGTGCTGAAGCTCGAGAGGCGCGCGACGAGGTGACCGCGCTCTACCGACAGCTCGACGTCGAGGAGCGTCTGGTAGCCGAGGCGCCCGGCCACCAGCGGGCCGTCGCCGCCGAACGAGCCGAGGTGCGCGCGCCCCTGCTCCGCCTCGAGCGCGTCGACGGCCGGCGCGAGGAGCGCGCTCGCGAGGCCGCCCGGGTCGGCGGCGCCCTCGGGCAGCGCGCGGGGCCGCACGATCACCGCGCCGCGCGGGCACTCCGCCACCGCCGCGAGGGCTCGCTCCCGGAGCCGCTCGCGGGCCAGATCGAGGCCCGTCGGCTGAGCCACCGCGGCCGTGGCGACGAGCCACCCGCCGAGCGCGATCGCGCCCGCGACGGTCGCGCGGCGACGTCGAGGGGCGCCGCGGCCGGAGCTCACGTGCCGTCTCCGTCCGTCGCCGGGCCGCCGCCCGTGTCGCCCGCGCCCGTGTCGCCCGCGCCCGAGTCGTCCGCGCCCGTGTCGCCGCCGAACTGCTGCATGAGGAACGAGCTCGGGTCGAGCACGTCGGGCGGGGTGGCCGTCTCGGTGGGCGCGGTGCCCTCGAGGAAGACCTCCTCGATCGCGTCCTCCTGGCCCTCGTAGGCGAGCTGCCCGCTGGCCGGGTCGATCCGCGCGACCTCGACGCCGCTCGGGCGGGGGAAGTCGGTGCGGGGGCGGCCCTCGGTCGCGGCGCGCATCACGTCGATCCAGATCGGCAGCGCGCTCCGCCCGCCGCTCTCGCGTCGCCCGAGGGGCCGCAGGTCGTCGTAGCCGACCCACACCCCGGCGACGAGCTCGGGGGAGTAGCCGACGAACCACGCGTCGCGCGCGTCGTTGCTCGTGCCGGTCTTGCCGGCCACCGGCCGCCGGAGCGCCCGCGCGCGCCGCGCCGTGCCGTGGTCCACCACGCTCGTCAGCATGCTCGTGAGCACGTAGGACTCGGCCGCGGTCATCACGTCGCGGGCCGGCTCGGGGCGCGGCAGCGGCACGTCTCCGTCCGGGCCCTCGATGCGCGTGATGAGCTGCCACGGCGCCCACCGCCCGCCAGCCGGGAAGGAGGCGTAGGCGTTGGTGAGCTCGATCGGCCGCACCGCGCTCGAGCCGAGCGCGAGCGCGAGCGTCGGCTCGAGCTCGCTCTCCACGCCGAGCTGCTGCGCGAGCCGCGCCACCTCCTCCGGCGTGACGTCCTCGATGACGCGCACCGCGACCTGGTTGATCGAGCCGGCGAGCGCCTCCCGGAGCCGGATCTCGCCCTGGAAGCTCCACGTCTCGAAGTTCTGCGGGCGCCAGTCGTCGTAGACCCCCGGCGCGTCGATCACGAGGGTCGCGGGCGTGAAGCGCCGGCTCCGGATCGCCGCGCCGTAGACGAAGGGCTTGAACGTGCTGCCCGGCTGCCGCACCGCGCGGGTCGCGCGATCGAACCCCGGGCCGTCGTCGTAGCCCCCGACCAGCGCGAGCACGTGGCGCGTCCGCGCGTCGATGAGCACCACCGCCCCCTGAGGCCCGCGCTCGACGCGCGCGAGGGGTTGCGACTCGGGGTCGTCGGGGGAGGCGAGCTGCTGGATCGAGACGCGCACCCGCGCGCCGACCTCGGCCGCCTCGCTCGCGGTCAGGCCGTCGGGGTTGTAGCGCGCGAGGTCCTCGAGGTTGGCCACCGCGGGGTGCCCGCCCACGTCGAGGCGCAGGACCCCGGCGTCGTCGTCCGCGCCGGTGACCTCCGCGTCGTAGGTGCCGCCGATCCGGAGCTCCGCCACCTCGGCGAGGGGGCGCGGGTCCCGCGAGGGCGCCGCGATCGGGGCGCGCCGGCGCTGCCGCTCGTCGATCGCCTCGAGCCCTCGGCGCAGCGCCTCACGGGCCTCCACCTGCAGGTCGTGGTCGATGGTGGTGTGGATCGTGTAGCCGCCTCGCCGCGCGGCCTCCTCGCCGACCCGCTCGCGCAGGACGCGCCGCGCGAACGCCATGACCTCGGGCGCGGCGTGGTCCTGCTCGGCGCGCGGGGCGAGCTCCACCTCCGCGTCGCGTGCGGCCTGGATGTCCTCGAGGCTCAGGTCGGGCCAGTACTCCTCGCGCTTCTGCTCGAGCTGCGATAGCACGAAGAGTTGACGTCGCCGCGCCGCCTCGGGGTGGGTCCGCGGGCTCAGATGGGTCGGCGACTGCGGGATGCCCGCGATGAGCGAGGCCTCGGCGAGGGTGAGCTCTTCGACGTCCTTGTCGAAGTAGAAGCGCGCCGCCTCCTGCACCCCGTAGCGGCCGTGGCCGAAGTTCACGTGGTTCAGGTAGAGCTCGAGGATCTCGTCCTTGGTCAGCGCCTGCTCGAGGCGCCGGGTGAGGAGCAGCTCGCGGATCTTGCGGGAGTAGGAGCGCTCGGGGCTGAGCAGCAGGTTCTTGATCACCTGCATGCTGATCGTGCTGGTGCCGCGGAAGTGCCCGCCGTTGAGCAGGCCGCGCGCGACCGAGCGGAGCAGGCCGGGGTAGTCGAGCCCCTGGTGTCGGTAGAAGTCCGCGTCCTCCGCCGCGAGCACGCTGAGGACGAGCACGCGCGGCACCCGCTGGAGCGGGACGACGGTGCGGCGCTCCTGCCACGCCTCGCCGAGGACCTCGCCGTCGCGGTCCACCACGCGCGTGAGCTGCGGCGGCTGGTACTCGTGGAGCGTCTCGACGTCGGGCAGGTCGCGGCTGAAGTAGGCGAGCGCGCCGCCGCCCACGATCGCCCCGAGGACGATCAGCGCGACCGTCGCCTTGGTGAGCCGCTTGGTCCAGCGCCAGATCGCCGAGCCCTTCGAGGGCGCGCGCCGGGGCCGCTTGGAGGGCCGCGTCGCGCCCGCCGAGCTCTCCTTGCGGGAACGCCCGCGTCGCCGACCCGTCGAAGCCATCTCGAGTCGCGGCTGGACGCCGCGCGCCCCGAACCTACCGCCGCCGGCGACGCGCGCAAAGGACGCGCTGTGCGTGGGGGGCTGCGATGGCCGGAGCACGGAGGAGAAGACGCGCGCGAGGGTGGCCCGTCTTCCCCGTGGTCTCTCCCTCTGACGAGGCCGTCATTCACCCGCGTAGACGAACACGACGCGCACCCCTTCGGCGTCCGCGCCGGTGCCGTCCTCGGGGAACACGTCGAAGCTCAGGAGGCGCATCCCGAGAGGGAGATCCGCCAGCGGGGGTCCCTGCTCGAGGAGGACTCCCGAGGCGCCGCCCGCGCCGATCACCCGCGAGACGGTCATCCGCATCGCCTGGGTGTGCGTGGTGGGGCCGGCCACGCGATCGCAGTAGCGCACGTTGGCCGGCAGGGTCACGTGGTCCCGCAGCCACCCGGTCACCGCGGCCGGTCCTCCCTGGCGGAGGTGCTCGCGAAGGAGCGCCGCGGTGTCGCCGCCCTCGCACAGATCGATCGTCGAGAGCGAGTCCGCGGGAGGCGGCGGCGGCGGCCCGCTCGGCGGCGGAGGCGGGTCCTCGCCGCAGGCGCCGAGCAGCAGCCCGAGGGCGCCCAGCCAGCTCACGAAAGCGCGTCGCACGGCGCGATCATACCGCGCAATTCGAGCGTCCGACGGATCGCCGGCTGTGCTGGCGCTCACGGCGGCGCGCGATCGCGTCCCGGACCGAAAACGATCTGGTTCTGTAGGCTTAGATCGACCGGGGGTGCCGTCTGAGCCTAGAAAATCAGGGTCGAGACGCGATTTCTGTTGCGCGAGGCCCTGGAGTGCGCAGAAATGCGCCCGCCTGTCGCGCCGATGGCGGCGCCCCAGAAACCAGGAGAGGCACCATGGCCAAGAAGACCGCCGTTACCAAGGCGATGACCAAGACCCAGCTGCACGCCGAGCTCGCCGAGACCACCGGGCTGACCAAGAAGCAGGTCGGCTCCGTGCTGGAGGCCCTCGCGGGGGTCGTCGAGGGTCACGTCAAGAAGAAGGGCCCCGGCACCTTCACGCTCCCCGGTCTCCTCAAGATCAAGACCGTCAAGAAGCCCGCCCAGAAGGCGAAGAAGGGCGTCCCGAACCCCTTCAAGCCCGGCGAGCTGATGGACGTGGCGGCCAAGCCCGCGACCACCAAGGTCAAGATCCTCCCCCTCAAGGCGCTCAAGGAGATGGCCCTCAAGTAGGACCGTCCCTCGCCAAGCCCACCGCGCGAGCCGAGGTACCTCGAGCTCGCGCGCGTGGCCTCGGCGCTGCCGACCTCGGCCCCGTGCTCGCCCCGCGCCTCCGTGCGCGCGACCACGCCGAGTCCGCGCTGAGCCAGCGACGATGCGCTCGTCATCGCGTCGACCGCGAGCGTGCCTCCCTTCGATCGACGTCGGTCGACGAGGACTCCGCGGGCTCGGGCCGCGTCACAGCGCGCGGGTGCACGAGCAAGTGTACGTGCAGGTGCACGAGCAAGTGTACGTGCAGATGCACGAGGACGTGCGTGACGACGAAGTGGGCGCGGGCTGCGGGTTGGCGATCCCCGCGCGGGCGCTCTGGGCGGTGCTACCCGCGCTCGCGAAGGATGCGCTCGGCGTCGCGGACCGACGCCAGGAGGTAGCGCGCCAGCGCCTCGGCGCGCGCGTCGTCGTCGAGGTCGCCGTGGCGCCCGCGCGACGCGACGTAGAGGGTGATCGCGGAGGCGACCGAGACGTTGAGGCTCTCGACGAAGCCGACCATCGGGATCGCGTAGGTGCCCGTGGCCGCGCGCCGCACCGCCTCGCTCACGCCCTTGTGCTCGTTGCCGAAGACCACCGCCGCGCGCGGCACCTCCGCGAGCTGCTCCGGCGTCAGCTCGCCGTCCATCGCCGCCACGTAGATCGCGTAGCCGTCGGCCGCGAGCGCCTCGAGCGCCGCCTCGGTCGACGCGTGCTTGATCAGCTCGAGCCACCGGTGCGTCCCGCGCGTCACGCGGTGGCTCACCGCGAAGGGGTGGCGGTCCTCGATGACGTGGACGCGGTGGCAGCCGAACGCGTCGGCCGAGCGCATGACCGCGGCGCCGTTGTGGGGGTCGGCGAGGTCCTCGAGGACCGGGACGAGCGACCGCGTGCGCTGCGCCAGCACCCCGCGCATTCGGGCGAGCCGCGCCTCCGTCACGAGGGGAGAGAGCACCTCCACGATCGTCTCGGCGGGCGCGGGCAGGGGAGGGCGCGCGCCCAGCTCGATCACGTCGGGGTGATCGCGCTTCATCGCGCCGCTCCGATCGCGAGGAGGGCGTCGCGCATTGCCGCGGCCGAGGCGGGTCGCTGGGCGGGGTCACGGGCGAGCGCCCGGGTGATGACCGCCTCGAGCCCCTCGGAGAGGTCGGGCCGGAAGCCCCGCGGCGGCACCGGATCGCGGTGCAGGATCTTGTCGACGAGGCCCGGGTAGGTCGCGTCGTTGAACGGCAGCACCCCGGTGCTCGCCTCGTAGAGCAGCACCCCGACCGCCCAGAGATCGGTCCGGGGCGTGAGCGGGCGCTCGCCGCGCGCCTGCTCGGGCGCGAGGTACGCCGCGGTCCCGACGATCCCGTCGCCTTCCCCGACCCCGAGGTCCAGGACCTTCGCGGGCCCACCCTCGACGAGGAAGACGTTCTCCGGTTTGAGGTCGCCGTGGACGATCCCGGCCGCGTGGGCGGCGGCGAGCCCGGCCAGCGCGTTGACCGCGACCGCGACGAGCGCGGGCTCCGGCACCGGCCCCTGGCGCTGGAGGTGCTCGGCCAGGGTCACCCCGCGGAGGCGCTCCATCACCGCGACCGGCCGACCGTCGTCGAGCGCCCCCGTCGCGAGCACCCGCACGAGGTTCGGGTGATCGAGGGCGGCCGCGGCCGGCGCGACCGGCTCGTGCCCGATCTTGATCGCGCAGGCCTCGGCGGTGCGCGCGTCCACGCCGGCGTAGACCGCTCCGCCCCCGCCGCGCGCCAGCTCCTCGCCGACGCGGTAGCGCCCGAGCACCTCGATCGGCGGCGCTCCGCCCTCGCTCGCGGCTCCCACGCCGGCGCGCTCAGGTCGCGGCGCGCTCGCCGAGGCGGATGCCGATCACGAGCGTCCCCGAGCGGAAGGACTGACCCGCGATGAAGAAGGGATCGCCGGGCGAGGCCACGACGTTCACCTCGGGGAGGTAGTCGCGCTGCCCGGGGCGGTTGACGCTGACCTGGAGCCGGAAGCGGCCTTGCGGGGTGATCTCGCGGAGCACCAGCCGCATGCGCCGACCGTTGGGGAGGCTCACCTCGTGGGGCACGCCGGGCCGCAGCTGCACCCGGGGCGAGCTCAGCAGCTCCATCGAGCGGTAGCTGCTGAACGGCGGTCGCTGGAGCGCGCGGACCCGGGCGAGGCGCGGGTCGACCGGCCCCTCGGCCTCGCTCGCCAGGACGATCAGGATCTCGCCTCGGACCTCGCCCGCGGCGCCGCCGGACGGCGTGGACGGCTGAGCGCCCGCGGGGGGCGTGAGCACGAGACCGAGGCCGAAGGCCAGGCCGAGCGCGGTCGCGAAGATGGCGGGGCAACGCGGCATGGCTACTCGGGGCTCGGGGCCCCCTCCTCGTCGGTGGCGTCCTGCGCAGTAGCGTCCTGCGCAGTAGCGTCCTGCGCAGTAGCGTCCTGCGCAGTGGCGTCCTGCGCAGTGGCGTCCGGGTCGGCGCCGTCCGGAACGGTCGGCCCGTCCGCGCCCGGCTGGACGTCGTCGTCCGGGTCCTCGCGGACCACGTCCTCGTCGCTGATCCAGATCACCGCGTACTGTGCGTCCTCTTCGGGGTCGTCGACGGTGAAGATCGAGCCGGTGCTGTAGCCGAAGTCCACGTCCTCGACCTCGGAGCCCGCGGGCGCCGCCGCCACCGGATCGCCGCCGGGGTCGTTCACCGCGCTCGGCGGACGCAGGAAGAAGAACAGCGCGGCCGCCGCCGCGAGCACCCCCGCGACTCCGAGCCACACCCCCGTCCGGGAGGGCGGCTCGGCCGGGTGGATGACCTCCGCCGGGACCTCGTCGGCTGGCTTGCCGCCCGGGACGACACGCAGCGCAGGGCGCTCGGGGGCGTCCACGACGCGGGCGTCGTCTTCCTCTTCCTCGGCCGCGTTCTCTTCCTCGGCCGGGCTCTCGTCGAGGACCTCGGCGGGGAGCATCGGATCGTCGTCGGCCACGTCGGCCCCGGCGCGCGCGGTGATGGCGGCGAACATCGCGTCGGCGTCGTAGGCCGGCGCGTCCTCGAGGTCGGACACCGCACCCGCGAAGGCGCCGCGGACGAGGTCCTGGGCGTGCGCGAGGCCCGCGAGCCGCGCGGCGAGGTCGTCGTCGCCGTCGAGCTCCGCCCGCATCACGTCCGTCTCCTCCGAGGACAGCTCCCCGTCGAAGTACTGCATCAGGCGCTCATCGCCGCTGGTCGTGGTCCTGCTCGCCATGGCTAATCCTCGATGCTCAGCTCCCCTTGCATGTAGTCGCTCAGAGCCGACTGCATCTTCTTCCGGGCGTGGAAGAGCCGGCTCATGATGGTGCCCTTCGGCACCCCGAGGACCTGGGACATCTCCTCGTAGGAGAGGCCCTCCACCTCACGCAACACGATCACCGCGCGGTGATATTCAGGCAGCTCCTCGAGCGCCTGCTGGATCTTGTCGAGCAGCTCCCGTCGGATGACGGTCTTGGCCGGGTTGGCGTCGAGGATGCGCGGCAGCAGCGTCCCGTCGCCGGCGACCTCGTCGTCCTCGCGACCGACCGCGTCGTCGTACTCCACGCCCTTGGCGTTCTTGCGGCGTCGTACGTGGTCGATCGAGAGGTTCATGATGATCCGGTAGAGCCAGGTGTAGAAGCTGCTCGTGCCCTGGAACTTCGCGATGTGGCGGTGGACCTTGACGAAGCCGTCCTGGACGATGTCCATCGCGTCCTGCGGGTTCTTGACCACCCCGTAGGCGACCGCGTAGGCGCGCCGGTGGTAGCGGTCGAACAACGCACGAAAAGCCCGCTCGTCTCCCTCCTGGACGCGGGCTACGAGGATCGTGTCGTCGACATCCACCTCGGAGCCTGGCCCGTCGCTTGGCTTGGACGCGCCCTGCGGGGCTTCATTCACGCCCTGCCCGGCCGGCTTCATGGCCCGATTTGTAGCACGCCCTCGGGCTGATAGGGTTGCCCCCGTGAACATCGATCCAGGCGGCGCGACGGGCCTCGTCGGGCTCAACCCTCCTCAGCGCGAGGCGGTGCTCCACGCCGAGGGGCCCCTGGTGGTGTTCGCGGGCGCCGGCAGCGGCAAGACCCGCGTCATCACCCACCGCGTCGCGCACCTCGTGACCGAGCACGGCGTCGCCCCGTGGAACATCCTCGCGGTGACGTTCACCAACAAGGCCGCCCGCGAGATGAAGGAGCGGCTCGAGCGCCTCATCGGCGGCTCGGCGACCCGCGATCTGTGGGTCGGGACCTTCCACGCGACCTGCGCCCGCCTCCTGCGCCGCTACGCCAAGGAGGTCGGGATCGCGCGGGACTTCTCGATCTACGACGACGCGGACAGCCGCGCGATGGTCAAGCGGGTCCTCCGCGACCAGGGCCTGGACGACAAGCGCTACCCGCCCAAGCAGGTCTCCGGCCGCATCCAGCGCGAGAAGCAGGAGGTCCGCGGGCCGGACCAGATGATCGTCGGCAACGTCTACGACGAGATCATCCAGCGGGTCTACGCCGCCTACGAACAGCAGATGAAGAAGGCTGGCGCGCTGGACTTCGGCGATCTGATCTACCGGCTGGTCCTCGCGATCGAGGGCGACCCGGCGCTGCGCGGCGAGCTGACGCGGCGCTTCCGCTACCTCCTGGTCGACGAGTTCCAGGACACCAACCACGTCCAGTACCGGCTCGTCCGCGCGATCGCGGCCGCCCACCGCAACGTCACGGTGGTCGGCGACGACGACCAGGGCATCTACCGCTGGAGGGGCGCCGACCGCCGCAACATCCTCAACTTCAAGGACGAGTTCTCCGACGCCCACATCATCAAGCTCGAGCAGAACTACCGCTCCACGCAGCGGATCCTCCGCGCGGCCCACGCGGTGATCTCGCTCGCCTCGCACCGCGAGCCCAAGGAGCTGTGGACGGAGAACGAGGAGGGCGCCCCGATCACGGTGGTGCAGTGCCGCGACGAGCGCCACGAGGCCGAGCTGGTGGTCGAGGCGGTGCGCCAGCTCCGCATCGCGGGCCGCAGCCTCGAGGACATGGCGGTCTTCTACCGGATCCACGCCCAGTCGCGCGTCTTCGAGGAGGAGCTCCGGCGCAGCAGCGTGCCGTACCGGATCATCGGCGGGATGCGGTTCTACGACCGCGCCGAGATCAAGGACATGCTGGCCTACCTGCGGCTGCTGTCGAACCCCGCCGACGACGTCAGCCTCCTGCGGATCATCAACACGCCTTCCCGCGGGATCGGCAAGAAGAGCCTCGAGCGGCTGATGGATCGGGCGGCGGGCTCGGGACGCGGGCTCTTCGAGACGGTGCGCGAGGCCGCGGCCGAGAAGGGCGGGCCGGCGAAGCGCCTCGGCGCGTTCGTGGAGATGATGGACGGCTTCTCGCGCCAGCTCGCCGAGGGCGCTTCGCTCGCGGCGGTGGGCTACGCGATCTTCGCCGACTCGGGCTACGAGGGCTGGCTCAAGGAGCAGGACACCGCCGAGTCGGACGCCCGCACCCAGAACATCCAGGAGCTCCTCGGCGCGATCCAGCTCGCCGAGGAGGAGGACCCGGAGCTCGACCTCGCGGGCTTCCTCGAGCAGGTCACCCTCGACACGACCGAGGACGCGAGCGACGGCGCCGAGGAGAAGCTCACGCTCATGACCGTGCACGCGGCCAAGGGGCTCGAGTTCCCGGTGGTGGTCACGGCCGGCCTCGAGGAGGACATGTTCCCCTTCAAGCGCCAGCAGGAGGGGACCGACCCCGAGGCGCTCGAGGAGGAGCGGCGCCTCGCCTACGTGGCGTTCACCCGGGCGGAGGAGCGGCTGATGCTGACGTGGGCGAGCGCGCGCCGCGTGTTCGGCCAGCTCCGGCCGATGAGCATCTCGCGCTTCCTCCTCGAGCTGCCGCAAGACGACGTGCAGTGGGTGGGGCGGCGTCAGAGCGCGCCGCCGCGGCCCGCGCGCCCGGCGTCGTCCTACGGGCGCGGCTACGGAGGGGGCGGCTACGGAGGAGGCGGCCATGGAGCGCCGCGCACCCGCGAGCCGGCGCCGCGCGAGGTCGCGCCGGGCGACAGCTACGTCGACATGGACGACGGATCCGACCTCTCGGTCGGCATCCGCGTCGGGATGCCGGTTCGCCACCGCAAGTTCGGGCTCGGCCGGATCGTCACGATCAAGCCCACCTCGCCGCCGCGCGTCGACGTGGAGTTCCGCGGCGAGGACGGTGGCCGCGACGTGCGGACCATCCAGGTCAGCTACCTGCAGCCCGCGTAGCAGCCCGCCGGCGCGGCGTCGTCCGCTTCAGTCCTTGGCCTTCTTGGCCTTGCTCTTCTTGGGCTTGGACTCGGACGTGGACGCGCTGCTCGAGTCACTCGAGCTGCCCTTGCCCGAGCTGGCCCCGTCCGAGCTGCCCCCGTCCGAGCTGCCCCTGTCCGAGCTGCCCCTGTCCGAGCTGCCCCTGTCCGAGCTGCCCGCCGGCTTGTGGTAGAGGTCGGCGTACCAGCCCCCGCCCTTGAAGATCACCCCGCTGCCGCCGCTCACGAGGCGCTTGGCCTTGCGCTTGCCGCAGTGCGGGCACTTCTTGATCGGGTCCGCGGAGATGCGCTGTTCCATCTCCCACTGTTGGCCGCAGGCTTCGCAGCCGTACTCGTACGTCGGCATGACCCGCATGCCGTAAGACCCGGACTCGGCCGAGTCAAGCGCGCCCGATCACGGGGCCGCGCCGCCGCCCTCGCGTGCCTGGACGATCGCGCCGATTCGCTCCGGCGGCGCGTCACAGTCATTGGCTCGATCCGGGTCCCATGGGTCGAACGAGAAGCAGCGGACCGGCCGGACGAAGCCTGGCGGCGTGGGAACGCTCGACGCGCCGTAGTAGGCGCCTAGGCCCTCGATCTCGGCGCTCATCGGCGCGTCGGCGAGCGGACCGAGGTCGCCGATCCGAACCACCCCGGAGTCTGGCAGTGGTGTGCGCGCGTGCAGATGGAGCACGTCCCAGTCGAGGTCGACGCCCGCGGCGGGGTCCTCGATCACGAAGACGTCGTGGGGGTAGGCGGTCCCGACCGGCGCGAGCACGAGGGTCGGCTCGAAGCTGGACCCGAAGAACGTGAGCGCGACCGCCAGCGCGCCCGCGGCCCCACCCACCGTGAGGCCGACGAGCGCGAGCAGCCCAGCGAGCCCGCCGCGGGCGCCATCGCCGCCTCGCCGACCGAGCGCGTAGCCGACGCCCGCCCCCACGAGCGCGGGGGCGGACACCATGCAGATCATCGCGCCGAGGATCGCGGCCGCGAGGCCGCTGTCCGGGCCCACGGGCTCAGCCCTTGGCCATCTCCTCGCGGCGCTTGAGCTCCTCGAGGGCGGCCTCGAGCTCGGCCATCTCCTCGGCGTCCATCTCGCCCTCTTCCTCGGCCGACTCCTCGACGCGCGCGGCGACCGCGGGGGCCTCCTCCTCGATGAGGCCCATCTCGCGCTTGAGCTGGTCGAGCTCGGCGTCCGCGCCGGCGGTCGCCTCGAGCTTGTCGAACTTGTACTTGAGGACGTCGCCCGTGTACTCCTCGCTGAGCTCGGCTCCGGCCTCGGCCTCGGCCTCGATCTGATCGATCTGCTCGCTCATGCGATCGAAGGTCTCGAAGGCGGAGTTGTCCGAGAGACCGCTCATGGTCTCCTGGATCGACTTCATCGCCTCGGCGCGGCGCTTGCGCGCGATGAGGACGTTCTTCTTGCGCTTCGCCTCTTCGATCTTGTTGTTGAGGGCGCGGAGCGCGGTCTTCAGCTGGTTGACCGCGAGCTGCTGCTTGCGCCACTGCTCCTCGAAGGCGCCCGAGAGCTGGTCGTGCTCCTTCTTGCGAGAGAGCGCCTCCTTGGCGAGCTCGTCGTCACCCGCGCGCACCGCGAGCATGGCCTTCTTGTGCCACTCGTCGACGACCGACTTCTCGTTGTTGTACTGCTTCTGGAGGCGCTTCTCGTCGGCGATCGCGACGGCGACCTGCTTCTTCGCCTCCACGAGCTGCTGGTTCATGTCGACGATGACCTGGTTCAGCATCTTCTCGGGGTCTTCCGACTTGCTGATCAGGTCGTTGAGGTTGCTCTTGATGAGCGTGGCGAGGCGTCCGAAGAAACCCATGGTCGTCCTCCCCTTCCTCAGGCCGCGTCCGCGATGAACTCGCGGAGCTGGGGGTAGTGGTTGGTCAAGGCCATCGCGAAGTCGTCGAGCGTCCCCGAGAACTCGTTGAAGTCGAGGTGCTCGAGGCGCAGCGTCGCGATCATGATCAGGTCGCCCTCGGTGATGCCGTAGGCGCCGTGCACCATGTCCTCGGCGTTGAGGGTGAGGAGCCGCTGGAAGAACTCCTCGCGGCGCTTCGGGTCGATGCGCGCGAGCTCGAGGAGCTTGAGCCGGAAGACCACCAGCGACTCGGCGATCCGCACGACGATGTGCTCCGTCGGGTTCGACGGATCGGTCACGATCCAGGTGTCCTCGGCGACCTCGTTGTGAGGGTTGCCAGAGCGCTCGAGGTACGCCTCGATGTCTTCACGGGTACGCATTTCGCTCCTCGGGTCGGGCGGCGAGGTTACCCAGCCGCGCTCGGCAGGGCAACGGTCCGCCCACGCGGTTGATACAACCGACACTACGCGCGTGGAGCGGTCTCTATTGCCGCCGGGCGCAGATCGCCCTCGGGAGGCGCAGCGATCCGTCGGGAGGTGATCTCCCAGCGGGCCGTCGCCGCCCGAGCGCTGCGTGATCTCGAGCGCGATCTGGAGCGCGATCTGGAGCGCGATCTGGAGTGGAGCGGGACCCCAGAGCGGGGGCCGACTGCGCGGATCGGCCTGCGCGACTCCCGTGGAGCCGCCCGGCCGGCCGCGCCGGGGCTCACATCTCGTCGGCGGGGTTCGAGAGCTTCTTCGTCCAGAGGATCGCGTCGTGGCGCTCGCCCCCGGAGTAGATGCCGCCGGCGAGGAGGCCGGTCTTGCGGAAGCCGGCCGCGCAGTAGGCGGTGGCCACGCCGATGTCGTTGCTCGGCGCGAAGCCGAAGGCGCTGACGATGCCGCGATCCTTGAGGGTCTCGCCCATCACGCGCAGACCCTCGGTGATCGCCAGGACGTCGAGGTCGTCCTCCGGCTGGCGGAGCACCTCGACGAGGGAGTGCCCGAAGCAGTCCTGGAACTCGGCCGCCAGGTAGTTGGGCCGGCCGCGGCGCGCGGTCGACTCCATGTACATACGCGCCGCCTCGCGCCCGAACGGGTCGAACGAGTTGAGCCCCTTGCCGCGACGCCAGACCTCGTCGCGGGCCTTCAGCGCGGTCGCCTCGTCGATCACCTTGGCGGTGACCATGTTGAGGTCGTCGGGCACCTCGCGGGCGTTCTTCTTGCCGTGGTTGACGGTGCGCTCGGCCTGCTTGAGGCCCGCGTCCGTCACCTCGAGCGAGGCCGTGCGGTCGCCGACGAGGCAGCCGCAGAGGTGGCCGTCGCTGCGCTTGTAGAAGCCGGGGATGGTGCCCTCGCGCACGAACCCCACCCGGGTCCAGCTCGAGACCTCGTCCTTCTCGACGAGGGTGATGACCTTCGAGACGCCCTCGCGCTTCGCCACCGACTGGATGTACAGTCGCTTGGCCGGCAGCGCCCCCGAGCGGAAGTCGATCACCCGGATGAAGCCGGTGCGACGGTTGAGGAGCAGACAGAGGAAGGCGCTGTCGCTCTTGAAGTGAAGCTCTTCGACGGTGGGCGGCTTCTTGTTCACCCGGCTCGCGGCCTGCGCTCTGGCCATCGGTAACCCCGAAATTTCGTAAAAGGCGCCGCAACTTACGCCGGCGATCCGGGGGTGTCAATCGGGCGTCGCCGACCGCGCGAGCCTCACCGCCTCCTCGAAGACCTCGTAGGGCTGGGCACCCGTAACGAGCCGAGATCCCACGACAAAGGTGGGGGTGCCGATCCGCAGGCCCGCGCGCCGCACCGCGCCGATGTCGGCGTCGATCACCTCGGCGCGCCGCTCCTCGGCGAGCGCGGCCTCGACCTCCGCCCGATCGGCGCCGACGCGGGCCGCGAGGTCGACGAGCGCCTCGGGGCCGAGCGACTCCGCCTCGAGCGCCAGGTCGTGGAAGCGCCAGAACGCCTCGTCGCCGAGCTGGCGCTGGACCTCGAGGGCTGCGATGCCGGTCGGCCGGGCGTCGCGGTGGAACGGCAGGGGGTAGTGCCGGAACACGAGCTGGACGTCGGGGTGGGCCTCGAGGAGCCGGCTCATCGTCGGCTGGACGTCGCGGCAGTAGGGGCACTGGAAGTCGCTGAACATCTGGACGACCACCGCGGGCTCGGCCGCGCCGCGCCGCGGGGCACCCTCCGGCACGACCAAGGTGACCTCGGACGGCGGCTCGTCGCTCGTCCAGACCGCCTCGGGCGCGGCGTCCGCCATGAGGCTCCCGTAGACCTCGAGCCGCGGGGTGCCCGCCTCGATCCGGGCCCGGGCGAGCGCGAGCTGCTCGTCGACCGCGTCGAGGAACACGCCGAGCGGCTGCGCGCCGAGGATCACCCGCCCGTTCACGTAGAAGGACGGCGTGACCCGCGCGCCGAGCTGACGCGCGAGCGCCTGGTCGGCGTCGATCCGCGCCTCGTGCGTCCCCTCGTCGAGCGCGGTGGCGAGGCGCGCGGGGTCGAGCCCCTCCGCCTCGGCGTGGGCGAGCAGCTCCTCGCGCGAGAGGGCCTCGGGGTGGGCGAGGAGCCGATCGTGCATCCGCCAGAACGCCGCGTCGCCGCCCTGCGCGAACGCCTCGTGGGCCGCCTGGGCCGCGTCGAAGGCGTCGCGGTGGGCGGGGATCGGGTTGTGGCGGAACACCAGGCGGACGTCCTCGGGGTGACGCTCGAGGAGCGCGGCGATCGTCGGCATCGCGCGCGCGCAGTAGGGACACTGGAAGTCGCTGAACATCACCACGGTGACCAGCGCGTCGGCCGGGCCCAGCATCGGCGCGCCGTCGATCGGGACGCGGTACGTGACGGTCGGGTCCAGCCGCTGGCGCGGGCCGCGCGGGCGCGGCGGGGGCGGCGGCGGGGTGGCCTCGGCGTGCGCGCTCCGCATCGCCACCGCGTAGAGCGCCTCGCGGGGGACGCCGCTGGCGAGCGCCGCGCGGGCGAAACCGATCTCCTCCTCGAGGATCGCCTCGAGCTGCGCGTAGGGGAGGGCGCCGTGGATCGCGCGGCCGTTGAGGAACAGGGTCGGCGTTCCGTCCGCGCCGACACGATCGGCCAGCTCGATGTCCGCCTCGATGCGCGGCGCGTGGGTGCCGTCCGCGAGCGCGGCGCGCATGCGCGCGGCGTCGAGCCCGAGCGCCTCCGCGTGGCCGAGCAGCGCCTCCTCGTCGAGCGCGCCGGGGTTCGCGAAGAGTCGGTCGTGGAACGCCCAGAACGCGTCGTCTCCACCCTGGACGCGCGCCTCCTCCGCCGCCTGCGCGGCGCGCTCGGCGTAGCGGTGGAACGGCAGCGGCAGGTGGCGGAAGTGGACGCGCAGCGAGTCGCGGTGGCGCTCGCGCGCCCGCGCCAGGACCGCCTCGTTGGCCGCGCAGTAGCGGCACTCGAAGTCGCTGAACACCACGAGGTCGACGAGCGGCCGGTCGCTCCCGCGCGCGGGCGCGCCCTCGAGCGGGACCTGGAAGCGCGCCAGATCGGTGCGCTCGCCCCACGGCCCGGGGCCGGGGGGGACGGGCCGCGGGCCCCGGGCGCCGCCGCACGCGGCGAGCGCGAGGGCGAGGGAGAGCGCGAGCGGGCGGGAGCGAGTCGCCATCACGTCCAGGGACATATCAAGAAAGCGAACGGGCCGCCGGGAGAACCCGGCGGCCCGCTTCAGCGCCCCGCCGGAGCGGGGTCAGCCTACGTGAGGCTCAGTCCTCGAGGGCGCGGTTGATCGCGGCCTCGAAGGCGGGGAAGGGCTGCGCGCCCTGGAGGAGGCGGCCGTTGATGAAGCTGGACGGCGTGCCGATGCGCGCCCCGGCCTCCTGGACCGCGTTCATGTCCGCCTGGACGGCGGCGCGGTGGGTGTGGTTCTCGAGGGCCGTGCGGAAGCGCGCCATGTCGATGCCGCCGACCTGCTGCGCGTAGCGCTCGAGGTCCGCCTGCGAGAGCGCCTGCTGGTTCTCGAAGAGGAGGTCGTGGTACTGCCAGAACTTCTCGTTGCCCCCCTGCGCGAAGACCTCCATGGCCGCCTCGGCCGCGGGCATCGCGTTCTGGTGGAAGGGCAGCGGGTAGTTGCGCCACACGATGCGCACCTGGCGACCGAAGCGCTCCTCGACCTGGTCGAGGCTCGGACGGATCCGACCGCAGAAGGGGCACTGGAAGTCGCTGAAGAGCTGCAGCGTGACGGGCGCGTTGGCCGGGCCGCGGCTCGGCGCGTTGCGCGGGACGGCGATCTCGTAGACCTGATCGGCGGGCGGCTCGGCCGGCGCGGCGGCCGGCTGGGCGCCGCCGGGCGGGTTGATGAACTGCGGCTCGGTCGCGCCGTCCGCGATCAGGGCGTCGTAGAGGCGGGCGCGCGGGGTGCCCGACTCGAGCAGCTGACGGGCGCGCGCGAGCTCCTGGTCGATCACCGCCTGGAAGGCGGGGAACGGCTGGGCGCCACGCAGGTTGCGGCCGTTGATGAAGAACGACGGGGTGCCGCTGGCGCCGAGGCCGCGGGCGAGGGCCTGATCCTGCTGGATGGCCTCCTGGTGGGTGTGGTTGTCGAGCGCCGCGCGGAAGCGCACCATGTTGATGCCGCCGAGCGCCTGGGCCCACTGCTCGAGGTTCTGGCGCGTGAGCTGCTGCTGGTTCTCGAACATCGTGTCGTGGTAGCGCCAGAACGCCTCGTCACCCGCCTGCGCCTGGACCTCCATGGCCGCCTCGGCCGCGGGCATCGCGTTCTGGTGGAAGGGCAGCGGGTTGTGCTTGAACACGAAGCGCACGTCGTCGCCGTAGCGCTCGCGGATCTGGTTCACGGTCGGGAGGACGCGCGAGCAGAAGGGGCACTGGAACTCGCTGAACTCGACGATGGTGACGAGCGCGGTGTCGGGGCCCTTGGTGGGGGAGTCGCCGACGGGCACGCGGTAGATCGCGGCCGGATCGGGCTGACGCTGAGCCTGCTGGGGCTGCTGCCCGGGCTGGCTCGGCTCCGGCGGGGGCGAGGTGCGCGCGGTGCGCATGAGGGTGGCGTAGACCTGACCGCGGGCGGTGCCGCCAGCGACCATGCGGCGCGCGTTCGCGAGCTCGGCGGTCACGACCTCGTTGAAGCGCTCGTAGGGCTGCGCGCCCATGAGCTGCACGCCGTTGATGAAGAACGCCGGGGTGCCGCGCGCGCCGAGCTGGCCGGCGTCGCGCTGATCCGTCTGGATCGCGGCCTGGTGGGTGTGGTTGTCGAGGGCCGCGCGGAAGCGGGTCATGTCGATCCCGCCGACCTGGCCGGCGTAGCGCTCGAGGTCGGCGCGCTCGAGGGCGCGCTGGTTCTCGAAGAGGAGGTCGTGGAACTGCCAGAACTTCTCGTCGCCGCCCTGCGCGTAGACCTCACGCGCGGCCTCCGCGGCGGGGCCCGCCTGCTGGTGGAAGGGGAGCGGGTTGTCACGCCACACCACGCGCACGTCGTTGCGGTGCTCGTTGACGATGCGGCTGATGGTGGGCTCCACGCGGGAGCAGAAGGGGCACTGGTAGTCGCTCCACATCACGATCGTGACGAGGGCGTCGTCCGGGCCGCGCTGGGGGGCGTTCTCGGGCACGGTCGCGCGGAGGCGGACCGTCTCTCCGGGGGCGGCGGGGGCGGCCGCGCCGGGGGCCTCGGAAGGCTCCGCCGCGCGCTCGCCGTCCATGGCGATGTCGGCGAGGGTCGACTCGTCGGCGCCGCCACTCGAGTCGATCATGCTGCCGATGGCCAAGCCAGCGACGAACGCGATCAGGATCGAGATGATCGCAGATCCTTTGCTCATGACAATATACCTTTCCTAAGTCACGGGGGAGCGTCGGCCGTCCAGTGGGCCGGGCGCCGCCGTGGACGGTCGCGCCGCTTCGTGCGCGCGCGACCGCCATTCATCCTGGGTTTCTGGGTTCGAGGGTCGGGGACCGGACGGGCCCGCGGGTCCTCCGGCCGATCCCGAGGGATCGGAGGCCGGCGCGTCCGGCTTGGAGCCGAGGAGGTCCGCGTTGATCCGCGCGAGCCGCGCGATGCGGGTCGACGGTCAGCGTGGCGTGCTCCTCGGCGTCGTCCGCCGAGCGCGGGCCGGCGATCGGCCGTGCTGCGCCGATCGGTCTACCGGAGGGAGGCTCGCGGGGTCCGCGTCAGACGCGCGGGGGCCGCTCGACGCGGCCGCGCCGCTCGGGGCGGGGGAGGCCGTCGCAGACCGGCCGGCTGACCGCGCGCGGGCGCGCGGTGGCGAGCCGGGGGGAGTCGATCGCGGGGCCGGCGCCGTGGCTGCCCTCGAAGCTGCGGGGCCCGTCGTTCGGGGCCTCGTCGCGGGGGGAGCACCGCGGGTCGTCGGCGCTCACACACCAGAGGACCTCGACCGGGGCGGCGCGGCGGGCTCGGGTGACGCCGTCGCGCGCGCCGGCCTCGCGGGCCGCGTCGGACACGAGCAGCTCGCCGTCGGAGCTGAACACCGGGCCGACCTCGATGCTCTGCGGCACGCGCGGGCTCGCGCTCGCCTCGAGCCAACCCTGCCACGCCGGAGGCGTGTGGCCGGGCATCAGGCAGAGGCAGTCCTGCGCGGCCGCGACGCCCGCGGGAGCGAGCGAGGTAGCGAGGAGAACGCAGAACGCGGTGAAGGTGCGCGGCATGGAGAGCGGCTGAGGGAGTCTACAGCCACGGCCTCGAGTGGCAAGCGGAACCCTGGCGGGAAGAACACCGAGCGCGGGGCCGGATTCCGAGGCTACCCTCGGCGCGTGAGGGCGGCGTTGCAAGAGCTGGCCGCGGCGCTCGGCGCGCGCGATCCCGAGCCCGAGGGCCTCGTCGCCTTCGCCGAGCTCGTCGCGCTGTGGAACCGGCGGCTCAACCTGGTCGGCTCGGACAGCCCGCGCGACCTCGCGGAGGTGCTCTTCGCCGACGCGCTGATCCTCGCCCAGGTGCTCCCCGAGGCGGCGCGCTTCGTCGACGTGGGGGCGGGCGCGGGGGCGCCGGCCATCCCCCTGGCGCTGCTCCGGCCCGACCTGCGCGCGACCCTGGTCGAGCCGCGTCGCAAGCGGGTCGCGTTCCAGCGCAACGCGCTCGGCACCCTCGGCCTCACCGGCCGCGCGTCGGTGCTCGAGCGCCGCCTCGAGGGACCGCCGATTCCGGGGGCGCCGTTCGACGTCGCGATGAGCCGCGCGACGTTCGAGCCGGCAGAGTGGCTCGAGCGCGCGCGCGGCCTCGCGCCGCGGGTGATCGTCCTCGCGGTCGAGGAGCTCCCGGCGGCCGACGGCTACGCCCTCGCCGACGAGCGGAGCTACCGCTTGCCGTGGCGAGGGCGCCCGCGCCGGCTCGGGCTGTTCGAGGCCGTGTCCAACGTGGAGTAGGTCGCCGCGAGCGGGCTCAGCGCCGACGGCGCCGGCCGCCCCCGCCCCCGCCGCCGCGGCTGCCGTTGGACGGGATGATCTGGATGCGACGGCCGAGGCCCTCGCCGTTGCTCTTGGTGGTCACCCCGTCGAACTTCGCGAGCGAGAGGTGGATCAGCCGGCGGTCGCGGGCGGGCATCGGCTGGAGCGTGATCGTGCGACCCTGCTCCAGCGCGCGCTTGGCCTCGCGGCGCGCGAGGTTCACGAGGTTCTTGTCGTGGCGGTCGCGGTAGTCGCCGCTGTCCACGACGATGTAGCGCCGCCCCTCGGGGAAGCGGTTGACCACCTTGTTCACGAGGAACTGGAGCGCGTCGAGGGTCTGGCCCTTCTTGCCGATCGCGCGGCCCGCGTCCTCGCCCGTCACGTCGAGCACGATGCGCTCTTCGTCCTCGCGGATGCGCACGCGCGCCTCAAGGTCCATGCGATCGAGGATCCCCTCGAGGACCTCCTTCGCGTAGTCGGCCTTGCCGTCCTCCTCGAGGACGTCGTCGTCCTCGTCGTCGATCGGCTCGTCGTCGTCCACCAGGAGCGCGCCGCCCAGAGACTGCGGCGCTTCCTTGTCATGATCATGCTCGTCCACGGCGTACCCTTCGCTTGCGCCTCGGTCGACGCTTCTGCTTGGGGGAGTCGGCGCCGTCTTCGTCGTCGTCGTCGGGCGCGTCGTCCGGTGATTCGTCGTCGTCCTCATCGCTCGCCAGCGGCGGCTGGCGGCTGAGGCGGTAGTTGTTGAACTGCATCTGCGCGATGCCCAGCGCGGAGCTCGTCAACATGTAGAGACACAGTCCGCTCGGCAAGAAGAGCATGAAGACCGTGATCATGATGGGCATCATGTACATCATCATCTTGGCCTGAGCGGCGTCCATGGTGTTCGGCGACAGCCGCTGCTGAAGGTGCATCAGCAGGCCGAGGCAGACCGGCAGGACGTAGTACGGATCGGGGCTCGAGAGGTCGGTCCACCAGAGCGCGAACGGCATGTGGTACAGCTCGATGTTCGTCGACAACGAGGTGTACAGCGCCCAGAAGACCGGCATCTGCGCGAGCATTGGCAAGCAGCCCATCAATGGGTTGATCTTGTGCTTGCCATAGAGCGCCATCACGGCGGCGCCCTTCTTCTCCGGGTCGTCCTTGAAGCGCTCGTTGATGCGGTCGATCTCCGGCTTCAGCTGCCGCATCTTCGCCATCGAGCTGAAGCTCAGGTTCGTGATGGGGAAGAGCGCGAGCCGGATGAGCAGCGTCAGGACGATGATCGCGAGGCCCCAGTTGGGGATGAAGCCGTGCAGGAAGTGGAGCAGCCGCGCGAGCTGGCTCGCGATCACCGCGAAGAACCCGAGGTCGACCATCTCGGGGAGCTGATGGCCCGCGAGGTTGAGCGCGTCGGGGTCCTTGGGCCCGATGTAGGCGAGCGTGGTGACGGTCTGCTCTTCGCCCGGCGCGAGCTCCGTCCACGGGTAGAGCAGGCGCGCCTCGAACAGCGTCCCCTCCGCCTCGTCGCTGGTCGGCAGATCGAGCGCCGAGAGGCCGCAGCGCGCCGCGCGGTCGCCGTGCGCGGCCATCGCGAGCGTGAAGTAGACGTTCTCGACCGCCGCGATGTCGACGTCGCCGTTGCCGTACCCGTGCGGGTTGGACCGGTTGTTGTCGTCGTCGACGAGGCTCTTGCGGTCCTTGCGCTCGCTCTCGTCGTCGTAGATGCACGCGCCGTGGCTCACCGCGGGGCTGCGCGACGGCATGATCGAGATGCCGCCCGACTCCTCCTCGCGCTGCACGTAGTGGTACGTCGCGAGCTCGACGCGGGTCGTGCGCGGGTAGTTGGCGAGGTTCTGGACGCGGACGGTGTGCCAGATCTGGTAGGGCCCCTGGCCGGCGCTGAACGAGCGGACGATGCGCAGGCCCTCGCCCTCCCACGAGAGGCGCACCTCGCGCTCGCTCACCTGGTCGAGGTCCCAGACGATGTCGTCGGGGAGCTCGATCGAGCCGAGGCGGAGCTTCAGCGGGCGCCAGAACTCGTGCGGCTCGTCGATCGTCACGACGTCGAGCGGGTTGTCCTCGTCGTCGTGGAAGCGCTCGTCGCCGGTGATGCGGAAGTGGGTGACGCCGCCGCCGAGGTTGTCGATCTCGGCCTCGAAGGAGTCGGTGCGGATCGTCCCGACCTCCCGCATCGCCGCGCGCTGCGCGGGATCGACGCCGGGGCCGTCCCCGTCGCGGTCGCCGCCGGAGCCGTCGCCGCCGGACGCATCGCCGGAGCCATCGGCGCCCTCGGTCGTCTGCGCCTGCTCGGTCTCCTCGACCGGGCTCTCGCTGGAGAGCTCGTTGTAGAAGAAGTAGAGCGCGCCGATCGCGACCGCGATGACGATCATCGAGAGTGAGCGCTTGTTCCCGTCATCCATCGGCGGTCTCCAGCCGTTCGGGCGGTGGATCGAACCCGCCCGGGTGGAACGGGTGACAGCGGCTGATACGGCGCACGCCGAGCCAACCCCCCCTCAGCGCGCCGAACCGCTCCACGCAGGTGGCGGTGTACCGGGAGCACGAGGGGTAATAGCGACAGACATTGCCGAAGAGCGGCGAGAGGGTCCACCAGTAGACGCGGATGAGCAGGAGCACGACGCGCGCGATCAGGCTCGGCGCCTCCGCCGACCTCGCGGGCTCGGCTGACGACCTCGCGGGCTCGGCTGACGACATCGCGGGCTCCGCTGACGACATCGCGGGCTCCGCTGACGACATCGCGGGCTCGGCTGACGACATCGCGGGCTCCGCTGACAACCCTGGCTCCGCGGTGGTCGCGGGCTCGCACGCGCAGGCGTGATCGTCGGCGTCGGCGTCGTGGGTCATGGGCGGGTCTTGCGGTCCGGGGCCGGGCTGCGCTCGGTCCGCGGGGCCCTCGGACCCCGGGGCGGAGAGCCCGAGCGCGCGGAGGCGTCGGGCGAGGCCTCGACCGGGAGAGCGCTCCGCGCCGCCGCCTTCGCGAGGGCCCGCCGCACCCGCCCCACCTCGTGGCGGACGGCCTCGTAACCGAGGAGGGGGGCTCCGGATTTCGCGATGACGACCAAGTCGTAGCCTCGAGGGAAGTAGTGCCGGTTGCGCCGGAAGACCTCGCGGAGGACTCGCTTGACCCGGTTCCGGCCCACCGCGCCCGCGACCTTCTTCGTGATCGTGACGCCGAGGCGGCCGCCCCCGGAGTCGCTCCGCGGGCTCACGATAAGGATGAAATGCTCGGTGTGTACCCGCTTGCCCGAGCGCTGCACGAGGAGGAACTCGCGCCGGCGCCGCAGGCGGTCCGACCGAGGCAGGCCCTCTCGTCGCCCCTCCTGGCGCTCGGCGCGCGCCACGTCGACCCCCGCGCTCATCGCGAGGGAGGCCTAGGAGCCACTGAGCCGCGGGAGCCACTGAGCCGCGCCGGCATGCGGACGCGGGGCTTACTTCTTGTACTTGGCCGTCGCGAGCCGCTTGCGGCCCTTGGCGCGGCGCCGGTTGATGACGGCGCGGCCGTTCTTGGTGGCCATGCGGGCCCGGAAGCCGTGCTTGCGCTGGCGGCGGGTGGAGTGCGGCTGGTAGGTGCGCTTCACGAGATGCTCCGTTCGGAAACGGGAAAGCGTAACGATGTCGAGGGACGCGCGAGGTTTGCGCCCGTCCTGAGGCGCGGGAGATAAGCACCCCCCTCGCGGGGTGTCAAGGCGACGGCCGGCTGCCTCGGGGCCGGCCCGCGGCGCGGAGCGACGTTTCGTTCAGGATCCTACGTGAGACGCGCCCGGACGCAAGAGGCCCGCGTCGAGGAAGCTGAAGTAGCCCTCCCGGCCTACGATCACGTGGTCGAGGACCCGCACCCCGAGCAGGTCGCCCGCGCCGACGAGGCGCTCGGTGAGGTCGAGGTCCTCCGGGCTCGGCGCGGGCACGCCGCTCGGGTGGTTGTGGACGAGGACCACGCCGCTCGCTCCCTCGAGGAGGAGCGAGCGGAACACGTCGGCCGGCGCGACCGGGCACGCGCTGAGGCTCCCGCGCGCGACCTCGATCTCGCCGATCGGCCGGTTCTTCGCGTCGAGCGCGACCGCGAGGAAGTGCTCGACCAGCGCGTCCGCGAGGCGCGGGCGCATCGCCGCGTCGACGTCGCGGCTGCTCGCGATGCGGAGGCCCGGGGGCAGCGGGCGCGTGAGGACCCGGCGCCCCAGCTCCACCGCGGCGACGAGGCGGGCCGCCTTGGTCGGGCCGAGGCCGTCGATCTGCTCGAGCGCCCCCGGCCCGAGCCGGCCGAGGCGGTGGAGGCCGCCGAGCTCGGCGATCACGCGGGTCGCGAGCTGGCCGACCGGCTCCT
>JAUHXR010000469.1 GCA_030426845.1 Polyangia bacterium | reverse complement strand
CGACCTTGTCCCTCCTCGCCCACGCGCAGGTCGGCCAGCGCGCGGCTGCGGACGAGGTCGAGGTGAGGAGTCGGCTCCGAGCCGCACGCGACGAGCAGGCGCTGCTCGACGGGGTCGACCACCAGCAGCTCTCCGTATCCGTCGCCGTCGAGGTCGTAGCGGCCCTCCATCGAGAGGCCGAGGCAGAAGCTGTGGCGCGCCGCCGTCGGAACCGGGATCGGCTCGCGCCCGAGCGGTCGCGCCTCGACGCCGCCGCTCGTGAGGTAGACCGAGAGCACGCCCGCGCCGGGCGCCCAGGCGGTGCCCAGGGGGATGGCGGTCGCCATCGTCGCGTCGACGACGACTCGCGTTCCGCAGTGCACGCAGTTGGTGTCGGTGGGATCGCACGTCCCGTTCGTGCAAACGACCGGGGGAAGGACCGGCGGCTCCACCACGCAGTTGGTCCGGGCGAGCGGCGGCAGGGTGCGCTCCCAGGTGTCGAGGGCGCGCAGGCTGCCGGAGCCGTCGGCGGCGACGTCGAGGGTCACGATCGACATCGGAGACTCGCAGGCCGCGCCGACCGTGTTGTCGACGAGGAGGAGCTCATCGTGGAAGTCGCCGTCGCCGACGCGGTCGCCGAGGAAGATCGAGGTGCCGCCCTCGCGCCGGGGCACCCTGATGTTGCGGAAGGCGGACGAGCTCCCGGGCGGGCGCGCGATGCGCACGAGCTCGCGGTACACGAGGTCGCCGAGCCCGTCGCCGTCGAGGTCCCCGCGCCCCCGCGAGCGCCCCTCGTTGCCGGACAGCACGTCGGCGCCCAGGGTGGGGAACCGGTCGAGCGCGAGGCTCCGGACGCGGTCCCGGACCACCGCCGCGCCAGGGATGAACTCGGCGCCGAGCACGTCGACGTCGGTGGCGCGCGCCCCGCCGCGGTAGGCGACCGCGACGTCCAGCCCGTAGACCTCGAGGATCGTGACGTGGGAGCTGCCTTCGAAGACGAGGCTCGACAGCGGCGCGAGGTCCTCGTCGAACGCGAAGAGCGCGCCGCCGGTGCGCACGCCGTCCGGGGTCGTCAGCCGGCAGTTCGGCGCGCCCGCGAGGATCTCGGTCTCCGGGTCGTCGTCGAGGTTCGCGAGCGCCAACCCCTCGCCCAACATCGGCCCGATGCTCTGGACTACGCCGCGCGCGCCGCATTCAGCGGCCGGGTCGGGCCGGAGCTCCTCGAGGTGATACGGCGCGCCGCACAGCTCGTAGGTCTCCGCGTCGCTCGCGCCGGGGCCCGACAAGAAGACCTGCACGTAGGTCGGCGTCGCGAGGAGGAAGTCCGGGCGTGCGTCGCCGTTGAAGTCGCCTTCGGGCCGCGCCGCGAAGGTGCGGGGCGTGGAGGGGGCCGTGCACTCGGCCGCCTCGGGGGCGAAGGGCGTCGGGTCGTCGGGGCACCGATCGGGGCACGCCCGGACGGCCCACGTCACGAGCCCCGCGCTCGCGTCGAGCGACTCCGGCCAGGTCCCGCTCAGCGTCTCGCCGTCCTCGGCGAGGCTGACAGGGAGCTGCCGCTCGACCGGCGCGCGGTCGGCGGCCTCGAGGCGGAGGCAGTAGACCGTCTCGGGGGTCGCGCCCAGGTAGGGCGTGAAGCGGAAGGTGGGCGCGCCCTCGCCGAGCCGGGCGCCCTCCATCGGGCCGCGGCCGAACGGGGGGCACAGGTCGGCCGCGAAGCGGGCGTTGGCGACCGCGCGCGGGCCGAGCGGCCCCTCCTCGGCGAGGTCGCGGACGTCGACCACGACGCGCGCCTCCGTCACCTCGCCGATCGCCAGCTCGCGCTCGCCCAGGCCAACGACCGTGCAGCTCAGCGCCTCGCTGTACGGCTCGTCCCGGACCGCGAAGACGCGCACGCAGTAGTCCTCGCCGGACCGCAGCCGGAGCGCCGTCGAGGCGTCGGTCACCCCGCCGTCCGGGGTGGGGGCCGGCGCCGCGGACGCGGAGAACCAGCGTCGCTGCTCCAGCGCCTCGGGCGCGCCGCAGGAGCCGCGCCACAGCTCGACCACCCCGTAGCTCGGCTCGAGCTCGCCGCGCTGGGCCACGATCTGGATCGGCTGGCCCGCGACGAGGCTGTCCGCGCAGCCGACGAGGACCAAGGCCGTCAAGGCGACGTGCGACCTCACGGGTCGTCGTCGCCTCGGCCGCGCAGCCGGTGGAGGTAGCTTCGGCCGATCCCGGCCGCGCGCGCGGCGGCCGAGACGTTGCCCCCGTGGCGCTCGATGATCCGCTCGGCGTAGGCGCGCTCGAAGTGTGAGACGAGCCGCCGCCGGGCCTCCGCGTAGGGGAGGTCGACCTCGACGAGATCGTGGAGCGAGGCCTGGGCCTTGGGCCGCAGCGGCGGGACCTCCTCGAAGATCGCCGCGCGCTGGAGGTGGTTGCGGAGCTGTCGCACGTTGCCGGGCCAGGCCGCGCGTCGCAGCTCCGCGAGGAACGCGGGCGATCGCAGGCGCAGCTCGGTCTCGCGGTCGAGGCTCATCTCGTCGACGAAGCGCGACACGAGGAGCGGGATGTCGTCGGGGCGCTCGCGCAGCGGCGGCAGGACGAGGCGGATCACGGCGAGCCGGTAGTAGAGGTCCTCCCGGAAGCGGCCCGCGCCGACCTCGTGCCGCAGGTCGCGGTGCGTCGCGGCGAGGACCCGGACGGACACCGCGCGCGTCTCGGTCTCGCCCACCCGCCGGATCTCGCGCTGCTCGAGCACGCGGAGCAGCTTGGGTTGCATGTCGAGAGGTAGCTCCCCGATCTCGTCGAGGAACACGGTGCCGCCGTCGGCCGCCTCGAACGCGCCCGCGCGGCCGGTCTCCGCCCCGGTGAACGCGCCGCGGACGTGGCCGAACAGGTGGCTCTCGAGGAGGTTGGGCGGGATGGCGCCGCAGTCCACCACCACGAACGGGCCCTCCGCGCGCGGCCCGAGCTGGTGGAGCGTGGCCGCGGCCTCCTCCTTGCCGGTGCCCGTCTCGCCCTGCAGCAGCACCGTCACCTCGGTCGGCCCGACGCGCTCGAGCTGGGCGAAGAGCGCGCGCATCGCCACCGAGCCGCCGACCATCGTGCCGAGCTCCCGGCGCTCCGACAGCGGCAGACGGTTGCGCTGCCCCGCGACGTGGAACCGCAGCGTGCTCCGCCCGACCCGGACGCGGCTGCCGTCCTTGAGGTAGCCCTCCTCCACGCGGACGCCGTCGACCCGCGTCCCGTTGCGGCTCCCCATGTCCTTCACGCGCGCGCCGCGATCGTCGATCAGGACCTCGCAGTGGAAGCGCGACACCGTCGCGTCGTCGATCACCAGGTCGTTCGACGGATGGCTGCCGATGCTGCATCGATCGGTCGTCGACTCGAAGCGCGCCTCCGGGTCCGCCTCGGCCTGCAGCGTGAACCGCTGGACGAGGTAGGCGTCGTCCGAGCGCACCGTCGCGTCGACCGTCCACTCCTCCTCGAAGCCCGGATCGTCCGCGTCGCCCACCTCGTCGAGGATACACCCGCTTTGCTGCGGCCCGCGCGGCCCAGGTATTCTCCAGACGCGCACGTGGCGACCGTCACCCTCACACCCAGCGGCGCGCAGCTCGGGGGCGAGCCCGACGAGGACGCCCCGGAGCGCGAGTCGCTCGTCCCGCCCGCCGATCGGCGCTTCGGGCGCTACCGGCTGTGCTTCGAGCTGGCCTCGGGCGGGATGGGCAAGGTCTACCTCGCGCGCATGGAGGGCCCGGGCGGCTTCGAGAAGTTCGCCGCGGTGAAGCGCATCCACGCGCACCTCGCCGAGCGGCAGGGCTTCGTCGAGATGTTCCTCGACGAGGCGCGCCTGACCTCGCGGATCGATCACCCGAACGTCTGCTCCATCCTCGACTTCGGCGAGGCCGCGGGCCGCTACTACATCGCGATGGAGTACCTGTTCGGCGAGCCGCTCTCGCGGGTGCTCGGCGCCTCGCTGCGCGCGGGCGACGACCCGCGGCGCGCCCGCTTCGTCGCGCGGATCCTGGCCCACGCCTGCGAGGGGCTGCACGCGGCGCACGAGCTCCGCGGGCCGGACGGTGAGCCGCTCGAGGTCGTCCACCGCGACGTCTCGCCGCACAACATCTTCGTGACCTACGACGGCGGGGTCCGGGTGGTGGACTTCGGCATCGCGCGCGCGGCCGATCAGATCCACGAGACCACCACCGGCTCGGTGCGGGGGAAGTGGGCGTACATGGCGCCCGAGCAGGCGCGGGGCGGCGTCGTCGATCGGCGGGCCGACATCTGGTCGCTCGGGGTGATCCTCTGGGAGGCGGCCGCGGGGCGACGGCTCTTTCGGCGCGCCACCCAGACCGAGACCATCCTCGCGGTGGTCGGCGCGGACGTGCCGCCGCCCTCGTCGGTCGACCCGCGCGTGCCTCCCGAGATCGACGAGATCGCGACGCGCGCGTTGAGCCGCGATCCCGAGGCGCGCTGGGCGAGCGCCCGCGCGATGGGCCAGGCGCTCTCCCACGCGCTCGCGCGGAGCGGGCAGCCGCTCGGCCAGGTGGAGCTGGGCGAGTGGATGGACGAGGTCTTCCCCGGCGCGGCCGAGCGCAAGCGCGGGCTCCTCGCGTCGGCCCGGGAGAGCTCCGACCCGTTCGGCGACGCGGCGGACGAGGGGGCCGCGGTCGCGCCCTCGCTCGCCGTGCCCTCGCTCGCCGTGCCCTCGGTCGCCGCGCCCGCCGCCCCGCCCTCGGTCACCGAGCCGGCGGTCGCCTCGCCGCAGGCCCGCTCCGCCGGCGCGTCACGGCGAGGGGTCTGGGCCGCGGCGGGCCTCGCCGCGCTCGCCGGGTTCGGGGTCGCGGCCTGGGCGCTGAGCGCGCCTCTGACCCGGTGGCTCGGAGACGACGCCCCCGTCCCGCTCGCGGCCGCGCCCAGCCCTGCGTCCGAGGTGGCCGCGTCCGAGGTGGCCGCGCCCGAGGTCGCTGCGTCCGAGGTGGCCGCGCCCGAGGTGGCCGCGCCCGCCGCCCCGCCGGTCGCGGAGGTGCCCGGGGTGGTCGACGCCCCCGTGGCCGAGGGGGCCGCGGAGGAGGAGACGCCCGCCGAGGCGGCCGCGCCCGCG